>NZ_JAAMOZ010000001.1:645104-967656 GCF_011758645.1 Brooklawnia cerclae | reverse complement strand
TCGCCTTCGTGGACACCTCGCGGATCACCATCGAGGAGCACACGGACGGCTCGGTGCGGCACGCCGCACTCGACCCGGACAGCGGCGACGACGAGTGGCTGCGACGCCGGGACGCGCTGGAATCGGGACTGCACGCGCTGCTCGATCCCATCGGCACCGACTGGGAGTTCCGGTATCTTGCCGGGGCGCCCGACCGTGCGCTCACCCATCTTGCGAGGGCGGTGGACGCGTCCGCGATCGTGGTCGGCACACGCGCCCCCGGCGTTGCCGCGACGACCCGTGAGTTCATCGAGGGATCCGTCGCGGCCAGGCTCGCGCATCACCAGCACCGGCCCGTGTTGATCGTCCCTCTGGCGGTCACCGATTGGAGCAACAGGATCGCATGACACCCGCGACGACACGATCGGACGACAACACGGAGGCGGACGACGCCGCGACGACGGCGGGCGCGAGGGTGACGCGCCCGCCGTTCGCCCAGGCGCGGTATCTGCTCGCCGTGTTCGTCGGCGGAGCCATCGGCGCCACGGTGCGCTACCTTCTCGAGGACGCCTTCGCGAATCCTGACGTCGCGTGGCCGTGGCCGACCTTTCTCATCAACCTCAGTGGGTCACTGGTCCTCGGGTTCGGCTATCGCGCGCTGGCACTCAGTGGCCCGGACGCGGGGTGGCGCCAGCTCGCCCGGATCGGCGGCGGCACCGGCGTCATCGGCGGGTATACGACCTACAGTGCGTTCGCGTTGGAAGCGACCCAGCTCATTCGCGCTGACCAGATCGCCATCGGGACCGCCTACGCACTAACCAGCGTCGTGCTGGGCATCGCCTGTGCATGGGTCGGCGCGACGCTCGCACAGCACATCGTCCAGCCGGCAACAGACGAGGGGGATGCCGAATGATCGTGCTCGGAGTCGCCATCGCCGGCGGTCTGGGAGCCGTCCTGCGCTTCGTCCTCGACGGCCTCATCGGCCGCGTGAACAAGCTTCCCCTGCCGGTCGGGACGTTCCTGATCAACGTCACAGGCTCTCTGTTCCTCGGCCTGGTGACCGGTTTCGCAGCCACCCACCTGGGCTGGGACCAATGGAGGCTCATCCTGGGGACGGGGCTCGCCGGCGGCTACACCACGTTCAGCACGGCCAGTGTCGAGGGGGCGAACCTGCTCACCGGAGGGTCGGCTCAGCGTCCCTGGCTGATCACCGCATCCCACTGCCTGCTCATGCTGGTGTTGAGCCTGGCGATGGTGATGCTCGGGTTGTGGCTCACACGTTGATCCAGGTGGCGCCCCTACTCCTTTGCTAGGTAGACTGACCTACCTAACGAGGGGGTCACACATGAACTCTGCACAGCGTGGGGCGGGTTCCGCCCGGGAACGCCTGCTGGACGCGGCGTCCCGGTTGTTCTATGCCGACGGCATGGTGGCGACAGGGATCGACACGATCACCGCCGAGGCGGGGGTCGCGAAGATGAGCCTCTACAACAACTTCTCCTCGAAGCAGGAACTGATGCTGGCCTACATCGAGGCCCGTCATCAGGAATGGCTGGGGCTGTACCGTGCGCGCGTCCAACACGCCGCATCGCCCGCGGAGAAGGTGCTCGCGGTGTTCGACGCCTACGTCGACCACGCGGAGGCCGCGTATGAGCACGGTTTCCGGGGGTGTGGCCTGCTCAATGCGGCGGCCGAGTTGCCCGTCGGATCACCCGGCCGTGACGCGGTGCGGCAGCACAAGGAGTGCGTCGAATCCATCCTGGTCGAGCACCTTCGCGCGATGACCTCGGAGGACGTCGCCACCGACACGGCGGAGCACCTGTCGTTCCTGTTGGAGGGAGCCATGAGCCGCGCCGGGCTGGAAGGCCGATCCGATCGGCTCCTGCACGCACGCCGGATCGCCTCGACGCTGCTGGGCGCGCTGTGAACCGGGCACGCCTGACCGGCATCGCCGTCATCAGCGCCGCGTCACTGCTGTGGGGCACCACCGGGACGGCTGCGACGTTCGCGCCCACCGTGGGGCCGCTGGCGATCGGCGCGGCTGCGCTCGGCATCGGCGGGCTGTTGCAGGCCGTGGTCGCCGTCCCGGCCCTGCGGGCGGAGTCGGCCATGCTGCGGACCAACGGCCGGACGGCCCTGGTGGGGATGCTCGCCGTCGCCATCTACCCGCTCGCCTTCTACAGCTCGATGCGCTACGCCGGGGTCGCAGTGGGAACCGTGGTGTCGCTGGCATCGGCGCCGCTCGCGTCCGGGCTTCTGGAGCGCCTCGTCGAGCGCCGGATCCTGAGTGCATGGTGGACGCTCGCGGCGGTCCTCGGAGTCGTCGGCAGCGTCTTGTTGGGCGTGTCCAGGATGAACGGACTCGCCTCGTCGGCCGGTCACGCCGCCGTCGGCATCGGCCTCGGCCTGATCGCGGGAGCGACCTATGCCACCTATTCGTGGACCGTCCGTCGCCTGATGTCCCAAGGGATCAGCCGTTCGGCCTCCATGGGGGCGGTGTTCGGCGGCGGTGGGACGCTGCTGATGCCCGTCCTGCTCGTCACCGGGGCACCACTCCTGGCCTCCACCCGGGCTTTCCTCGTCGCGGGGTACATGGCGTTGGTCCCGATGTTCGTCGGCTACCTCCTGTTCGGCCTCGGCCTCACACGGGTGCCGGCGAGCACCGCCACGACGGTCACGCTGCTGGAGCCCGCCGTCGCCGCGATCCTCGCGATCATCGTCGTCGGGGAACGCCTCTCCGCCGTGGGCTGGGCGGGGCTTGCCGTCATCGCCGGCGCCCTGGTCGTCCTCGCCGTCACACCGACGACTGTTCCCGACACACAGGACGAGGACGACCGCCTGGACGTGATGTCCGCGAGCCTCGTGCCGTGACCGCGCGCCGACGACGGCCGGGCGGCGCGGAGTCGCAGGCCGTGCGCCAGTATGCTTCTCGGAACGATCGGCGTCGCAGATGACACCTCCGAGCAGGACGAGACACTCGCGTGCATTGGCGCCTCCGCGTTCCACCCCGCCGCCCGCCAGCCCCGAAAGAGGAGACCGGAAAATGTCTGTGACGCTGAACGCACTCATCACCGTGAAGCCGGAGTTCCGCGAGTCGTATCTCGCTCTGGCCAGGACGATGATCGAGAAGAGCAGGGCGGAAGAAGGCAACATCAGCTACACCCTGTACGAGAACATCGAAGCCCCGAGCAGCTTCGTCTTCGTCGAGGAGTGGGTCGACGTCGCCGCCATCGAAGAGGTTCACAACGTCTCGGCGCACTTCATCGAGTTCCGCAAGCAGAACAAGGAGATGCTGGAGCGCGAGACCGTGGTCAAGCGCTACTTCCCCGCTGAGTGAAAAACCGCGGAGACAAGCACTCTCACCAGTTCCCGGGGAAGTGAACGCGTCCTCCCCGGGAACTGCGGGGCACCAGGGTTCCGTTCCCCGGTCAAGCGCACCGAGCCCTACGTCCAACTCGATGAAGGCGCCGCGACGCGGAGGAACTCCCCCACCAGGTCGCGAGGATCGAGGTCTCGCGGCTCCCTTCCGCTGAGGATCCAGAAGAACACCGGCCCGACGAGCAGGGCGGTGCGGCCAGACCCTCACCGGTTCCAGTGAGCGCACCCGTGAGCTGCTCCCGTGGGAGCCGACCGGCCCCACTCTCATCGAGTGAGAGCGGCAGCCATCACTCCGTCACCGGTCCGGTGACGAGATAGGCCGAAGATCCGCTGCCGGTCCCTCGTGCACGCTACGGCGAGCAATCGAGACGAGACCACGGTAGACGTGAGGAGACCTGAGCGACTGCTACAGGAGCAGTCGTGAGCGGGTCGGCCCCGACGTCACACCAGCGCGACTGAGGTCTAGAGGGTGACTGTCAGATGGGCGTATGGTGCGGAACAGGATTGTCGGCCGTCGTCGTGTCCGCTGAGGGACACAGGTGAAGCCCTGTGCGTAGTGATGAGGGCATCGGGTAAGCGGTCCACGGGAACGGTCGTCCGGCTCTGGTTGGAGGGGGTTCGCGTGAGCCAGGACGACAGAGTTCGGAGCGGGGCATCGTCGATCTCCTCGGGCGGGCGCACGGTGTACGACGCTGCGCAGGAGCGCCTGGGACGAGTGTTCGCCGACTTCGACAACGTGATCGTGGCATTCTCCGGCGGCAAGGACTCCGGGGCGATGCTGCATCTGGTCCTGGACTACATGCGCACCCACGCCATCACCCGCCCGGTGCACGTCTTTCACATGGACTACGAGGGCCAGTACACCGCGACCACGCGATACGTGGACCGGATCATGACCTCCGACCGAGACCTGACCGTGCCGTGGCGGGTGTGCCTGCCGTTCGCCGCCGGATGCGCGGCGACGATGTACGCCGACCACTGGAAGCCCTGGGATCCCGAGTCGCGTGCCCTGTGGGTGCGCGAGCTGCCCACCCATTCGGGCGTCATCCACACCGGGAACGTGCCGAGGGGCTTCCCACGCTTCGACGGCGTGTGGGACTACGTCTTCCAGGAGGCCTTCGAGCGCTGGCTGCACGAGACGACAGGCGCACGGCGCACAGCGGTGCTGATCGGCATCCGCCAGCAGGAGTCCCTGCACCGCTACGCGGCGATCAACCGCGAGGACAAGCATGCCATGTACGCCGGGCTGCGCTGGACCTCTGTGATGGCGCCGGGAGTGGTGAAGGTCTACCCGATCCACGACTGGTTGCTCGAGGACGTGTGGCATGCCCATGCCCTGTTCGGGTGGTCCTACAACCATCTGTACGACCTCATGTACACGGCGGGCGTGTCCCCGCACCTGATGCGGGTCGCCTCGCCGTTCATCAGTCAGGGCATCCGCCAGCTCCAGCTGTACCGGGTGATCGAACCGGAGCTGTGGGCACGGCTGGTCGGGCGGGTCAACGGAGCCAACTTCGCCGCGATCTACGGCGACACCCAGGCCATGGCCGCCAGGAATGTCACTCTGCCGACGGGGCACACCTGGAAGACGTACCTGAAGTTCCTTCTCGACACGCTGCCCGTCGCGGCCCGGCAGCATTATCTGACCAAGTTCGCCACCTCGGTGCGCTACTGGACGGAGAAGGGCGGCGCACTGCCCACCGACACCGTCCGTGAGCTTGAGGCTGCCGGCATCCAGGCCGAGTATCTCGGCCCCCCGCACACCGGGCGCGTCTACACGCGCCCGCACGAGATCGTCCGCTTCCCCACCTACCCCGACGATCTGCCCGGCATCCGGGCTTTCGCCTCCCTGCCCACCTACAAGCGCATGTGCATCACCATCCTGCGCAACGACTACACCTGCCGGTACATGGGCTTCGGCCCCACCAAACAGGACGAGGACAGGCGCCGCTCGGCCATGGAGAAGTACCAGGAGGTGCTGACGTGACCGAGGAGGACGACTTCCTGTCCCCCGTCTACCGCGTGAGAGGCGTGCCCGTGGAGAAGATCCGCGCCAACGCCTACAACCCCAACATCGTCGCCCCACCCGAGATGAAGCTGCTCGAACGCAGCATCTGGGAAGACGGCTACACCCAACCCATCGTGTGCTCCTACCTCCCCGGGAAGGACGTCTACGAGATCGTCGATGGCTATCACCGCTACAGGGTCATGCTCACCTCGCAGCGCATCCGCGAACGCGAGCACGGGCTGCTGCCCGTGGTCACCATCGACGAAGACCTCCCCCACCGCATGGCCTCCACCATCCGCCACAACCGCGCCCGCGGCACCCACAGCGTGGAGCTCATGACCGAGGTGGTCGCCGAACTCGTCGAGGCGGGCATGAGCGACGCGTGGATCATCGCCCACATCGGCTTGGACACCGACGAATTGCTGCGCCTCAAACAGATCACCGGCATCGCAGCCCTCTTCGCGAACACCGGCTTCAGCCCTGCCAGCCCGTCGGACGACGACGCGGGGGACGAGCATCCGGGGCTGTGATCGTCGGAACCGGACGAGACGTCGGTTTGAACGACGACTCACTGCCAGTACGGCTTCGAGCATCCGACCCCGTCGTGCTCAGCGCACGGCGGCGGTCGACGTGTAGTCCCGAGCGGCGTCGGCAGCCGCCCGCCTGATCCAGTGGAGCGGGTCCGCAATTGCCGACTCCACGCTCCCGGCCACGGCAGTGAGTGCGTATCCTCTCTCCACCGGGCTGTCGATCTGGCCGGCGATCACGATCAGTTGAGCCGGATCCGCCGATCGGCGCACCATGTCCAGCACGTGTCCCACCACCTTGCCGTGCAACGAACTGGCGTCGAAACGCCCTTCCCCTGTGATCACCACGTTCGTTCCGGCGATAGCCGCGCTCAACCCGCTGACCTGGGCGATGACGTCGGCTCCGGGGGCTCGTGTTGCGCCATAGACAGTCATCAACCCATACCCGACGCCGCCTGCCGCCCCAGCACCGGGCATATCGGGATCCCCACCGAGTACTCGGCTCCAACAGCTCAGACAGTTGTCCAACACGGCCACGTCCTCCGGGCCGGCACCCTTCTGCGGGCCGAACACCGTAGCGGCGCCCCGCTCGCCCAGAAGCGGGTTGTCGACGTCGGCCAGCAGCGTGACGGGAGGCAGCGGCACCAACTCGGTCGTGTCCACCCGCACCGCACCCGCCAGGCTCGCGCCGCCAGGGCCGAGCATCCTCCCCTGTGCATCGAAAGCTCGAAGTCCCAGAGCAGCCAAGGCTCCCCAACCGCCATCAGTGGACGCGGAACCGCCGATCCCCACCAGGATCTGGGTCGGCTGTTCCTCAGCGACAGCCCGCAGTACCTCCCCCAGGCCGCGACTCGTCGAATACAGCGGATCGAGGCGTCCCATGTAGGTGATGCCTGAGCTCTCGGCCAACTCGACAGCAGCGGTTCCGTCCGGGAGCCATAGCCACCGGGCGGTCACCTCTCGCCCGTCCGGTCCGGTGACGCCCAGCCGACGCCACTGGGCTTCGGGATGGGCGGCCGCCAAAGCCTCGAGCGTGCCTTCCCCGCCGTCAGCCATCGGATACTGCTCGACGAGGTCGGCACCGCGTACCGCGAGCCAACCGTCCGCCATCGCCTTGGCTGCCTCCACAGCCGATGCGCTGCCCTTGAAAGAATCGGGAGCCACCGTAACTCGTACCATTTCCACTCCGATCCACACCAATACCGTCACAACACCCACGGCACAACGTGAGCGACAGATGCGGCGTCCCCTGCCCCGACAACGCCGGGACGTTCGCCACGAACGGTCCACCGCAGCGCGACGGCGCGATAACGGCTCTCCGCGTTTCCCCCGCGGTCCCGACCGCTGAGCGCCTGGCTTGAGAAACCCATCGCCCCTGATATCCTCATAAAAATTGCACAACCTTTCGACATGCGGAGAACGCAGCGCGAGTGGCTATCCTCCGAGACCGGTAGCCGGTCTCGGGTACTCGTCTTCGCGAGGAGACAAGTGGCCACAGCTGAGCATCCGCCTTTTGTACAGTCGGTTGACCGAGCATTCGGCATCCTCGAGCGGATGGCCGAAGCCGGTGGGGTGATGGGGCTGAGCGAGCTTGCCGAGCAGCTCGACCTGCCGACTCCGACACTGCATCGACTGATACGTACGCTTGTTGCCCGCGGCTACGTTCGCCAGCTCCCGTCACGTAAATATGCGCTTGGAACGCGGCTGATCCGGCTCGGAGAGGTTGCGTCCCAACTCACCGGCAACTGGGCACGCCCCCTCCTCGCCGAGCTCGTGGCCAAACTCGGCGAGACAGCGAACATGGCAACGCTGGACGGCGACATGGTGGCCTACGTTGCTCAAGTTCCCTCTCCCCACCCCATGCGCATGTTCACCGAGGTGGGCCGTCGGGTTTTCGCCCATAGCACCGGAGTCGGCAAGGCGATCCTGGCAAGCCTGCCCGAGGCCCAGGTCAGGACGATCGTCGGGCGAACCGGCCTGCCGGCCCAGACCGGCCGCACTATCACTGATGTCGATGCTCTGCTCTCCGAACTCTCCGCGATCCGCGAGCGCGGCTTCGCTGTGGACGACGGTGAGCAGGAACTCGGTGTGCGCTGCTACGCCGTAGTGGTGCCGAATGCCTCGGTGCACACCGCGATCTCCATCTCCGGCCCGGGAATCCGGGTGGACCCGGCACTGGGCGACAAAGCCGTTCCGCTACTGCAGGCGGCAGCGGAACGACTCGCCGCAGAGTTGGCGGTGCCGGAGAGCGATTGACGATCGCCCCGGCCTCTGCCTCACCTACTTCAGCACCGGATTCTTCAGATCTCCCTTGAGCCAGTTCGCGATGTTCTCGTCGAAAGTGAGGTGGGCCCTTCTCACCATGGCTTCTTCCGTCGCGAAGCCGATGTGAGGTGTCACCACCGTGCGAGGAGCACTCAAGAAGGGATAGTCCGGCGCAAGGGGCGGCTCGGTGTCGAACACATCGAAGGCTGCACCGAATATCGTGCCTGCCTGCAACGAATCAGTCAGAGCCTGGATGTCCACGATCGGACCCCTCGCGGCATTCACCAATATCGCCGTAGGCTTCATCAGCGCCAGCTTTTCCTTGCTGATCAGCCCCTTCGTGCTCGGCAACAGCGGACTGTGGATTGTCACGATGTCACTCTGTGCCAGCAATTCATCGAGTGGCACATACTCGACGCCCAACGCCTTGAGATCATCCTTCTCGTAGAGGTCGTGAGCGATCACCCGGGCCTCGAACGCAAGCGCGATCCTCGCCACCCTTGCTCCGATGGCCCCGGTGCCTAGCACCCCGAAGGTCTTTCCATAGATTTCCTGCTGCCGGTACCCTGCCTTGGTCCGCCCCTTTCTGGTGGCGCTATCTGTCGCCACGATGTTCCGCAGAAGTGCGAGAATCAGTCCGAACGTCAGTTCCGGGACGGCAACGGTGGCATATCCGGCCGCATTCGAGACCTGGATGTTCTTCTCTTTGCATGCCTCCAGATCGACGTGATCATAGCCGGTGAACGCCACCGCAATGTAACGCAGTTTCTCTGCGGCTCGTATGACCTCACTCGCCAGAGGCATGTTGCCGATCACCAGGATCTCGCAGTCCTTGACATGAGCCTTCTGCAGATCGAGATCGTCTGTCTTCTCGAACAAGACCAGCTCATGACCTTGATCAGTGATGGGCTTCGCGATTTCCCTCAGTTTTTCCTCCGGAACTGCTAGCCCTTCCAGCACGACGATTTTCATGGGAAATTTCTCCTCTTGTTTCTGGGTCGTTGCCATTCACTTCTTTGTGATGCCGCTCAGTCCACTCCCTCGTGGTACTGAGCCCAGCCCCAACCGCGTCCGGTGGTTGAGCTACTCGGGCAGTGGTTCGAACTCTTTGATCTTGTCCAGGTCCGGGCCCATGGAGACGTTGGTGACGCGCTCGAGGATCACTTCCACCACAACCGGCACCCGGTGGGTCTTCGCCTGCTCTTCCGCCCATGCGAAAGCCGAAGCGAGATCTTCGGGACGCTGCACCCTCCTTGCCAGACAGCCGAGGCCCTCGACGACCCGCACATGATCGACCCCGTAGCCGCCGGTCTCGGGTGCATTGATGTTCTCGAAGGAGAGTTGCACCTGGTAGTCCATGTTGAACACGGCGTTCTGGGCCTGCCTGATGAGACCGAGGTAGGCGTTGTTGACCAGGACGTGCACGTACGGCACATTGTGCTGCGCGCCGACTGCCAATTCCTCGATCAAGAACTGGAAGTCGTAGTCGCCACTCACGCCGACGACGAGCTCGTCCGGGAGCGCCGTGGCCACTCCGATGGCCGCCGGCCCTGTCCATCCCAGTGGGCCTGCTTGCGCAGCGTTGATCCAGCCGCGATGTCCGTAGACGTGCAGGTATTGTCCGGCGGAGATCTGCGACAGTCCGATGGTCGTGACGTAGCGGCAGCGACCGCCGAACGCCTTGTTCATCTCGCCCCAGACCCGCATGTACTTGATCGGAACGTCGTCGAAGTCGTCCCTGCGAAGCAGGGTGCGCCGATACTCCAGAGTCCGCTCGACCCACTCGCTGTAGTCCGGCAGTTCGCCTCTGGCTCGACGTGCCTCGGCCTGGGCCACGAGGAGTTCGAGGGCAGCTCCGGCGTCGGAGACGATACCGAGGTCGGGAGCGAAGATCCGGCCGATCTGAGTCGGCTCGATATCGATGTGCACGAAGCGGCGCCCGCTGCGGTAGGTCTCCAGTCCGCCGGTGTGCCGGTTCGCCCACCGGTTGCCGAACCCGACCACGAGGTCCGAGTCGAGGAACGTCGCATTGGCGTAGCGCTGGACCGTCTGGATTCCCACCAGCCCGACCGCCAAGCGGTGGTCGTCGGGGATCACTCCCCAACCCATCAGTGTCGAGGCAACAGGAATGCCGAGGATCTCGGCCAACCGAACCAGCAGATCCTCCGCGTCCGCACTGATCACCCCACCACCGGCGAGCAGCAACGGCCGCTCGGAGGCGACGATCATGTCGAGTACGGCGTCGGCCTGCTCAACGGTGGCAGCCGGCCGGTACGGCGGCAGGGAGCGGTAGTTGCCGGGTTCGAAGTCGATCTCCGCGAGCTGCACGTCGAGCGGCAGGTCGATCAGCACTGGGCCGGGCCGACCGGAGCGCATGAGATGAAAAGCCTGCTGCAGGATGGAGGGGGCCTGCCCGGGCTCGAGGATGGTCCGCGCCATCTTGGTGACCGGTGCCGCGATCGACGCGATGTCCACTCCTTGGAAATCCTCCTTGTCGAGGACAGCGCGCGGTACTTGCCCGGTCATGCACAGGATAGGCACTGAGTCTGCCCAGGCGGCATAAAGGCCGGTGACCATGTCGGTTCCTCCGGGCCCGGAGGTGCCAAGACACACACCGATGTTGCCTGCGCGGGCACGCGAATATCCATCGGCCATGTGTGATGCGCCCTCGACATGCCGCGCGAGGACATGGTGGATTCCGCCGTGGGCACGCATCGCCGAGTACAGCGGATTGATGGCAGCTCCTGGTACACCAAATGCCTGAGTTGCGCCCTCGATTTCGAGGATCGCGACGATAGCGTCGACTACTCGCATTCGTGGCATAGCGTTCTTTCCTTTTCTTTGTGAGTGTTTACGATGATCGGGACTGATCGAGGCTGCGTCCCGACAGCCGCTCCACTCCGCGGAACAGTGCGGAATGGTCCAGGCTGCCGTCGCCGCAGGCGCGGGCCGAGGCCACGAGCTGCGCGACAAGTGCGCCCAGCGGAATGACCACGCCTTTCTCGCGCGCGGCCGATGTGACGATGCCCATGTCCTTGTGATGCAGATCGATTCTGAAACCGGGCGCGAACTCGCGGTCGAGGATCTTTCGGATCTTCTGGTCGAGCACAGCGGAACCGGCCAAACCGCCACCGAGCACGGTGATCGCGGCCTCCAGGTCAACGCCGTAGGCCTCCAGGAAGGCCACCGCTTCTGAGAGAGCCTCGATGTTCGCCGCAACGATCAGCTGGTTGGCGGCCTTGACCGTCTGCCCGGCACCATTCGGCCCCACCCGGACGATCGTCTGCCCCACGGCCTCGAGCACCGGCCATGCCGCCTCGATGTCGGAAGGTTCTCCTCCGACCATGATCGACAATGTCGCGGCCCGCGCACCCGGCTCGCCCCCAGAGACGGGGGCATCGATGATGCGGAACCCGGCGGCCTTGGTGCGGGCGGCGAGGTTTGCGGTGACATCAGGACGGATGCTGGAGAAGTCGATCACGAGGGTCCCCGGCGAAGCGTTCGCCAGGACGCCACCCTCCGCGGTGAGCACCTCTTCCACCTGGGGAGAGTCGGGAACCATGATGGTGACGATCTCAGCACCGGTGACAGCCTCAGCGATCGAAGTGGCACGGGTGCCCCCGACGGCCACCAACGCGTCGGCAGCCGCTGGCGCCAGGTCGTAGCCGGAGACGTCGTAGCCGGCCTTCTGCAGGTGGACTGCCATCGGCGAGCCCATGATGCCGAGGCCGATGAATGCCAAGTGGGTCATAACGTATGTCCTTCCAGGACGGGTGGATGCGAATCAGGAATGTGGATACGGGTCAGAACTGGGCCAGCCATGCGAAGGGATCGCTGTTGTTTGCGACGTACTCCAGGGCTATCCGGCCCGTGTACCCGCGCTGACGCAGATCGTCGAGCCACCGCGCGATCGGCAGCCTGCCGGTTCCGGGAGCCCCCCGGCCGGGCAGGTCGGCGATCTGGACATGCGCGATGCGATTCGCGTGGGAGGCGATCGCGGCGTCGACATCGTCACCGTTGGCGGCGAGATGGTAGACGTCGAACAGCAGCCCGAGCCTCTTCGCCCCATACTGGGCGGTCACGCGATCGAGCACGGCGACGACGTCATCGGCTGTACGCAACGGATACTCTGGCGCTCCGCTGACGGGTTCGACCAGGACGGTTCCACCGATCCGCCCGACCGCCTGGGCCGCCAAAGCCAGGTTTTTCGCCGCCAACGCGTCCTGGATCTCAGGCGTGGAATCGGGACGGCGCAGTCCGTAGAGGGCGTTGAAAAGGCGGCATCCCGTCTGTTCGCCGATCATGGTCACTGCATCGAGGTTTGCGCGTAACTCGGCCTCGCGACCTGGCCAGGACATCAATCCACGATCTCCGGCGGCCATGTCTCCGGCAGCGAAGTTGAGACCGGCCAGCTGGACCCCGGCGTCACGTAGGGCACGGACCAATGCGTCGATCTCGTCGTCCGACGGCGTTGCAGAGGCGAAAGGCCACCACAACTCGATTGCCTCGAACCCGGCCTCACGTGCTGCGGCGGGGCGAGCCAAGAGTGGCAGATGTGTCAGAAGGATCGAACAGTTCACCGAGAGATCACGAACGTTCATATGTTCTTCTTTCGTATCGTGGAACTTTTGTTCCACATAACGTAACTATATTGGAACGTCGCGCACGCGGTCAACAGTGTGAGTCGATCCACATGAAGCCTTCGCCCGGGCTTGCCATCTGAGGCGAGGCGCCTCGGCGACCGACGAGAGCTCCGCCACACCAGGCACTGGGGTCGATGCGGGCGCGGTGCGCCAAGCGGTAGCCAGCTCGGGCGGACAGATTCGACCGCATGGTCGTCGCTCGCGATCAGCGTCATAGGTGCATCGTCCGAAACCGATCCACTTCGTCGCGCATGATGCACCAGTGCGGCATCGATCACTTCTTGCAACATTCAAGCAATTACTTGAATATTGACGCATGGTGATCAACCCAGTGCGCATGCGGGCTTGATCTCGCGGCACCGCGAAGGTCGCACTCGACGCGTGCAGCTACAAGCTGGCCCCATCTCGGAGGCCGTCGAATGGCTGGATGCCCGCCGGCGCCGCCTGGAAGAGCGTTACGCAAGGCTCGACGATCTGCTGTCCGCCATGGACGACACGCCAAGACCTGAACAGAAAGAGACGTCATGACCGAGCAGCACGACATCCGCCGCCCCGGGCTCACCGAACACACCCGCGTCGGGGAGCAGAGCATCCGTCATCGTCGCGAGTTTGCGGCATCCGCCGAACGCGTTCAACAGGCGCATACGGATGCTGGCTTGTTTGCCCGGTGGATGGGGCCGCGAGGAACGACACTGCAGATCGACCGGCTCGACGCAGTTACAGGTGGAGCATTCCGGTACGTCGTTCACGCACCGTCAGGGGGCTCGTGGGCATTTCGCGGTTCGTACCACGAGGTGAGCCGGGGGCTGATTGCGCACACGTGGGAGTACGAGGATGCTCCCGGCGCGACGCTCGAGGTTCTCCGCTTCGTCGACCTCGATGATGGGCGCTCCGCTCTCGAAGTGACATCGATCTACACATCGAAGGAGTCCTGCGACGCGATGCTGAAAAGCGGCATGGACGCTGGAATGGACGAAAACTTCGAACGACTCGACAGCGTCCTCGAAGACAACGCGTCGGCTAGCGAGTAGCACCCACCGGTCCGTCTGCCGGTCGTAGTGGCTATGCACACCAGGTCAGGCTCGACTCACCGCTCAGGGTCAGGAGGTCTCCACGGTCGGGAAGATGGCCGGCCTCGTACCCGGCACCCGCTCCGGCCTGTGGGCAGACATGACCACCGTGATCGACGCGCTGAGACCCGAGTGGGTCGTCATCGAGAACGTCCGCGGGCTGCTCTCGGCTCCCGCGATCCGCGCGAGTTCGGAAGGAGACGACGATGAGCGACGCAACCCCGAACCCGCAACCCCCGCAGGTGCAACCCTTCGCGGTGTGGAACCCGATCCGTGGGGTCTGGGAGACCAGCCAGCCCGACCTCTACGGGCGCTTGGCGCCGTACTCGGAGACCTGGCCGACCTCCGGTACGACGCACGATGGATCGGCCTACCCGCTTCCGCCACCGGCACACCGCACCCCCGGTTCCGCGCCTTCATCCTCGCCCACCGCACTGTCCAGGACCCTGTTGGCCTCGGACTCGGCACGCGGCGGGGAGACACCGAACCAGATGAAGGCCAAGCGCGGCACGATCGCGCTGAGCCACAGGTGATCGCCCTCGTGGCCCAGCGCGGGCGCCGACCCTCGGAGGAGACGTTCGCGCCGATCGAGGAGTTCTTCGATGCTGGGGATGCTACGCCGGAGCCATCGCCCGATGGGAACGCATCACCGGACGGGCCGCCCCAGCCCCCGCGATCCCGAACGAGAGCGCCGACCCGCGACCGGCGCCAGCATTCGCGGAACGGCTGATGAGCTTCGACGAAGAATGGGTTACCGGCACCCAATTCGGGCTCACCTACGTCCAGTAATCTGCCGCGCTCGGCAACGAGGTCATGCCTCGTCAAACCCTTGCCGCTATTCGCTTCCCTGATGAGGAATCGGCCTCCGCAGGCGAGCCAAGCGTCAACGCTAACGGTCACGCGCTGGTGGTCGCGGTGTCGCCCTCACCGTCGACAGTAGATGCAGACGTGGAGCGGTCCAGCGCTTGATACAGGTATTGGAGAAGGTCACTGTCCCAGCCAAAGAGGTCAGCGGGAGGTTCCTGGGTTCCGAGGTGTCTAAGGGCGGCGTACATCGACATGTCCCCTCCGGTGAAGGTGTCGATCAGCGCACGGGCTCGTTCCACGACAGACTGAACCTGTGGCGAACTCGGATCGTTGTCGGCGTCCCTCATGGTGCGGAGAGCTACGGCGATTTCCGCCCACGCGGCCTCGACTTCACGCTTGCGACGTCGGCCGCGCCCGGAACGACGACGATCCATTTGCATGAGTTGATCGTTCGTGAAGTACCGATCCATGAGGTTGAGGGCTTCAATGAGCGAAATAGCTTGCTCCGGGGACGGTTCTTCGGCCAAGTCACTCGCCAGTCGGCGCAAGCGATGCTGCAACCTATCCAGCCGGGCGACCTCACCCTCGATATAGACGAGGTGCTGGCGAACAACGCTCGCGAGGTCGGCGCCGTCAAGGACGCCGGCGATCTGCGCGAGAGGCAGCCCCAGTTCCCGCAGCGCACAGACCTGGTAAATCCGTTCGACATCTGCCTGGTGGTAGAGACGGTGGCCACCAGTAGAACGGTCGGTGGGTCTGAGTAGCCCGATCTGTTCCCAGTGGTGCAGTGTGCGCACTGACAGCCCCGCCGCACGGGCAAGGTCTCCGACTCGCCAGGTTCCATCTGAGTCCGGTGCCGGCAGTCGGACTGGAGTTGGCATGGAGGACCGGTCCTTCCCTCGTGACACAATCTGCCTGGCGACAGATCAGCAGTCGCCGACCGAGAGGACCTGAGTCGGTCGTACCCGCTGTCAGCCCGACCACCTTCCGATGCGTGTAAGCGGGGCCGTACGAGCGTCACTGTCACCCTCAAAACCTCATTCTGCGTTAGGTTCTGGTCACTGACGTAGCGTCTCACAGCGACACGACGTGCTGAGCGAAGCGGGATGGGCGACGACCAGACCACAACGCTGCCGCCCATTCCGCCGACGTTTCGAGGCGCCTCCTATACGGCAGGTTCTGACGACGCAGGCCATCGACCCGCGCAGACGTCAAGAAGCGTGCGCGCAGCCACCCCTGCTCCGTCCGTCGCGATCTGCTCGCCTCGGGTCGTTGCCACAGCGGGGAAGGGATCGCCGAGGACCCTTGCCAACGCGGTTCGGAGCACGTCCCCGGTAGGTTCCTCCCGGATCGCCACTCCGGCCCCGAGCGCTTCCACGCGTGCCGCAAAGTAGAATTGGTTGAAGTTTTGCGGAATCACGATCTGTGGCGTGCCGGACGCCGTTGCGACGGTGGTAGTACCCGCTCCGCCGTGGTGTGCAATCGCCGCAACGCGAGGGAACAGCAGCCGCTGGTTGACATCTCCCACCGCGATGACGTCGCCCGATCCCTCGGAAATGTCAAGATCGGCCCAGCCACGCGAAACCACCGCACGACGGCCGGCTGCGCGAGTGGCATCAAGGACAGCCCGGGCGAGAGCTGGCGGAACGTGTGCGCTGCCGAGTCCGAAATAGATCGGTGGTTCCCCGGAGGTCAGGAATGCCTCAAGCTCCGGCTCCAGCGGCCGCGGGTCCTCAAGCAACCATGCCCCAGTCTGAAAGACCTCCATGTCGGATGATCCCGGCCATGGGGCGAGAACCGGGTCCGCAGCCAACCACGGGCGATCGGTGAACAGATGCGATCGCACATCCTCGATCTGTGGGAGGCCGAGCAGTTCACGCTGCGCATTCAGCGGGCGACGCCACATCGTGTTCCAACGCGAGCGTTCGGCCTCCCAACGAGGCGCGAACTCTGCTGGGTCATCCGTGTTCTGCTCACCGAGCAGCCCGAACGCCGGCGGGGCATGAAACGGTGACGGCAACGTGATCGGCGCGAACGCCGCATAGACGTATGGCACAGACAAATGCTCTGCAATCGAATGCGCTGCAATCGCGAGCCCACCTCCGCCAACGATCACGTCACACCCTTCGGCCGCCTTCCCGACCGCCTCGAACTGCACAGCGACCGTCCCGTCGATCATCTGCTGCCGTTGCTCCGCCATCACTGGTCCGGATGGCGGTCGTTTTGCTGTCCCGTGCAGTTCGGGGCCGACCGGTATATAGCGCACGCCAAGCGATTCCGCCCACCCCTGAAAGTCTGGCGGCGCACACACCACGGCTTCGTGCCCTAGTTTTCCCATCTCGACAGCGACCGCAATGATCGGCTGGGTTTCTCCTCGCGAACCGATAGTTGACAACAGCACTCGCATCACACAACTCCTCTACTTGCGGCCGCTCCGCGACGCCATCCAAGACTTCGCGTCGCCCGACGAACTTGGCCGCAACCGTCCGTCTTCGGGGGAGAGATAAGATGGGAGGGAACAACTCTTACCGGCATGTCCCTAACCTGCACCGTTTCCAGCGGTTGAGATGCTGGCCATGAAAGCCATCTGCGCTTCACCGCGTTACAGTCACGGAACCCGCTTTCTGACTCCGAGCCCGACCGTTCCGCGCGGACTCGGAGGGCGGTTCTCTCCATCATGTCCATCAGGCTTTCACCTCACGCAGCGTCAGATTCAAGTCCCGATCGCGGGAAGGAAGGGCGATGAAGACCATCGAGATGATTGATCCTGTGAGGGGAAAGATCATCGATCAGCAGTGCCTGTTGTCGTAACGCGGTCGCTTTCTCCACGGGCCGAGGTCAGACACGCTGGGCGAGCAGGTGGAAGCCCGCACTCAACGCCTTCACAATCACCTTCGAAGGCCGAATCAACTGAAATGCGCCAGGCCAGATCCATCGTTAATCTGACGCACCCGAACCAGGGAGGCCCCTCAACGTGCTGTTCAACCCCGAAGTCCAGGCCCTGGCCCGTGCAGGCCAAGAGAGCGAAAGGAGGAACTGACCCGGAACCGTCGCCGGTTTGAACAACGACCTTCTGGTGGGCGCAGTCGGACTCGAACCAACGACCCCCTGCTTGTAAGGCAAGGATGACCGCTAGTCACAGCTGGCGGGACCACCCTGGGCACATCACTACGATCCGGGGATCATCGCGTCGAGGCGGGCCGCGACGTCATCGAGGCCCTTGTCGAACAGATGCCCGTACAGGTCGAGGGTCATGGCCGCGCTCTTGTGGCCGAGCATACGCTGCACGGCCTTGACGTCCGCGCCCGAGGCGATGGCCAGACTCGCCGCCGTGTGACGCAGGTCATGGATGCGCAGGCCGTCCAGGCCCGCCCTCGAAGCCGCCGGACGAAACGCTCGCATCCGCCAGTTATGGACATCCAGGCGTCCTCCGCGCGAAGCCGGGAAGAGCGGGTCGGCAGCACCACGGGAGAGGTCGAGCATCGCCAGGACCGACGCCGCCACAGGGACGTCGCGCGCTTCCCCGTTCTTCGAGCGCCGTACACGAACGCGCCCCCGCTTCGCATCGGCATCCCCGACGGTCAGGGCCGCGGCCTCCGAGATCCGCAGGCCGGTCGTGCCGAGGAACCAGACGAGCGCCGACCACTCCCCCGACTCTGACGCGAGGCGCTCCAGCTCCGCGACCGTCAGGAAGCTCGGATCGACGCTCCGCTGCCGACCGGCCCTCACCCCCTGGCACGGATTCGAGCTGACAGCCTTCTCCCCGACTGCGATCCGCATGGCACCCGACAGTGCCTGCAACGCCTTGTGCCGCGTCGACCCGGCGGCCGGGACGGTGACGACGACACGCTGTCCCGCAGCCTTCGACGCGTGAGCCGACGCGGCGTTGTCGATCGATGCGAGGTTGGCGACCCACTCCTGCACGTCCGCCGTCCTGACGTCGCACGCCAGCGTCGTCCCCCAGCGTGCCCGCGCCATCCTCGCCGCGAGCTCGCACGCTTCGAGGCCCTTCGGCGACAAGTGCCGCTTGCCCGCGACCCAGCGATCGAGCAGTTCTCCGACAGTGATCGTCGACTCCGGCTTCGGCGGCCCGGCGACGATGCGCCTGGCGTTGACCGCCTCGGCCTCGGCCTTCGTCCGGTGCAGCGTGCTCGGATAGCCCTCGACGCGCACGCGGTATCGCTTGCCACGGCCGTGCCGCTTCGATGGCGTCACCCTGTCCTTGAGGTACCACAGATCATCGATCGCCATCGAGCCTCCTCGTCAGCCATGCGCGCTCCCCCGGGCGCAACCGATCCAGACGGGCTCTCAGGGTGTGGGTGTCCACGCCGAGCTCGTCGGCCGCCTCGGGGAGGTTGTGTGTCCACGCGAGCGTGTCGGCCAGCTCATCGATGCCGATGAGACGGCGCGCGGTTTCCTCTTCCACCGCGTGTTCCTCGCGTGCGATCAGCACGGGGTCGCCGAGCACGGGACCGCGTTCGGCGTGGATCACCTCATGGGTGAGCGTGCAGCGCTGACTCTCCGGTGATCGTGTCGGGTCGATCACGATCGTCCGGTTGGGCCAGCTGATCTCCCCTGTGCGGTGGCCGGCAAGCGGACGCCATTCCAGCGTCCAGCCGTCCGGCACTTGCAGCATGTAATCCATGCTGCAATCGAGGTATGACAAAACCGCTAGCTAGCGGTCATCGTCGTCAACCTCTCTTGCCGCGACGTCCTGCACCTTCGGTATGGGCTTGCGTCGCGGGAACCGGATCACGTCATCGCCGGTGTCCCCGGCACCCGGCGTCTTCTGAGCCTCAGCGTCGCCAGCATCCCGACCTCGTTTCTTGCCACGGGCGAGCAACGTGATCATGCGGTCAACCGCTTCGCGCTCGTCCTCGTCCAGTAAGTCAGCGTCGGATGGCGGCTGGTACGGAGCCCGCATGGCGCGAGCCCTCCCCACCCATCCATTGACGATGCGAACGTCGACCCCGAGCGCGTCGGCCACTTTCCCGACGATGTCGTTACTCGTCTCGCGCGCTCCGCTCGCCATGGCCGACAGCGTGCTGGGATGCACCTCGATCAGCTCCCCCAGCGCCCTCCATGACGGGCGGTCACCGCCGCGACGGTCGGTGAGGCCCTTATCCCTCATCGCCTTCGCCCACGGCTCCGGTATGTCGTTCACGTCTACCAACTCTCAGACTCGGCAAGGACGGTTGTCTAACGTCACTGTAGACAAAGTGTCTACGAATTACAGGGCTGTAAGCCCGACATGAGCCCGAAAATTGTGGACTGGGGGTAGACAAATCTGTCTCAATCGTCTAATGTCTTGCGCATCGTTAGTCAGTCGTCTACAGTGAAGGAACAAACATGATCGTCATCGAAAGGAGGTTCGAGGTGCGACTCATCAGCCCTGATGCCCTGCGGCAGTACATGAAGTTCCGGCACTACACCATCCGGGGCCTGGCCGCTCGCGTCGGCTGCTCGCACAGCCTCATCGGATTCCTGGCCAAGGGGACTCGCCGGACCTGCGGGCCCGAGATCGCGACCGCGATCGCTAGTGCCCTGGACTGCCCCGTCGAGTCTTTGTTCGTGGCCCGAACGTCTAACGTCCAGCGCGAGGTTGGACGCCTGGAGGCCGTCCGATGACCGCCACAGCGACCCCCGTCCCCCTCCTGGAGTTCGCGGGGGACAAGACAGGCCACCTCACCCCCAAGGAGGCCGCCAACTACATCCCCTACAGCGAGAAGACCATCCGCGACATGTGCGCCTCCCAGCAGCTCAAGCCGGTGCTCGAACTCGGCGGGCTCAAGCAGAAGCGCTACAAGATCCCGCGCTCGACCATCCGCGCGTTCCTCACCTCCAAGACCCCCCGCTGACCGAAAGGAAAGACCCCCATGCCCACTACCATCGTCAACCCCGAAGCCCTGTTCGCCGGCGCCGTCGCCGCGACCGCGAGTCAGGCCCGGTTGCACTCCATGGCCGAGCGCGCCGACCAGCTGATGGCCGAGCGTGACCAGCTCGCCGACCAGCTCACCCGCGTCGCCCACGAGATCGCTCTCGCCCGCCGCAACCCGGATCGCATCGACCCGGTCGACGCCGCCCTGATCGCATTCAGCCGCATCGAGGGCATCGTCATCGAGGACCCCTCCCCCGCCCCCAGGCGCGCCATGGGGCCAGCCGCGCAGCAGCTCGACGACCTCGCCTGCGACATGCGCGCCACCCGAGTCCCCGCCCACCGCGCCGAGGCCGAGGGGACCGGGCGATGAACACCGAGGACCTGGTCAGCGAAGACCTGGTGTGGAAGATCGCCGCCCAGACCGACCCTCACGAGCTGACGCGGCAGGCCGTCCGGTCCGTCCTGGCCGCGCTCATCGCCCCCCTCGGCGAGAACCCGCCATCGGCACCAGCTGGCATCGAGCTCAGCGGGGACGACACATACCAGATCTGGCACGCCCTCGACGAGCGGGCCGCCGAGTTCGAGCGTGACGCCGAAGTCGCCGGGTCCCCGCTCGACCGCCTCGCATTCCGCAAGACCGCCGCGCGATGCGAACGCCTCGCCGACCTGTTCGGTGACCTCGCAGCCGCCACCCTCACCCCACGGGGCACCGACCCCTACAACGCCGACGACCGCGAGCAGGACGCCCGCTGGGCCGAGATCTGCGACCTGGCCGATGGGCAGGAGGCCGACCTGTGAGCGGCACCTACTGCCCCTGGTGGCTCGGCGACCAGGGCGACTACGACCCGCAACTCGAAGCCCGCGTCCTCGCCGAGGCCGAGCGCCTCGCTGCCCTCGACAACACCCGATCAGAAAGGAATCAGGCATGACCACCACCATCCCCCAGGCCGACTGGAAGGTCGATCCCGCCGACGTCAGCCGCTACCGCGAACTCGCGGCCATGGCCGAGCAGATCACCGCCGAGATGGAGGCCATCAAGGCCAAGTGGCGGGTGCTCGCACCCGGCAAATACGGCCCGGTGTCGGTCACCCCGCAGAAGCGGTTCAGCTCCGAGCTGGCCCTCGACTGGGTCACCGCGAACGCCCCGCAGCTCCTGCCCGCCATCCAGGAGACCGTCATCTCCCGCGCCAAGGCCAAGGAGATCCTGCCTCCGGCCGTGTATGCGTCGCTGTCGGTCGCCTACGGCGAACCCCGCGTCTCGGTCAAGTAGGCCCGGCATGCCCGACATCGTCGATCCGCTCCCGCCCGGGGTCCTCGACCTCGGCAACGTGGAGCGCGCCACCGCCGACATCCTGGCGGCTATCCACACCGCGATCACCGACCACCCCCGATCCCAGCAGACCGAGATCGGCCCGTCCGAGGTCGGGATCGAGTGCGACCGGCGCCTCGCCTACAAGCTCCTCAAGTTCCCCGAGCCCGAGCGCGACAACTGGAAGGCGACCGTCGGCACCGCTGTCCACGCCTGGATGGAGGAGGTCTTCGACGCCTACAACCTCGCGCACCCGGAGTTCGGCGGCCAAGAGCGGTACCTGATCGAGAACAGGGTCTCGGCAGGTGTGGTCCCCCACCTCGACTATCAGCTGGAAGGCAACTGCGACCTGTATGACCGGGTGACCGCCACGGTCGTCGATTGGAAAGGACTCCCGCTCGACACCCCGATCCCCACCCCCGACGGATGGACGACTCAGGCTGACCTGAAGGCCGGGGACACGGTCTTCAGCCCGCACGGCCTGACCTGCCAAGTCGTGAAGACGTATCCAGTTCAGCAGCGACCCTGCTTCCGCGTCTCGTTCACCGACGGCACGTCCATCGTGACCGACGACGTGCAGCAGCTGACCGTCAGCGTCGGCGGCAAGAAGACGGTGACCGCTTCCGTCGCCGACCTGAGAGCCATAGTCCGCGAGCCGGGCGGGCACCGTCAACGCCAGCTCCGCCTCTACAACGCCAGCCCGCTCCTACTTCCCGAGGCTGAGCTGCCTGTCCACCCGTACGTGCTGGGTGCGTGGCTCGGCGACGGTGGAACGGTCCACGGGACGATCGGCAAACCAGATGAGGCTCTGTTCGACAACATCCGGGAATGCGGCTACGACGTCGGCCCGGCCGACAAGCGGGGAATCACGCGCACGGTTCACGGCCTGCAGACCCAGCTGCGGGAACTCGGTCTCCAGTGGGTCGACGGGCATCGCGGACGACCCGGCGAGAAACAGCGACAGGTCATCGCCGGGAAGAAGGAAATTCCGGCCAGCTACCTACGCGCCAGCTACCATCAGCGGCTCGACCTGCTGCAGGGCCTCATGGATACCGACGGCACGTGGAACAGGCGCCGCAATCAGGCCGTGTTCACCACGACATCGGAAGTCCTCGCTGAGGGCGTCCGCGAGCTTGTCGCGACCCTCGGATGGAGGGCCCGGATCTACCCACAGCTCGCGCACGGGTTCGGCAAGACCGTGACCGCCTACCAGGTGGCGTTCGTGCCGTTCGGAGCGAACCCGTTCAGGCTCCCCCGCAAGGCCGACCTGGTCCACACCGAGGGAACGACAAGGTCGCAATACCGGCTGGTCGAGTCCATCGAACCTGCCGGCTCCGTGCCGACACGATGCATCGACGTCAACTCATCCAGTCATCTGTATCTGGCGGGCAGGGACATGATCCCCGTGCATAACTGCGTCGGGCCCTCCCAGCTCAAGCACTACCGCTCCGACGGACCGAGCCAGCAGTACCGGGTGCAGGCCAACCTCTACGGCTACGCGTGGGTGCTGTCCGGCTTTCCCGTCCGCACCGTCATGATCGCGTTCCTTCCCCGCAACGGCGAGCTGTCCGAGGCCTACCTGTGGTCCGAGCCCTACACCGAGCAGGTCGCCCTCGACGCGATCGCCCGGCTGGCGGGCATCGCCCAGGTCACCTCGCTGCTCGGCCCGGCATCCCTCGCCCTGCTCGGCACACACGACAGCTGGTGCGCCTTCTGCCCATTCTTCCGGCGCGGATCGGCCGATCTCGCGACCGGATGCCCGGGACATCCCGGGTCCGTCGCCAACGCGGCACCGCAACCCCACCTAACCCTCACCAAGTGAAAGGCATTGCCATGACCAGTTTCGACATCGGCGGAGACGCCGGTAACAGCTTCCGCTTCGACACCGTGGGCGACCAGGTGACCGGCACCGTCGTCGACCTCGTCGAGCAGCAGCAGACCGACCTCCAGACCGGCGAACCCCGGACGTTCAGCAACGGACAACCAATGATGATGTACCGCGTCGACCTCCAGACCAGCCTCCGCGAACCCGGAGACCAGTTCGACGACGGCAAGCGCTCGATCTTCCTCAAGGGGTCAAGGGCGGCCGAGTCTCAATCCTCGCTGGCCGCCGTGCTCGCGGCGGTGAAGGCGGCGACCGGGACGACCGCGCTCGCCACCGGCGGCACCCTCACCCTGAAGTACATCGGCGAGGGTGTCGCGAAAACCAGGGGCTTCAACCCGCCCAAGCTTTACGCGGCCACCTATCAGCCGCCCACCGTCGACCTGGCCGGGCCTCAGTCCGTCGCCCCGCCTGTCGCGGCACCCGCCACACAGACCTTCCAGCAGTTCGCCCAGAACGCGGCACAGCAGGCGCCGACCGAGCACATCAACTACGCGACCGGTGAAGTGACCCAGCAAGCCACCACACCGGTCCAGCAGGCTCCCGCTCCGGCGGTGCCCGGCGTGCAGCTGCCGCCCGGCATCACCCCCGAAGTCCTGGCACTCCTCCAGGCCCAGCTCGGCGCGATCCAGGCCTGATGGGCCGCCCCTGCGGCTCCGCCCCCAACTTCCCCGGGGGACGGAGTCACGGGGCCGACCCATCAAGCCCTCACCAAAGGAGTCGGACATGCGCATCCCTATCGCCGCCTCGGTCATCGCCGTCGCGGCCGCGCTCCTCGGACTCGACGGCCTCACCTACGCCGCCGTCGCAACCCTCACCCTCACCGTCACCGGCCACCTGCTGGCGACCGACCCTCGCACCCAAGGAGATCCCCAATGAGCATCATCACCGTCACCACCCAGGAAGAGCTGGATAAGGCGTTCGCCGAGCACGGCGACGACATCGACACCACCATCGTCATCAAATCGCCCCCGGGAACCTGGCTCACGGTGAGCCAGGACCACTCGGCCACCGTCGAGGCGTCGGACTCGGCCACCGTCCGGGCGTCGGGCTCGGCCACCGTCGAGGCGTCGGGCTCGGCCACCGTCCGGGCGTGGGACTCGGCCACCGTCGAGGCGTCGGACTCGGCCACCGTCGAGGCGTCGGGCTCGGCCACCGTCCGGGCGTGGGACTCGGCCACCGTCGAGGCGTCGGGCTCGGCCACCGTCCGGGCGTGGGACTCGGCCACCGTCGAGGCGTCGGACTCGGCCACCGTCGAGGCGTCGGGCTCGGCCACCGTCCGGGCGTGGGACTCGGCCACCGTCGAGGCGTCGGACTCGGCCACCGTCGAGGCGTCGGGCTCGGCCACCGTCCGGGCGTGGGACTCGGCCACCGTCGAGGCGTCGGACTCGGCCACCGTCGAGGCGTCGGGCTCGGCCACCGTCCGGGCGTGGGACTCGGCCACCGTCGAGGCGTCGGACTCGGCCACCGTCGAGGCGTCGGGCTCGGCCACCGTCCGGGCCGGGAAGTACGTGGCAGTCCATCGCCAGTCCAAGACCGCGACCGTCACCGGCGGCGTCGTCATCGACACGACCGACCTCGATCCCACCAACATTCAGGACTGGCTCGACTACACCGGCGTCACCGTCGACGAGCAAGGCCTCGTCCACCTCTACAAGGCCGTCGACGACAACCTGACCGCCGGCCACAACTACGTGCCGACCGTCTACCCGATCGGAGGCGACGTCACTCCCGACGAATGGCGCGACAACCACCAGTGCGGCTACGGCCTGCACGCCTCACCAACCCCCGCCCAGGCACACCAGCATTTCTGGGGCGCCACCCGCTTCCTGGAGGTCACCTGCCCCGTCGCCGACCTGCGGCCCATCGACTGGTCGAAGGCCAAGGTCCCGCTCCTGCACGTGCTCCGCGAGGTCGACATCAACGGGAACGAGATCATCCGATGAGCGCCGCTGACCGTCTCGCTGATATCGAGGCCCCGCATCGAGGCTGGCGTGCAGGACGACACCGACATCCGGCGTCTGATCGACGCGCTCGAAACTCTGCTCGACGTCTTCGAGCCGATCCCCCAGGACGAGCCGCTCGGTTAATGGGGAGACGGCCGACTACCGGGCAGGACTTGTCGAGATGGCGCGGCTCGTCTACCGCGTCATCGACCTGGCGCTGTCCGGATGGCACAACCCGGACGGCTCACCCGACTGGGCCGAGATCGACCCCGAGACGGTTAGAAGAGCACTCGGGGGTCGAGGTGAGCACCGATGAGCAATCTCGTTGATCCCGCTCGTATCGAGGAGATCGTGGGCTGCAAGCGGCACCCGACCAAGCACATCGCCCGGGCCATATCCGCCGAGCAGACCGTCTACATCCTGCACCCCGACACCTGCGCGGCACGGCTCATGCGCCGTCCGCTGACCGAGTGCCGATACTCCCGGAGCCTGGACGTCGCGGGAATCCTGCCGGATCGGTGGGCGGCCTGGCTGGACCAGCCAGTCTTCTGCGAGTGGCTGGACGCCGAAGGACGGCTCGTGCCCCGGGGCCCCGCGACTGAGCAGGAAGGCGACTGATGCCCACCCCCGACCCCGCGCAGGCATGCCCGGCGCTGCACCGGCTCGACGGCCTCATGGGCCGCGACGACCAGGGCCGCACCCAGTGGCCCGCACACGCACCAGACGACGACGGCAGATGCCGACACTGCCAGCCACAGGCGGCGGACAGGAGATGGGGATATGGACACTGACGCCGGGTTGATCGTATGACGCTCAGCCTCACCGACATGTTCTGCGGCGCCGGCGGCTCGTCGACGGGGGCCATCGAAGTGCCCGGCGTCGAGGTGGCCAGCGCCCTCAACCACTGGAAACTCGCCATCGAGACCCACAACACCAACCATCCGAACGCCCGCCACATCCTCGCCGACATCTCCCAGATCGACCCGCGATACGTGCCCGGCTCAGATCTGCTGTGGGCCTCTCCCGAGTGCACCAATCATTCCGTGGCCAAGGGCAGGAAGCGCGCTACCACCCAGGCGGCCTTGTTCGGCGACGACAAGCCCCTGCCCGACGATGCTGCCGAGCGATCCCGCGCCACCATGTGGGACGTCCCCCGGTTCGCCGAACACCACCATTACCGGGCGATCATCACCGAGAACGTCGTCGACGCCGCCAAGTGGATCATGTTCCCTGCCTGGCTGCACGCCATGGATCTGCTCGGCTACGACCGTCGCATCGTCTGGCTGAACAGCATGCACGCCCAGGCCCACGGCGCCCCGGCGCCCCAGTCCAGGGACCGCATGTATGTGGTGTTCTGGCGCCGGGGCGACCGGGCCCCCGACCTGGACCGCATCCAGCGGCCCGTCGCCTGGTGCCCCTTGTGCGGCGAGTTCGTCGAAGCGATGCAGACCTTCAAGCACCCCGAGCGGCCGTGGGGGCGCTACGGCGCCCAGTACTACTACCGCTGCCCCAAACACTCCTGCAAGGGCCAGCGGGTCGAGCCGGGTTGGCTGCCCGCCTCGACGATCATCGACCAGGATCTGCCCGCCGAGCGTATCGGCGACCGCGCCCGCCCCCTGTCGCCCAAGACAATGGCCCGCATCAGAGCAGGACTCGAGCGGTACAGGTCGGACGGACTGATCATCGAGGCCTTCGGCAATACCTACGACGCGGCCAATCCCAAACATCCGAGTTATGGCCAGCCCGGCGGCTACTACCGCGTCTGGCCAGACTCCGACCCGCTGAGAACGCAGACGGGATCCGCCACCAAAGCACTGCTCATCCCCGTCGAGGGACGAGCAGGCAAGAGAGCGATGAGCGCCGGTGAGCCGCTGAGGACACAGACCGCCCGCAACGAGACCGGCCTCCTCATGCCCATGGACACGATCGCGGCGGCAGGCACCCACCACGCACTTGCCGAGGTCGGCGTCCCAGCAGTCGAGGACTGCCGGTTCCGCATGCTGGAGCCACCCGAACTCAAACGTGGCATGGCGTTCCCCGACTCCTACGCGATGCTCGGCACTAAACGCGAGCAGGTACGCATGACCGGGAACGCGGTCACCCCACCGGCCGCACGGGATCTCGTCTGGGCGGTCGCCGAGGCACTGGGGGCCGCGGCATGACCAGGAACAAGGCGTCGGCGAAGAAGGCCGGGACGGCCTTCGAGACCCTTATCGCCGCCTATCTCGCCGCCCACGTCGACGACCGGATCGAGCGGCGCACCAAGGCGGGCAACAAGGATCGCGGCGATATCTCCGGACTGCGGCACATGGGCCAGCGCATCGTCGTCGAGGCCAAGAACACGACCCGTATCGACCTCGCCGGATGGGCCGAGGAATCCGACATCGAACGCGGGAATGACGATGCCGGAGTATCGGTAATTGCGCACAAGAGGCACGGCAAAGGCCGCCCCGAGGATCAATGGATCACGATGACGCTCGGCGAATTCGTGGCATTGATGAATGGCAACAGGGACCATTTGGAGGACAGATGAGCATGAAATTGAGCCCGTCGGCACGGGCGAAAGAAGCAGCTTTCTTCCCCGGATTCGTCGGATTGAGGCCGCTGGAAAGAGACGAGCGCGGCGAGCCGGAATGGCTGAAATCCAAGGGCCTGAAACGGCGCGAGAACGTGGGCCTTCTGGTCGGGAACCAGGAGGCTGTCTGGCTGGTCACCGACGCCGGAATCAGGGCCGCCGTCATCGACGTCGACACGAGGGAGATCGTCCGCTGGGTGACCCCGGCGACGTGCGGGAACTGCGGAGCCAACGAAACCGCACACCAGCGGGCGAACCTTCCCTCCGGCAGGCGCCCGGCCTGCACCGATTTCAAAGAGGGCCAGCCCAGCGAAGAAAAGGCGTCATGATGGCGAGAGTCTGCGACGTCGAGGGCTGCGGCCTCCCGCACAGGAGCCGCGGTCTGTGCGAGATGCACTACAGGCGGGCCAAGCGCGCCGGCCAGCTGCCGCCGCTGCCGCCAAAAGCCCCCGTCGCTCCCGGCAGGCGCCGCCTCGCCGTGATCGAGGACGCCATGTGGCTCGCCGGGACCGACAGTCCGGAGGCGATCGCCAGCCGCCTCGGCTACACATCGTGGGACAGCCTGGAGGCGGCCCTACGCCCCCTCGGCCACGCCCCCCTCGTCCGGGCCATCCTCGACCGCCGCGAGCTCCCCAAGCACATCCGCGACGACGGCACCCTGGAGGCGATACCGGCATGACGATGCTCGACTCCGCCCTGGCGTGGTGGCGGGCGGGATGCGCCCCCATCCCCCTGGCCACGTCGGGCACCAAGAAACCGGCCGTCAACTGGGGCGACTTCGTGCCCGACGGCCCCACCGAGGACGAGGTCCGCACCCTGTTTGGCACCGTCGACACCGACGGCATCGCGATCATCTGCGGCACACCCTCGGGCGGCCTGGAGATGGTGGAGTTGGAGGCGCGCGCCGTCAAGGAGGGGATGCTGCAGCGCCTCGGGCAAACCATGGCCGACAACGGCCTGGCCGAGCTGTGGCAGCGGCTGCATACCGGATATGTGGAGGCGTCGCCGTCCGGCGGGGTCCACTTCCACCTCCGCGTCACCGACGGGGTGGCACTCGGCAACACCAAGCTGGCCCGGCGCCCGTCCACCCCCGAGGAGCTGGCTGATCATCCGGGCCAGCGGGTACAGGTGCTCATCGAGACCCGGGGGGAAGGCGGCTACACGGTCGTCTCCCCCTCGGGTGGGCGCACCCATCCCACCGGCGGATCCTGGGTCGTCGTCGCCGGCACGCCAGAGACGATCCCCGGATGCACCGTCGAAGAGCGCGATGCCCTCTACGCCATCTGCTGTCTGCTCGACGACATGCCCGTCCCTCAATCCCAGCCGATCCCCAGCGTCGGCCCCACGGACCGCCCAGGAGGCACAGGACAGCGTCCCGGAGACCAGTTCAACGCCGAGACAACGTGGGATGAGTTGCTCGTCCCCGACGGCTGGACTCGCATGCACCAGCACGGCACCGTGGTGGCCTGGTGCCGCCCCGGCAAGAAGCCGCGCGACGGCATGTCCGCCACCACCGGCAGAAGATCTGGCGCCGAGGACTGCCTCTACGTGTTCAGCTCCTCGGTCGACCTGCCCACCGAAGAACCCATCACCAAGTTCCGCTACTACGCGCTCACCCGCCACAACGGCGACAACTCGGCCGCGGCCTCCGCGCTCGCCAAGGACGGCTACGGCGACCCACCACCACTCGAGCGCCACCTCACACTCATCCGATCGGAGGAACCATGCGACTCACCTGCGGCGCCAGAAGCGGCAGTGGCACCGTCGTCGACGGACACCTACGGCACCCCATCTGTTCCCGGCCTCTCGGCCATCCCGGCGCCCACTCCGGCCGGATCTACAACGCCCGCTACGAGCCTGTCATCGTCCGCTGGACCAACAGCCCAGCAGGCCCAGGCGATCGCCACCAGACCTAGAACGGTCCCCGTCGGCATCCTCGCCAGCCTCACCGACAAAGGCAACGCCGACCTCGTGGTCGCCGAACACGCCACCGCCATCCACTACGTCCCCAGCCGCAAGGCCTGGATCGCGTGGGATGGGCTGCGCTGGAAACTGTCCGACGACACCGCGCCGGCAATCCAGGCCGCCCAGGCCTCGATCATGTCGATCGATCCGGGCGGGGACAAGGAGGTCGCCAAGCACAAGGCCAAGTCGCTGTCCCGCCGATCCCTGGAGGCCGCGGTCGCCCTGGCCTCCACCCATCCGGCCATGCGCATCGACGCCGACCTGCTCGACGCCGACCCGTGGGCACTCAACACCCCGGGTGGACTGGTCGACCTGCGGACCGGGCAGACTCGCCCACCCAGACCGGATGACTGGTGCACGAAGATGACGGCATCCCACCTTGACAGAAGCGCCCCGACACCACGCTGGGACGCTTTCCTGGACGACACGTTCGGCGGCGACACCGAAATGGTCCAGTTCGTGCAGCGGCTCGCGGGCATGTCGATCATCGGGCAGGTCCGCCAGCACGTCCTTCCGTTCCTCCACGGCGGCGGCGCGAATGGCAAGAGCGTCCTGCTCGACGTCATCGTCCACGTGCTCGGCGACTACGCCACCACAGCCCCCAGCGACTTCCTGATGGCAGGAAGGGCCGACGAGTCGGCTATCGCCCGCCTGTCGGGCATGCGGCTGGTCGTGTGCTCCGAGGTGTCCCAGTCGGCCAGATTCGACGAGGCGAAGGTGAAGTTGCTGACAGGTGGCGACCGGATCACCTCCCGGTTCCTGTACGGCCAGTACTTCACCTTCGCCCCCACCCACCACCTATGGCTGATGGGCAACCACCAGCCACGCGTCGAGGCCGGCGGGACATCGTTCTGGCGAAGACTCCGGCTGGTGCCGTTCGAGCGCACCGTCCCGGTCGACCAGCGCGTCGAGGACCTCGCCAGCCAGCTGGTGGCCGACGAGGCCCCCGGCATCCTCGCCTGGATCATCGAGGGAGCCATTGAGGTGCAGCGCCGGGGGCTGGCCGAACCCGAGTCCGTCATGGCCGCCACCCGCGCCTACGCGGCCGAGGAGGACGCCCTCGGCCGGTTCGTCGCCGACCGGGTGCATCTGGGTGGCGGGGACATGGTCAGAGTCAACACCGCCGAAGTCCGCCACGCCTACGTGCAGTGGTGCCGCGACAACGGGGAGGCCGAGGTCCCACCCCAGACCTTCGGCCGTGAGCTGCGGAGCCGCTGGGGCATCCAGACGGTGCGCTCTCACGGCAGCAGGTTCTACGCCGGCATGACCCTGCTCGCCGACGAGATGGAAGAAGAGGAGCCCGAGGAGAGGTGGGACCAGCGATGAGCGCTCTCCAGGTGAACCCGTTCGGTCACCCGGTTCGGTCACCCGAGCCCCTCCAGGATCAGTTGTTCGGGCCCGAATCATCCTCGACGGGTAACCGACGGGTGACCGAGGGTGACCGACGGGTGACCGAAAAAACAGGCTTCGGTCACCCGGATAACTTCGACGTGACTTCGGTAAACGCGTCACGGGTGACCGAAGGTGACCGAGTTTCCTATACACCGCATGTAGCAAGGCCGGAAGACTCCGGAGAACGCGATGTAGAGGGGTACATAGGGGATTTTCGGTCACCTTCGGTCACCCTGACCTTGAAGGACCTCGAAACCATGGCGGGCAGGAAGACGCCCCGAGGCGTCCGGGCACATCGCTGCCGCACCTGCCGAGCCCCCGTCCTGTCCGGGCTCGACAACGACCGCATGGCGTTCCAGGTGTCCGTCGACTGGCAGCCCCTCGACGCCACCGGCGAACTCGTCGCCCTCCTCGCGGGACGCGCCACCTTCCGGATCGAGCCGTCGCCCAGCGGCAACCCTCGCCTCACCCGCAGGACAGCCGAGGCAATCACCAGGCCGCGCCGCTGGTGGGAGGCGTGGGACATCATCCCCGAGCACCGATGTGGCGCCCCTCCCCTGCCGACCGCCGGATCCCGGCTGCTGCACCGCCCCGGATTCGGCGACCTGCCCGCCGACGCACCCGCCCCGTTCTGAGGAGATCCACGTGAAGAAGTTTTCCGGTGCCACCCGCCTAGACCGGTGGGGATGCCCGTTGTGCGATCGGGTGGGCGCCGCGCTGGACGCGCGTGCTGCAGCGATCGAGCATGGCCTGGATGAACATCCCGCCACCTATCCGGCGGTCATGACTACCGCCCAGCGCCTGGCGTGGCTGCCGATGCTCGCTGCGGAGGTGCGCGCCACGTCGGGGCATCCGAACCCGACCGACAGGAGTGCGCCTGGTGGCTACCAGGACGGCTCAGGACGCGTTCCGGCCGACCTCGCGGCTCTGTGCGCCCTGGAGCCCGGCGACACTCCTAGAGTGGCGTACGGCGATCCTGCCGAGGTGCTGTTCCGGTGCTCGCGGATCGTCTGGGAGGCCCTCGATTCCGGCCTGAAGGCCTCCCATCCCCAGCCGCTGGTGACGCCGACCGTCGAGTCGGAGTCCGCGTGGTTGGCCGGGGTGTGGAGCGACGCCCAGGCGGTGCTCGATCTGGTTGACATCGAGCGCATTGAGTCGGACGTGGCCGAGGTGTGCATGACACTCGCACGTGCTACCCGTATGCGCCCGACGCCGAGCGTTCCGTGCCTGGTCGATGGCTGTCAGGGTTCCGTGCCCGCGCTCGGGGAGACTCCGGAGGGCTGGCTGTGGGCCGACGTCTGTGTAAACAACCATCCTGTCGACCGGCATGCGATCGCCCGCCGCTGGGCTGATCTGCGCCTGGTGACGCTCACCGAGGCGTCAGGGCTCGTCGGTGTCCCAGTGCGCACGCTGCGCTACTGGTCGACCGTCGGCGTGCTCACTGCGGAGTCCAGGCGCGGCAACGCGGCGCTGTTCGAGCTGGGCATGGTCCGGCGTGCCGCGTCGCGGATCAGACGGCGCAGGACGGCGTGAGTGCTACTATTGCCGTGTCTGGATGCGAAGCATGCCCAGATGTCAGCGCCCTTGAACCCGTGAGGTTCGGGGCGCTTTGCCGTGTCCGGCGCTGGTCGATCCACCCTCGTGAGGGCATGGGGGTCGTGGGTGATCCTGGCGCCGGATGCTCGGCGGGACGGTGCACTGGTGGGCACGCCGGGTTCATAACCCTGGAGGTTGCGGGTTCGACTCCCGCTCCCGCAACGAACTGTTCGAGGTGTGTGGCGCTGGAACGTTCGAGGTCACGCGCGCGGGACACCGCCTCGTTTGATGCGTTCGACGATCTTCATGACGCTGCGGAGGGTGACGCCGGCGGCGCGTGCCACAGCCTCCCACGAGTTCCCGGCGTCGTGGGCGGCGATGATCGCCTGGTCGCGTTCGAGGGCGGCGTCGGTGACTCCCTGGTAGGCGCGGGTGACGCGGTCGAGCGGGTCGTCGTTCATGACGACGAGTCTAGCAGCGGAGTGAACCATGAGACATGCATCTATGTGCACAACATTCTAGGTATGAACTACTTGACATAGTGCCTTATGTCATGTACCGTAGTTCACATGAACATTACTCGTAGCTCCAAAGTCACCGCCACCGACATCGCCAATCATGTCGCATGGGCCGGACACCAGTCCCGCTCGGCGCTCGTCCAGCAGTTCAAGCAGGCGCGCAACCTTGACCAGGCCATCGACCAGGCCGTCAAGCAGGGCCTCATCCAGCAGGCCCCGCGCATCGGCGGCTATGTGGCCACCGGGGCAACCCGCCGCCAGACCTTCGGCAACCGCTTCGCCGATGCGTGGGAAGCCGGCGAGCTCTGATGGACCCCATCACCGTCTGGAAGAGCGGCCGCCTGTATGCGGCCAGCGAACTCCACCCCAGCGTGGCGATCTACTCTCCGTCGTGGGGCGGTCCGCTGGAGGGAGGGGCCAGCGGGCTCGGCGTCCGGGTGACCGAGCGGCACCCTGATGGGTCCGCCGTCGTGTCGACCTGCGACCCCATCACCGGCAGGATCGCCAAGCGCCACCGCGTTTATGTCGCCCAGCCGTCCGAGATCGTGCTATCGCCGAGAGAGGTGACCGCGTGATCTCCATCCCCGGGGTCCGGACCTCCGAGAGCATCAGGACCGAGCTGGCCGCAGATGGCCGCCCGGTCCTGCTCGCGTTCTCCTGCGGCAAGGACGCGATCGCCAGCTGGCTGGCTCTCCTCGACTCAGGAATCCAGGTCGTTCCCTACCACCTGTACTGCGTACCCGGCCTCAAATTCGTCGCCGACGAACTCGACTACTTCGAGCAGCGCTTCCAGACCCCGATCGCCCGCTACCCGCATGTGAGCTTCTACCGCATGCTCAACAACTTCGTCTTCCAGCCACCCGAGCGGCTCGCCACCATCGAAGCCGCCAACCTGCCCGAGCCCGACTACGCCGATATCCTGCGCCTGATCGAGCAGGACCTCGGCCTGCCCGCCTCCACCTGGGTGGCCGACGGCGTCCGTGCCGCTGACTCGATCGTCCGGCGCGTCTCTATCAAGCGCCACGGGCCCATGAAGCCTGTGAGTCACAAGGTCTCGGTCATCTGGGACTGGCGCAAACGCGAGGTCTACGACCGCATCGAGGCGGCCAAGATCCCGCTCCCCGTCGACTACGAATGGTTCGGCCGCAGTTTCGACGGCATCGACTACCGATTCCTGGAGCCGCTGAGCAGGCATGCGCCCGACGACTATCGCCGCGTTCTCGATTGGTTCCCGCTCGCCGAATTGGAGCTGATCCGCCATGAGCTTTGAGTTCGGGAAATCGAAGCCCGGAAAGCAGGCCGGATTCATGCGACCGGCGGCATCGGTCCCCGATCCGCTCTCCGACATCGAATACACCGGCAACGTCGAGACCGATTCGGCCACCGAATTGGATGCCCTTGCCCAAGGATTCCGCTCCCGCCGGAACCAGGAGGAGAAGCGGTTCCGAAATGCCACCGATTCCGAGTACTGGTTCGCCGTGTGCTTCCGTGACCGCGCGGCCAAGGACAGATTCCTGGCTGCGATCAATGCCACCAGGCTCGGCGACAAATACGTCGACGGTCACGCGCTCGCGCGGCTCCTCGGGATCGACATCGATGCCTGAAACCCCGAGGGGAGGTGTCACATGCGCCGAGCACTTGGAAACGTCGTCTCCCGCATTCGCGGAGCATTCAGCCGCCGAGCTGGATCGTCGTCCGGTTCCAGCACGTCGGGGTCCGCTAGCCGGCCTAGCCGGTAACCCGAGCCGGAGGGGGTGAGCGAGTTGGTCACCCCCTCCACCACCCCGCCCCCCGAACTGCCGCCCGAGGTCGCATGGCCCGAGCGGACGCGCGACTGGTGGAAACAGCTCACCACCGACCCTCCCAAGGACATCGACTGGGAGTACGCCACCGAGACCGCCCTCGTCCACGCCGACGTATGGGCCGGGAACCTCGATCGCCTGCCCGAACTGCGCAAGCGCCTCGACAAGCTCCGGCCCCCCGGCCGCAACCACCCGTGGACCACCGAGGACTCCCGGATCCTGACCTCCCTCCACGCCGAGGGGAAGACGCTCGGCCAGATCGCCGACCTGATGGGCCGATCCAAGGGGACAGTCTCCCTGCACGCCCGAAAGCTCGAACTCGACTGGGATCGGGCACAGACAGCGGTCGCCACTGAAGCCCACATCACCGACGCCAAGGCCGCTCGCGCCGAAGCCGCACTCGCCGAACTCCAGCTCCTGCGCATCATGCAGGAGGACGTCCTGGACGTCCAGCGCGGCCGGAAGGGCTGGAAGACGATCCTGCGCGGTGCGATGGGCGTCGAGGAGTCGACAGTGCTCGGCTTCGTCCCCGTCCGCGACGCCGACATGGCCGCCCGGGCCCGCTCCTCGTCATCCCAGACCATCGACCGCCTGACAGCCAACCTGTCCGGTGTCGACGAGCAGGCCGTCAGCCTCATCGATGGCATTGCCGCCCAACTCGGCCTGGACGACAACAAGGAGGTCGGTGACGATGGCGGCGAGCCCGAGACTGTCGGCCAAGCAGGTCGCGTCGATCCGTGACGCCGACCGCCGCGTCAACCTGTGGGAGGGCGCGGTCCGCTCGGGCAAGACCATCGGCTCGCTGGTCCGCTGGCTGATCTTCGTTCGCGCCACCCTCGCCCGGTCCGGCCAGCTCGTCATGTTCGGCCGCACCCGCGACGCCGTGTGGCGCAACGTCATCGGTCCCTTGCAGGACGCCGAGCTGTTCGGCCGGGTCGCCTCCCAGGTCATCGGCAATTACGGGGCGCCCACGGTCAGTATCTTCGGCCGCCGCGTCCATGTCCTCGGTGCCTCCGACGCGAAAGCCGAGAAGGTCATCCGCGGCATGACCGTCCTCGGAGCCTACGGTGACGAGCTCACCGTGGTGCCCGAGGAGTTCTTCAAGCAGATGCTGGCCCGCATGTCCACGCCGTGGTCGCGAATGTTCGGCACCACGAACCCGGACGGCCCCCGTCACTGGCTCAAGGTCGACTTCCTCGACCGTGTGGCGGGCTGGAACGGCAACATCACCAGCACCCTGCCGGACTGGCGGGTCTTCCACTTCAACCTGGAGGACAACCCCAGCCTGACAACCTCCTATGTCAGCTCACTGAAGCGCGAATACACAGGCCTGTGGTACAAGCGGTTCATCCTCGGGCTGTGGGTGCAGGCAGAGGGCGCCATCTACGACATGTGGGACGAGGCCACCCATATCGTCCCTCACGCATCCCTGCCCGCCATGATCCGCACGCCCGGTCTGGGCGTCGACTACGGCACCACCAACGCCACCCGGGGAATCATGCTGGGGCTGTCGATCACCCCCCAGCCCCGCCTCTACCTGGTCGACGAGTGGGCCCCCGGGCGAATGTCCCCAGCTGGCCACTCGAAAGACCTCCGGTCCTGGCTCACTACTCGAGCCCCCGAATGGATCTACGTCGATCCGGCGGCCGCGGCGTTCAAGGAGCAACTGTTCGCCGACCGCGTGCCGAACGTCACTGACGCCACCAACGACGTCGTGTCCGGCATCCGCACCATGTCGGCGCTGCTGGCGACCGGCAACCTGCTGGTGTCCGACCGCTGCCGCAACCTCATCCGGGAGATACCCGGCTACGTGTGGGACGACAAGGCAACCGAGCGCGGCCTGGATGCCCCGGTGAAACGTGACGATCACGCCATGGATGCCGCCCGCTACGTCGTGCATTCGACCCGCTATCTGTGGCGCCCGTTCCTGCCCGTGCTGACCATCGACCAAGACGAGGAGGAGGCAGCGTGATCGACTACGGCATCAATGCCGACTGGCCACCCAAGCGCCTGGTCCCCGTCTACGACAAGATGGCCGAGTGGTCGGTGTGGTGGGCCGGTGACCGTGAACATCTGGCCTCCTACTACGGCGGCGGCTTCTACGGCGACCTGTCGAACGCCCTGTACCGGCCCCGCCCCGCTCAGCTCGCCGGCGGCGTCGTCGGCTGGTGGGCACGCTGGTGGTGGGGTCAGCCTGTCAAGCCCAATCAGCAGTCCCCCAACTTGCACATGCCGCTGGCCGCCGACATCGCGGTCGGGTCGGCCGATCTGCTGTTCGGCGAGGAGCTGGCAATCGAGACGCCCGGCCTCAGCACGGCCCAGCGCGAGAGGCTGGACAAGATCCTCGACGCCAACAGCCTCCATGCACGCCTCCTGGAGGCGGCGGAGGCGGGTGCGGCGCTCGGCGGCACCTACCTGCGTATCGTCCAGGATGCCGAAGTCGACAACGGCGATCCCATCATCACTGTGGTGCCCGCCGACTGCGCCATTCCCACCTTCCGCTGGGGGCGCTTCCAGTCGGTGCAGTTCTGGCACGTACTGCCCACCGACGGGAACGCCGTGTGGCGTCACGTCGAGGAGTACCGGCTCGGAGTGGTCGAGCACGCATTGTTCGAGGGGTCAGACACCCAACTGGGCGTTCGCCGTGAGTTGACGGCTTTGCCCGAGACGCGCGGCGTGGCGGCGATGGTTGACGCGTCCTCGTCGATTCCCATGCCGGGCATGAACGCGTTCTACGTGCCGAACATGCTGCCCAACAGGCTGTGGAATGTCGCTCCCGACCTGGGGCGTTCGGACTTCAACCAGGCCGAGCCCCTGTTTGATGCCCTCGACGAGGCGTGGACCTCGCTCATGCGGGACGTCCGGCTCGGGAAGGCACGCCTGATCGTGCCGGAGTCCTCGCTAATTCCGACGACGCCCGGCAAACCGATGCTCGCCGACATCGACCAGGAGGTGTTCACCGGGCTCAACATCCCGCCGAACGCAGGCAAGGCGTTCGAGGAGTTCCAGCCTGAGATCCGTGCAGAGCAGCATCTGTCGGTCATCGGCGAGCTGGTGCGCAACACGATCGAGCGTTGCGGCTACTCGGCCGCCACGTTCGGCCTGAATTCGGAAGGCGGCGCCCAGACGGCCGCCGAGGTACGGTCTCGCGAGCGGCGATCCCTATCGACCCGGGAGAAGAAGACGCGGTACTGGACTGAGCGCCTGGAGGCTCTCATTGACCAGGTGGCCGTTCTCGCCGGGATCGGGGACGCCCAGACGAAGGTGACGTTCCCGGCGGCTGTCGCCCCGAGCCCGCTGGAGCTGGCGAACGTGGCCCAGGCGCTCAAGAACGCCGAGGCCGCCTCGACCCGGGAGCGCGTCCGCGTGGTGCACCCCGACTGGGATGACGAACAGCTGGACGAGGAGGTCGAGGCCATCGAATCCGCCACCAAGGTGGAGGACCCGACGACGGTCGCCGATCGCGCCGTCCAGCGCCTCCAAGCCGGTGCCGTCCAGCCCGAGCAGCAGGTCACACCTGAGCCTGAGCAGCAGCCACCGGCGACGGCCCGAACGTAGGATGACGCCGTGCCCGTCTCGAATCAGGACGCCGACGGCCTCGCGGACCCGATCCTCGGCATCTACACCGATGCCGAACGGCTGCTGCTGGAGCGCATCGCCCGCGCCCTCGGGCAAGGCCTGGATGCTCCGGACTGGGCTGAGCGGAAGCTCGCCGAGCTGCGCCTGCTGATCGCCCGCGTCAAGGGCGATCTCGACAAGCTGACCGATCGGTCTGTGGATGCGATCGTCGAGGCGATCGTGACGGCATGGGGGCGTGGCGAGGCGATCGCCACGTGGGACACCAAGGACCTGCTGGCCACTGTGGCCGCAGGGAAGGACCCTGCCTGGCTGCCCGCCGTGCAAGCCCTGGTCGGCGAGACCGTGGCTACGGTCACCGGCGCCAACACGGCGATCCTGCGGGCCGTCGACGACGCCTACCGGGCCGCTGTGTCCCGCGCTGATGCCCAAGTCCTGCTGGGGGTGCTCACCCGTCGTGAGGCTGCCCAGCTGGTGCTCGATGATCTGGCGACGCGGGGAATCTCGGGGTTCATCGACAGTCGCGGGCGTCGCTGGGACATGGCCTCCTACGCGGAGATGTCGGTCAGGTCGGCGACCGCCCGGGCGACCCTTGACGCCCATACGGCCAAGCTGCTGGATCTTGGTCATGATCTCGTGCAGGTGTCGGATTCGCCCGCAGAGTGCCCGCTGTGCCGCCCGTGGGAGGGCAAGGTCTTGTCGCTGACCGGCATTCCGCATGTCGATGTGCCGGTCGCCGGGACGCTGGAGCAGGCCCGAGCGGCCGGCCTGATGCACCCGAACTGCACGCATCGTCTCGGCGCCTACTTCCATGGCGTCACCGAGCCGATGCATGACACCGCGAACCCCGAGGGGTACGAGGCCAGGCAACAGCAGCGTTACATCGAGCGGCGGATCCGCGAGTGGAAGCGCCGCGAGGCTGTCGCCCTCGACGAGGGTGCCCGGAAGAAGGCTCACGCCAAGGTCCTCGACTGGCAGGCCAGGGCGCGCGAGAACGTGGCCGACACGGGCACCAAGCGCCTGTCCTACCGCGAGCAGGTCGGCAAGGCTCACTGAGCCCGGGCGGCCTCCGCGGCGGCGTTCAGGCGGGCCGCGAACGTCATCGCCGCCGCCTGGTCCTTGGCCGGTCCCTCGATGACCTGTGGGCCGTCAGGGGTTTGCAGGGCGACGTAGACCTTCGTCTTGTCCTTCTTGGCCATGCCCCCGAGCACCGCACCCAGCGGCCCGAGGAGGACGGCACCACCGGCCACCCGCCCGAGTGACATCTTGTGCAGTTCGGCGCCTGTCTGAGCCTGAGCTGAGCAGTCGGCAACCGGCCACGTCTTGAATCCGTAGCTGACCTCGCCCCCGTTGATCCGGGCGCCCTGGAATACAGCATCGAACTTGTGGTCAGCCGCGAATGTGCGGCTGCGCTCCATCTGATCCTTCCACCAACCCATGCCGTCAAGCATGCCGTCATCGGCCAGACGCCGGGGCGGAAAACCACCGATCGAGAAGCCCAGGAGGCCAATCCATCATGTCCGAACCAGCAATCCAGACTTCCCAGAACGCCACCCAGACGGCCGAGGGCACCAAGCAATCCGGAAGCACGGGAGCGGCCCAGCAAGGCAGTCAGCAGTCCGCCCAGCAGGCTGCCGAGTGGGATGGGAAGGTTGAGAGCCTCCCCCAGGGTGCCCAGGACATCATCAAGTCGCTGCGCACCGAGAACGCGGCCAAGCGGACCGCCGCGAAGGGCGCAGAGGACGCGGCCAACGCGAAGATCACGGCGGCGCTCAAGGCTCTCGGAATCGAGGATGCCGGAACCGACGACCCGGTGAAACTCGCCGAACAGGCACAGAAGGAGCGCGACGCCGAGAAGGCCGCCTCCCGCTCCGCCCAACTCCAGCTCGCGGTCTACAAGGCCGCCGGTCAGCATGGTGCCGACCCCGACGCCCTGCTCGACTCCAACTCGTTCCTCGCCTCGGTCAAGGAGCTGGACTCCACCGACGCGAAGGCCATCGGCGAGGCCATCAAGAAGGCTGTCGCCGCCAACCCCAAGCTCAAGACCAGCCTCCAGGCGGGCGCCGGTCAGACGGGCGCGGACTTCTCCGGCGGGACCGGGGGCCAGCCGAAGGGGATCGCCGAGCAGATCGCCGACGCCGAAGCCAAGCACGACTTCAAGACGTCGGCCCTGCTCAAGGCCCAGCTGCTCACCGCACAGCAAGCGCAACAGCAACCGCACATCAAGTAACGCCCAACGCAAGGAGACATCATGGCATCCGTTGTCGGGCAGGGGACCACCTTCAACCTGCCCAACTACGCCGGCGAGCTGTTCAACATCTCGCCGACCGAGACCCCGTTCCTGTCCGCCATCGGCGGCCTGACCGGCGGCAAGGGGGTGAACGCGAAGGAATGGGAGTGGCAGACCGCCACCATCCGCAACACGGCCGCCGGTGACACCGCACTGGAGGGCGCGAACGCCCCCACCGCGAACAACCAGACCCGCACCAGCGTGTCGAACGTGGTGGAGATCCACCACAAGGCGATCGAGGTCAGCTACACCAAGCAGGCCGCCACCCAGCAGCTCGCCGGGGTGAACACCGACCAGACCAACCCGGTCACCGACGAACTCGCCTTCCAGACGAACCTCGAACTGTCGGCGATCGCGATCGACATCGAGAAGTCGTTCCTGTCCGGCACCTACGCGAAGCCCGCCGACAACGCCCTGCCGCGCAAGACCCGGGGAATCCTGTCGGCGATCACGACCAACGTGAACGCGGCCGCCGATCCGGCGACCCCGCGCGCGCTGTCCAAGGCGATCGTCGACGAGACGCTGGCGACCATGTCGGCCAACGGCGCCCCGCTCACCCAGGACCGCACCGTGCTCCTCATGCACCCTGCCACCAAGGTGAAGGTGTCGAATCTGTACGGCACCGCCCCCCTGGCGGCCGCCGTGCAGTCCCGCACGGTCGGCGGTGTCAACATCACCGACCTGGTGACCGACTTCGGCACGTTCGGCATCATGACCGACCGCTGGTTCCCGCTCGGGCAGATCGGCATCATCGACCTGTCGGTGTGCCAGCCGGTCTTCCTCCGCATTCCCGGCAAGGGTTTCCTGTTCGTCGAGCCGCTGGCCAAGGTCGGGTCGTCCGACAAGTACCAGATCTATGGCGAGTGCGGCCTGGAGTACGGCCCCGAGGTCTACCACGGCCTCATCAAAGACCTGTCCTGATGACCGCCTTCACCAGCCACTACAAGGGCTTGGTGCTGCAGGACGGCCCGTCCACTTCGGGCGGGCCGTCCCCTGCACCTCTCGCGGTGTTCATCGACGGCCGATTCGAGACCGACGATGAGCAGGTCATCGCGAGGCTGCGCGCATGCCCCTACGTCACAGCCGAGCCCGAACCCGAGACGGCCGAGTCCGAACCCGAGACGGCCGAGCCCGCCAAGGCGACCCGCAAGAAGGCATGACCCGAAGGGGGCGATGATGGCCATCGTCTACGCGACCGTCAACGACTACCAGGAGTGGTCGGGTGACAACTCGAGCGTGACCGGACAGGAACTGCGGTCAGCCTCCCTGCGAGTCGCCGAGCTCACTGTCGGCGTCATCTACGACGCTGACCCGGCGACCCATCTTCCGCTGGAGACGGCCGTCACGGAGGCCTTCCGGGATGCCACCTGTGCGCAGGTGGCCGCCACCCGGGAGGTCAAGGCGCGAATGTCGGCGTCCAGTAAGCCCGTCGCCCTCACCAGTGCCTCGTCCAATGGAGTCAGTTACTCCTTCGACGCATCGGCGGCCAGGGCTGCCCTGGAGGCCACCAATCCGGTCGACGCATCCGGTTACTCGCTGGAGGCGATCCGCATCCTGCGGGTGGCGGGGCTGACACACCGCACCATCGTGACGGTGGGGTGAACCATGGCAGCGATTCCCGAGTGGATGCTCCCCCACACCGTGACCGTCGAGCCCCTGACCGGAAACGGCGCCTACGGGCCCGTCTTCGGTCAGGGTGTCGAGGTCTCCGTGAGCAGGTCGGTACAGGCTGCCGACCGCGTCGAGGACGGCGGCAAGCACACCACCGTCTACGAGGGCACCCTCGTCGCAGTCCCCGACAAGGCGGGCCTGTTCTCGGTCGGCTCCAGGGTGACCCTGTGGCCTGGAGCGCTGGGGTTCGTCCGCGACGTCCACCTGAACATCGACGGCGACCAGGGCATCTGGGAGCACACGGAGGTGACCATCGGATGAGCGATGACGGAATCAGCTTCGACATCGGCGAGGTCACCGCGAAGCTGCGCGCGTTCTCGGCGACCGAGCGCGACAGGGCGGCCAAGGCGCTGCAACTCGGCGCCGAACACATCCTCGCAGTCTCCGACCGGCACGTACCGCACGAGGAGGGCATCCTGCAGGACTCCGGCACCACCAGCCGGGACGAGCAACGCCTGGAGGCAGCCATCTCCTACGACACGCCCTACGCGGTCGTCCAGCACGAGAACCTGTCGTTCCACCACGACAAGGGGAAGACCGCGAAGTTCCTAGAGAACGCCATGAACTCGGAGCGCGACAACGTCGGCAAGATCGTCGCCCAGCACATGGAGTTCCAGTGAGCTACGACAACGATCTGATGGCCGGCGCTGCCCAGCTCCTCGCCGATGCCGGGGTGGCCCGCTGGATCCCGACCGGGGTCTATCCGTCCTCCGGGCTTCCCGCCGTGTTCATCCGGGCGATGCCCGACAGCCCCGACGACGCGATCTCGCTGGCCACCTATCCGGTGCAACCGGCCATCGCGCCCGACGACGAGGTGATCGGGTTGCAGGTCCGTATCCGGGCCGACGGATCTTGCCCGGCGGCCACCGACGAATTCGTCGAACAGGTCCGGCAGGTGCTCCACAACCTGCGCGGGCACCTCGGCACCGTGCCGATCACGCTGTGCGCGCACCAGTCGGGCGCGTCACTCGGGCAAGACGACCGGGATCGCTGGGGCTGGAGCAGCAACTTCTACATCACCGCACCGAGGCCCACGCCTCACTTCCACTAGGAGAGACATGCCGAACATGAAGAAGGGCGGGGACGTGGTCCTGGTGCATCCGGACCTCGTCCCGGCCATGAAGCGCGAGGGGTACGTCCTCGTGGACACCTCGAAGCCCAAGGCGAAGGCGGACCCGAAGCCCAAGGCGAACCCGAAGCCCAAGGCGGACCCGAAGCCCGCGCCTGAGACCGACGAGGAGGCCACGAAGTGAGCGCAACTCCCACTGAGCGTACCGAGCTCGGCTCGGCGGCCCTCAACGGCGACTGGTGGCTGGACGTCAACACCGGCACCTCCATCGCTCCCGCCTGGACTCCGGTCAACGGAATCTACGACTTCAAGGGCACCGCCGAGACCAGCACCACCGACGTCTCCGACTTCAGCTCCGACGGCTGGGCGGCCGAGCAGGCCACCGGCCGGTCGTGGTCGATCGATGCGAAGGTGTACCGCAAGCCTCAGCGCTCCGCCGCGGCTTACGACCCCGGCCAGGAGTACCTCCGTCTGCACGACGGCCAGGTTGTCGAGGTCCGCTACTACGAGATGGGCGGGGACGGCACTCTCACCACCCCCCTTCCCCGCGTCGAGGCGTACCAGGGCTTCGTGTCGGTCGCCTGGGCCGACGACGGTGGCAAGCACAGTGACCCCCGTTCTGTCAGCGTCTCGCTGAAGGGCCAGGGCAAGCGCACCGCCATCACCCATCCGGCCCCGAACGCCGGGGCCTGACCCACCACAACGACCACCCCGGGGGCCTCCTGACTCCCCCGGGGTGGTTCCCATGCCCGCAAGTCAGGAACAGCAAGTCAGGAGACCACTATGACCACCACCACCAGCAGCGAACCCGAGACCATTGCCGTCAACGAGGACCTGAATCCGTGCCTGCACGTCGAAATCGGCGGCCACGTCTACGACATCAAGCCGCCCTCGGCGCGCGCCGGTCTGCAAGCCAAGAAGATCCTGTCAGCCATTCAGGACGCCGAAGATCGTGGCGTCCCGGTCGACCTGGATGCCCTGCAACGCCGTCTCGGCATCACCGATCCGGTGAACTACGACATCGACGTGGCCCTGTTCGGCGATCTGTATGACCAGCTGCTCGACGACCTCGACATCGACCAGTTCGGCATCGTCGAGCAGGCGATGTTCATCTGGGTGACGACCTCGAAGGATCTCGCCGAGTTCTTCCTGCAGGACCCTACTGCGAGCCCGGCGAACCGGGCACAGCGACGGGCGGCGGCCAAGCAGGGCACCAAGACGGCGGCCAAGAAGCCGGTATCCCGGAAGCGGGCTACGTCGAGGTAACCCCCGACAACCCCGCAGGCCTGCCCCGCGTGTGGCGGGACGCGCCAGAAAGGCCCCGGTTCGACCCGTTCGACCACTGGAGCCTGCTGGCCGCAGACCTGCACGAGCTGTTCGGGATCGACACCGGCGATCCGGTCGTCTGGGAGCGCTCGTGGCCGTGGCTGCGCTCCCGCGTCGACGCCGTCATGTCAACCCCACCCAACCGGATTCTCGTGCCCACTGAAGGGGGGTACGAGATCCGGCTGGTGTGGCGAACCCGCACACAGCACGCCTGCTACGAGGGGGTGACTCGGTGAGCACCCTCGATCTCGGCACTCTGTCGGGCCGTGTCGGCCTCGACATCTCCCCGCTGGAACGCGGCCTCGGCACCTCGGTGCAGCGAATCCAGTCGTGGTCCAACCAGATGTCGGGGCTCGGCAAGAGCGCTGGCAAGAAGCTGGGTGAAGGCCTCGGTGACGAAGCCCCCAAGCAGACCGAGGACGCCGGGAAGAAGTCGTCGGAGTCCTTCGACCGGGGCTTCGACGCCAGCGGCCTGGCAGCGCGCATCAGCGGCGTCCTGGCCGCCGTCGGGCTGGGCCGGATGGCGAAGGACGCCATCCAGACCGGTATCGAGACCGCCGCCGGGATGGAGACGGCGCAGATCGGCTTCGACACGATGCTCGGGTCGGCGCAGAAGGCGCAATCCTTCCTGTCCGACCTGCAGAAGTTCGCCGCAGAGACGCCCTTCGAGTTCCCCGAACTGCAAACCGCCGCCAGCAGCTTGGTGTCGATCGGGATCGACGCCGACAAGGTCATCCCGATCATGACCACGCTCGGCAACGTCACCTCCGGCATGGGGACCGGCTCGGAGGGCATCAAGCGCGCCACCGTCGCCATCCAGCAGATGAACGCGGCACAGAAGATCTCCGCCGAGGATCTCAACCAGCTGCGCGACGCCGGTATCCCCGTCTACGACCTGCTGTCCGGCGCCCTCGGGAAGACGACGCAGGAGATCGCCGACATGGTCCAGAAGGGCCAGCTCGGCAAGGATGCCCTCGACGCGATGATGGGCGCCCTGGAGTCCGGTGCCGGGCTGGAGCGGTTCTCCGGCCTGATGGACAAGCAGTCCCAGTCGCTGACCGGCATGCTCTCGACGTTCAACGACACCACGCAGATGGGACTCGCGAACGCCGTTCAGCCGATCATCCCGCAACTGAAGGAGGCCCTCGGTGGGCTCTCCGGCTGGCTGACCGACACCGTCTTCCCGGCGGTCACGACCGGCATCGGCTGGGCCGTGAACGCCGCCCGCGGCCTGTACGACCTGTTCGTTAACGGCGACTTCACCGGCGCCCTCCGTGACGCCTTCGGGATGGAAGAGGATTCTGCCGCAGTCGGATTCCTGTTCGGGATCCGCGACGCTGTCATAGCAACAAAGAATGCGTTCGTCGACGTGGTGGCGTGGGTGCAGGCCAATCAGGAGTGGCTCGCACCGGTCACCATCAGCATCCTCGCGCTGGTCGCCGGATGGAAGGCGTACCAGACCGCCTTGACGGTCGGGAAGGCCGTCGTCAACGGCTACAAGGCCGCTCAGGCCGCCCTTAATGTGGTCATGTCGGCCAATCCGGTAGCGCTCGTCGTGATCGCGCTGATGGCCCTTGCGGCCGGTCTGATCTACGCCTACAACCACTCGGAGCGGTTCCGCGAGATCGTCGACACCGCCTTCCGGATGGTCGGCAACGTCGTTCAGTCCGTGGTCGGCTGGATCACCGGAACGGCCGTTCCGTGGCTCGTCGGCGCCTGGGAGACGATCGTCTCCGGGGCGATCGGTCTCCGCGACGGGGTCGTCGGCGCTTTCGAGGGCGCCTTGCGCTGGGTCCAGGACATCTTCGGTCCCGGCTGGGAGCAGGTGCAGGCCATCCTGCTACTGCCGATCAACCTAGCCCGGACGCTGATCGATATCGCCTGGGGCTGGGTGACCGACCGGTTCGATCAGGCCCGAACGTGGGTCGAGCAGATCTTCGGCCCGGCCTGGAGCATGGCACTCGAATTCGTGACGCGGCCATTCGTCAACGCCTGGCTCGCCATCCAGGCCGCCTGGGGCTGGATCCTCGACAAGTTCGAGTCCGCCGGATCGGCCGTGTCGTCGTGGGCGCTCACGAAGTGGTCAGCCCTCGAAGCCACCATGCGGGGCCCGATCGACCGAGCTCATGACTGGATCGATACCGCCCTGAACGGCATTCGGGGCGGGTTTGAGTCCGCCGTCGACTTCATCGGCCGCGTCTGGGAGGGCATCCAGGAGCACGTCAAGAAGCCGATTCGATTCGTCATGACGACCGTCATCGACCACGGTCTGATCGATGCCTTCAACAAGGTCGCCGATTTCGCCCATTCGCCGCGCCTCGACTACGTGACGCCTGTCGGCTTCGCCGGGGGCGGCTACACCGGGATGGGCGGCAAGCACGTGCCCGCCGGTGTCGTCCACCGCGGCGAGGTCGTGTGGTCGCAGGACGACATCAATGCCTGGGGCGGCCCGGGCGTGGTCGACGCGATGCGCCGCTGGCGCGGATACGAGGACGGCGGGATTGTCGGCGACATCGTGGGCGGCATCGGTAGCGCCGTGTCTGCGGTCATGGGGTTCATCTCCGATCCGATCGGATCCCTGCGCCGGGTGATTGACGGCCTGATCGGCGGGATCGGGGACTTTCCCGTTGCCCAGATCGTCGCCGGTCTTCCCGGCGCGCTGGTCGACGGGCTCGCCTCGGCGATCAAGACAGCGATCTCCTCGATTGTTTCCTCTGGCGCCGGGTCAGACGCGTTCGACACATGGTGGGCGCAGGCCGTGGCGATCAACCCGGCCATGGCAAGCGCCTATGGGGCGGCGAAGATCGTCGCCCAGCACGAGTCCGGCTTCCAGCCTGCCGTGATGAACGACTGGGACGTCAACGCCGTCAACGGCACCCCGTCGGGTGGCCTGATGCAGTTCATTCTGCCGACGTTCAGAGCCTTCATGCAGGCTGGGTTCGGCGAATGGCTGAACCCGGTTCATCAGCTGCTCGCGTTCTGGAACTACGCGAACTCCCGCTACGGCGGACCGTGGAGTGTGCCCGGTGTGGTCGCGGTCATGAACGGCCAGTCGTATGTCGGCTACGCGAACGGCACCTCGTCGGCATCGAAGGGCTGGGCGAGGGTCGGCGAATACGGCCCGGAGTGGATCAACTTCGGAGGCGGTGAGCAGGTCCTGCCGAACGGTACCGGGGCGCTGTCGCGCCCGGAGCTGCACGTGCACCTGGAGTCCACCGGAGACATCCGGAGAGACACGGAGACGGCCGTCTGGGCGATCACCACCGACCGCTTCAGCCAGGTCAGCAAGGCCTTGGAGGGGGTGTCCTGATGGCTGAGGCGAAGGATGTGACGATCACCGACCCGGCCGGTGTGGCGATCGCTTCGTCGGCCACGATCTCGATCGTGCTGGACGGCTGGGACAACACTCCCGCCCTGACGGCCGAGCGGGCCGAACGGGCGACCGGGGACGGCACCTTCCCGGCGACCATCCACCGGTCGCGCCTCCAGCTCACCGCGCGCGGGATCACCACGGGGCTCGGGTCGGCGGCGGCCGTGGATCAGGAGGGCCGCCGGTTGCGGGGCATGTTCGCCGACCTCGCGAATCTCGGGACGATCGAGGTCGTCGAACGCGATGGGCGGGTGCTCACCGCGAAGGTGGAGCTCGACGGGGAGACGAAGGTCTCGACGCATGCCGAGTTCGGGTGGCTGGAATGGGAGATCCCGCTGTCCATGCCCGATCCCTTCCGGTACGGCTCATCCCGCACCTGGCGGATCATGCCGCCGGGCGCGGATTCCGGGCTCGTGTGGCCTCTGTTCAGCGAGGGTGACGAGCTGACGTGGGGAGCTGACGCCCGGGTGCCCGCCGTCGTCGCCAATCAGGGGCGGGCACCGGCGTGGCCGGTCATCACGGTCGTCGGTGACTTCCCGGCCGGAGTCCGGCTGGGTGACGGTCTCGGCGCCTGGGTGGCATGGAGGAGGCCTTGTCTGCCTCAGACCCCGGTGGTGTTCGACTTCGCCAGTCACTCGGTGACGGTCGGCGGTGCGGACCAGTCGTGGGCGCTGACCGAGCGCGGCTTCTGGAGCGTCCCACCCGGTGGCTCGGTGTCACCGGTGCTCCAGCCGCTCGGCTCGGGTGGTGGATACGCCGACGTCGAGATCCGCGATACCTACCTGTGAGATGAGAGGGGGCCCTCATGGGCCAGTACGGCGCTTCGGCCGACTCGAACGGCCACCGGTCCCAGCCGGAGGACGTGCAGCAGATGATTGCCGCCCAGTACACCAACAGCGCGGATTCGCCGATCGTTGCGGGCGGCCTGGTGTCCGGGCTCGCCACGATGGCCTACGCCTACACCGCTGGTGTCGGTGTGGTGAAAACGGCGGCGGGAGCGGTGCTGGTCTGCTGGACGGCTGGTCAGACGGCGCTCACCACCGCGCCACCGTCGGGCACCGCCGTCGACGCGATCTGGGTCGACGCGGACGGGGACGTCAACCTGTCCCGCGAGGCCGACATGCCCACCGATGTATGCGTCCTGGACAAGCGGAACGTCGCGGCCGGGACCATCTCGACAGCGGCTACCACGAGCACGTGGGGGCGGCGGTATGCCATGCCGTACGGCGCGAGCCTCGGCCTCCTTGGCCAGGATGTTATGCCGATGGATGGCACGGGAAGCGGAACCCCGTGGGAGTGGTACGTCGAACAACCCGTCACCTTCTACCTTCCCACCTCAAGGCTTGTGAAGCTGGATTTCACGGGATGCATATCGGCGAGCGGCGGGGAGGCTGCGCGGGGTGGTTGGTTCATCAACTTCCGTATCGATGGAGCCGACGTCCCGGGTTCTGGGTGCGAGTTCAGCCTCGACAACATCTGGCAGGGGAAGCACTGGGAGGTCACGGTGGAGTTGCCCGAGGGTATGCACACGGCTCATGTGCGCTCCTGCAACTCTTGGGGAGCAGCTCCGGTTTTCCATTACAACTCGAAGAGCGTGGAAGGGCAGCAGTCGACGCAGTACATCGGCCGAGTCTTCCGGGTCTGGGATCAAGGCGTCGCGGTATGACCTGGTCCGCGTGGCTGGTCGAGACGACGACCGGAGCCGTCGGCCCGCAGGTGCCGCTCGCTGCCGGGGGGTCGTGGGAGATCACCCTCAACGGCATCGAGTCGTGGACTCTCAGCCTCCCGGACAGGTGGCTCGACACGGTACCGCGCCGCTGGTGGAACAAGTGGCAGGCGTCCGCGCTGATCTGCCACTCCTGTCCGCTGTGGCCCGAGGATCACCCGTGGGTGCTCGGTCCGGTGACCAGCGTCCCGAAGGCATCGACGGTCACCTCGGCCGACAAGCAGAAGACGGTCATCGACACCCTGTCGGGTACGGGGCTCCGCGAGATCCTGCGATGGCGGAAGATCACCGGCGTCGTCGACTGGACCAGCAATGATGCCCTCGACGCCCTTAAGAACTCGGTCGCGACCTTTACCGGCATGTCCCTGGGGACGATCCAGGAGGAGATCGTCAGGCTGGCGATCGCCCGGAAAGCGGGGCGGCTGCCGATCCGCTTCGACGAGCGCTGGCGGCAGACCGGCCTCGCCCAGGACGACGGGCACACCCGCAACTATGAGGGCTGGAATGTTGCCAACAACGATGCCGACAAGCTCATCACCGAACTGTCGGAGGTGATCGGCGGCCCTGATTTCATGCTGCGGCCCGGGCTCGACACCCGGGCCGATGACGTGTGGCGGGCCTACGCGACCTGCCTGCACGGCCTGGAGGGGCAACCGTGGCTGCCCCAGGAGCGCCAGATCGTGTGGGATGCCACGGCTCCGAACGGCCCGGTGTACGGCCTCGACCCGGCTGCCGACGCGGGTGGTATCCGTACCCGGCGCTGGGCGACCGGCGCCGGTGAGGGCGCGGGGATCGCCATGCAAGTGTCCGAGGACGATGGCGCGCTGGCCGACGGCATGCCGCTGCTTGAACAGTCCGCGGCGTACCAGTCGGTAACGAACCTGCCGCCCCTGCTGGATCACGCACAGGCCGATCTTGCAGCCTCCTCCAAGCCGACGGTGCAGCTCGATCTCAAGGTCCGGGGGGATCACCCCCAGGCCGTCGTCGGCTCGTGGCATGTCGGTGACCGGGTGCAGGTCATCACTCCGAGGCTGCGCGACTTGGATGCCGGCGAGCACTTGATGACGATCATCTCGGCGCGCGGAGGCCTCGACTCCGAGGAGATCGCGGTCCAGCTACAGGAGGACTGAATGAAGCGCGTAAACCTTCGTCCGTCGCCCGAGCAGCAGGACCGCCAGCTCGGGCAACGGCTGTCGCAAGCCGTCATGTCGGGCACCACGGTGCCGACCGGCGTGAAAGACCTCGGCGCTTCCGGTGATGTCACGTGGACGAAGCCTGGCGAGGGTGGGGAGCCGGGCACGTCGAAGTCGGTGCGGGAGTCGACGGAGCAGCTGGAGCAGGCCGCGGTCGATGTGGCCGAGACGATGGCTGAGGTGCGGCAGGCCGTGGATGTGGATCTTCCGGCGGCGATCGATGAGGCGGCTGCGTCGATCGTGACCGGGCAGCGGCTGGCTGATGGTGCGGTGACGGCCGACAAGATCGCGGCTGGCGCGGTTTCTGGGGACAAGATCGCCGACTGGAGTGTGGCCGTGACGAAGTTCGCGGCGTCTCGAACCGATCACTACTTGTATTGAGGGGGGCCGTCATGGCCAAGCGTGAAACCATCGACCAGCGAATCGAACGTATCCTCCACACCCGGCTCGCCCACATCCTCGCGGACATCTCCTGGCGGCTGGATCAACTCCGCCAGGTGCAGGCTTCACCGGACCCGGCGGGCAGACAGGTGTTCGCCGAGGACCTGAACTTGCAGGGCCACGCGATGTTAACCGGGTATGCGGTGACAGCGAACTCGCCGTCTGCAGGCAGCATCGCGTGGACGGATCTGCACATGGTCTACAACGGCACCGACACGGCGATCGTCGACGCGAACACGGCGATGAAGTATGCGTGGTGGTCCCCGACAACTACGCCGACCGCGCTGCAGGTCTCGAACACGAAGCCGACCCTGTCAGACGGCGAAACCTTGGTGTTCGTCAACAACAACGGAACACCGGTTGTGGCGTTGTCGTCGACGAACCAATCCCTGCCGTCCACGCTGGCCAACGGGGCGGTCGACTCGAGTGCAATCCTGGCGAATGCGGTGACCTCCACAGCGCTCGCTGACGGTGCGGTGGGCGCGGCCGCGATCGCGGCGAACGCGGTCACGGGAGCGAAGATCGCCGATGGGGCGGTGTCCCGCACGGCACAGCTGGCGGCGAACGTGGTGTCGACCAGCGCGATCGCCGCGAACGCGGTCACGGCGACCGAGTTGGGTGCGAACGCTGTCACGGCTGCGAAGGTGGCCGATGGTGCGGTGTCCCGGTCGGGGCAATTGTCGGCGAACGTGGTGGGGTCGACGAACATCGCGGCGAACGCGGTCACGGGCGCGAAACTCGCCGATGGGGCGGTGTCGCGGTCTGGGCAGCTCGCCGCGAACGTGGTCGGTGCCTCCCAGCTGGCCGACAATGCGGTCGACTCGGGGGCTCTGGCCGCTGGTGCGGTGTCCGCGGCGAAGCTGAACATCCTCCAGCACGTCCTCTACTGAGGGGCGCACCGTGAAGATCGTGCTGGCGACTCCCTGCTACGGGGGTCAGGTGACCGAGCCGTACATGCAGTCCGTGCTCCGGTTGGTGTTCGCGGGTCTCGATGGCATCGATATCGCCGTGCTGACCACCACCGGGGAGTCCCTGATCACCAGGGCCCGGAACGCGATCGTGGCCCAGTTCATGGCCGGCGACGGAGATGCCCTGCTGTTCGTCGACGCTGACATCGAGTTCCAGCCCGAGAACGTGCGCAGGCTAGTCGACTCGGGGCACCCGGTGTGTGCGACGCCGTATCCGATGAAGGCCATCGACTGGGACCGGGTTGTGGCCGCTCGTCCTGCCACCGTTGTCCAAGCCCGTGAGGCGGGCGTGTACAGCGTGGTGAACGCTGCCGGTGAGCCGGGCCCGGACGGTTTCGCGCCGGTCCTGGACGCCGGGACCGGGTTCATGCTGATCCACCGGCGGGCCATCGACCTCATGTGTGCCGCGATGCCGGAGCTCGCTTACCAGTCCGACCAGATCGGGATGCCCGCTGGCACCCAGTACGCACTGTTCGACACCTCGATCGACGCTGGCCGTTACCTGTCGGAGGACTACACGTTCTGCCGCCGCTGGCAGCGTCTCGGCGGGCTCGTCATGGCCGACATCCAGGGACCGACCCTGCATCACCACGGCCACTACACCTTTGGAGGATGACATGGCGTTGCCGACCATCACGTCGAACTCCCCGTCCTCGGGCTACATCGCCTGGACCGCGTTCTCGATCCAATACAACGGCGTCTCCTACACGGTGGCGGCCGGGAACACGAACAAGAAGTTCACGTGCTGGCGATACAACGGAGCACCCACCCTCGAATTCTCCGACACCCTGCCGAACGACCTGACCGCCGACGACCTGCTCCTGTTCCTCAACAAGTCTGGTATCGGGGTACTGGCACCGACCGCGTCGGTCATCGACGGCAGCCTGATCGTGGCCGGGTCGATCCTGGCGGACGCGATCGCCGCCAACCAGATCCAGGCGTTCCACATCGACGCGGGCGCGGTCACCGCGAACGCGATCGCCGCCGGAGCTGTCACCACTGACGCCCTCGCGGCCGGGGCGATCACCGCATCCAAACTGTCCATCGGTGCCGTGTCCGACAACATGGTGGTGAACGGGTCATTCGAGGACGGCGTGCAGGGCTGGGGGCTGGGCACCCCCACGAACACCGAGACCGCCGGCACCGCCGACATCGTCACCGGGGTGGCCTCCTCCGGCCAGTACGCCCTGCGGATCACCCGCACGAGCGGCACCACTACCGTCACCCAGGCCGCCGAGGCCGCGATTCCGGTCACCGGCAGCGTCTCCCGCTCCTGGTATGTGTCGGTGACCGCAGGGGCTGGAGCCTCGCTCACCTCAGCGTTTGCGCTCCGCGTCTACTGGATGGACGCCGACAAGACCACCGTCGTGTCCACCACCACCGTCACTTCCGGGCAGGCCCTGTCGACCACCTGGAAGAGGCTGGAAGGCACCGTCACCCCGCCGTCAGCCGCGAAGTACATGCGGATCGGGCTCGTCAACTCCGTCACCACCTCGGGCACCGCGATCTACATCGACTCCGTGGAAGCCATGGAAGTCACCGTCGCCGCCCAGATCGCCAACGGCGCCATCACCACCCCCAAACTCTCCGCGAACGCGGTCACCGCCAACGTCATCGCCGCCAACGCCGTCACCGCCGCGAAAGTCCTGGCCGACGAAGCCCTCCTCGGCAAACTCCTCGTCCGCCAGCTCACCGCCGCCGAAATCGACGTTCCCGGAATCATCACCTCCGACGAGCTCAAGACCAGCGGATTCGACGGCGGGACCGGGCTGCGGATCAACGACGCCGGCCTCCAGACGATCGCCGAGACCGGGCAGGTCAGCGTGTCCGGGACCGGTATCGCTGCAGGACTACCGGGCGGGGATGCTAACGTCACCATCACCCCGGACGGGACGCTCACGGCGACCGGAGCGGAAATCACCGGCTCGGAGTTCACCGTCGCCGGTGACGTCGCAGACCCGTGGGTGACCGCCCTAGACACCGGCTTCGAGGACAGCAGCGAGATCACCGAGTGGACCGGCGGAACCGGTATCGCCGACCCCACTGCATCGTCCACCGCCAACACAGGCTCCGTGTCGATGCAGATGGGCACGACCCTGTCCAATGGCGGCGATTCGGCGGCACGAGCGATCCGGACGATCACCACACCGTCCGGCCTGGGATCCGGGGGCAGGCGCGTCCACGTCGCCTTCGCCTTGAACATCCCCGTAGGGTTCTGGAGCATCGGCAATGCAGCGGTTGCCGTCACCGTGCTGAACACCACGACCGTGATGACCTCGGCGAGCCTCGGCGGGGCGACCGGATGGGTGGACATCGACCTCACCACGTGGGTATCCGGGCTGGGGGCAACCTTCCCGTTCACTATCGCAGCCAGCCTGTCAGGCGTGTCGGCGTCGTCCGCCGGGAACCTGCTGCCCAAGCTTGTTGACGATGTGCTCGTCCAGGTCGCCCAGATCACTATCGGCATGACCATCGGTGTCCACGGCAACATCCCCGGCGCCCGCTGGTACGACTCCGAGGGCACCACGATCGGCCGGGTCAGCGTCCCCGGCACCGGCCAGGCAGGCATCTGGCTCGACAACGGGCTCACAGACGGGGACCTCGCCCGCGTCGGATGCACCCCCGACTCCGTCATCGTCGAGCAGCGCGCGGCCGGAATCCAGAACCCTGTCGGGCGGCTCCTGTTCGGACGTGACGGCAACGCCGTCATCCTCGCCACCGGCGACCTGGGCATCACCTCGGGCAGCAGAATCACCCTCACCGCCCCCGAAGTGAAACTTGCCGGGCGCAACGTCCCGGCCCTCGCCCCCGACCCCGTCGACCTAATCCTCGGAACCTGGCCAACAAACGGAGCGGGAGTCACCCCGATCATCTACGCGTCCAGCTCGGTGCGGAACACAGCAACAGACACCTCGCAGCCGATCATCTTCCCAGGAGCATTCCCGCACGGCGTCATGTCCGTGGTTGCGACGAACGGAGACAGCAACGCCCAACCCGACGGCCACGTCGTCGTCCACAACATCGGCCTCACCGGTTTCTATAGCTCCCTGCGAGGTGGCGTCAACGGCCCCTACCGCGTCAATTGGATCGCGATGGGCTGGTGACGATGCAGACGACCATCGACCTCCTGACCGCCCTGGCGGCCCTGCTCGTCGCGATCGGCGGTGTCCTCACCGTCGTCCTCGTCCAGGGACGACGCGCCCGGGCGGAAGCCGACCGAATGGCGGCCGAGACTCAGGTAATGCTCGCCGAAGTCCGCGCGAACGCCCAAACCGCGGCCCACGAGCTGCAGCACAACTCAGGCAGCTCCACCAAAGACGCGGTCGCCCGCACCGAACAACTCGTCGCCGGCATCGCCGAAGACGTCCGCCAGTTCCGCCGCGAAATGGAAACCGAACGCATCGCCCGCCAAACCCTCGACGACTCCACCCGACGCACCAACTCCGAGATCTTCCGCAGACTCGGAGACCTGGAAAACAAGACCGCCTAACCCGCCATCCACCCATCAAGCCCTCGCAACCGCGGGGGCTTTTCTCATGCCCGAGGAGCACATCACTATGTCTACTGCCGTTCAAGACCGTCTCGTCGCGTGGATGCGCGATCGCCAGCTGAAGTACTACTACACCCAAGACATGACCGCCCGGTCCCAGCCCGACGTGTCCGGAGGGACCGACTGCTCCGCCCTGGTCGAGTACTGCTACAAGCAGGTCGCCGGGATCGAGGTCGGCTCGTGGACCGGCGGCCAGCAGTCCTACGGAGTCCAGGTGTTTGGGGACGAAGCCGACTATGCCACTGCCGTAAGCCTGCTCCAGCCCGGCGACCTCGTCTTCTTCGACTGGGACGGCGTCGGCATCAAGCAACTCGACCACGTCGAAATGTACATGGGCGCAGGCCAGACCATCGGCCACGGCGGCCCCGGCAACGGACCCACCGTCAAGGGACTGAAGTCCCAGTGGGACGCCGCCCACACCATCGTCGCCCGCCGCTACGTCGACGTCACCACCCAGGCCCCTGCTCCGGCTCCTGCCAGTCCGGCTCCGGCTCCCGCCGCTCAGAGTGTCCCCGGACTGCCGCAGCCGTTCCCGCTGCCCCGCAGTGAGTACTACGGCCTCATCTCCGGCCCCAACGCCTCCCACGGCGGCTACTACGAGGCCGAGCGTCCCGTGATCCGCATCATCCAGCAACGCCTCATCGCCAAGGGCTACGTCCCCGGCATCACCGACATCGGCAACGGATGGGCCGACGGGATCTTCGAGCAGCCCACCGCCGACGCCGTCGCCCGCTTCCAGCGCGCCGAAATGCCCGGCACCCAGTACTACGGCCAGGTCTGGTGGGACGACTACGCCCAACTCTCCAAGTAACCCCGAAAGGAACCCAGCATGACCAACCCCATCAGCACCCGCGTCCGAGGCATCCTCTACGTCATCAGCATCATCGTCGGCATCCTCGCCACCGTCGTCCCGCCCGTCGTGGCCGCACTCGGCGTCGGCGACCAGTGGGCACTCGTCGTCACCTCCGGGGTCGGCGCCATCACCACCATCACCTCCACCCTCGCCCGCGCCAACCTCACCGAACCCGGCGTCGTGAGCGGCGCAGTTGTCGGGACGCCCGTCGACAGCGTCCTCCCTGTTGCCACCAGCTGAACCCGCGTACACACGCAAACTGGCCCCCACCCATCACAGGGTGGGGGCCATCGTTGCGTTACCGGGTACAAAACTGGCACAACTCGGCGCCGACCCTCCAACGTCTCCCCTAGTCACCGTTGTGCCCGGCACAACCACTTGCCACCACTCCACGGCACTGAAAGGCACTCCAGGGGCACCACAACGACAGCACAAATTGTCACTGACAAGCCCGAAAGCGGGCTGACAAGGTTGTGGGCGCAGTCGGACTCGAACCAACGACCCCCTGCTTGTAAGGCAGGTGCTCTAACCAACTGAGCTATGCGCCCCTGGCCCGAGAGCGGGCCGGTTGCCGATGCCCCATTGTGACAGCAGCCGCCGCCAGCGCGAAACTCCGCCCCACGGTCACGGATTCCGATCGGCGAACGGACACGACGAAGGGGAGGGCCCGATCAGGCCCTCCCCCATGTCATGCGATCGTGTCAGTCCCTGCCGGGACGATGCACCGCTCAGATCCCCGCGCCGACCGGCTCCTTCACGGCCTGCTCGACCTTCGGCGCCTCGACCTCGGCGGTGACCGCCTCGCCCTTGGTGATCTTCACCTTGCGGGGCTTGGCCTCCTCGGCGACCGGAATGGTCAGCGTCAGGACGCCGTCGGTGTACTCGGCCTTGATCGCGGCCAGGTTGAGGCCGGATCCCAGCGTCAACTGGCGTGCATAGCTGCCGTAGCTGCGCTCCCGGGTGACCCAGCGGTTGGTCTCGTCCGCGGTTTCCTTCTCCTGCTCGCGCTCCGCGCGCACAGTCAGGGTGCGATCGTCAACATCGATGTCGATGCTGTCCGCGTCCACACCAGGCAGGTCCATCTTGACGACGAAACGGTCACCGTCGCGGTAGAGGTCCATGGGCATCATGCGGGCCTCAGAGGCTGCGGTGCGTGCCAGCTGGTTGAAGACACGGTCCATCTCGCGGAACGGGTTGTATGCCACAGTCATCGTTCGCTCCTTTGTGCTTTCTCGTGTGCTTCGTGACGCCTTGCGGCGTCGACACCAGTTATAACGCACCGGAGAACGGCATATTCCCGAATTGAGTCGACCCGACTCAACTTTTCCGTACCAGCTGGCGCGACGGTGTCACACCAGGGGTGGACGACGGCTCAGCGGCGACTGCTACGAGGGCGAACGACCTTGCGGGCCTGCCAATCGGTGCTGACCTCGACAACGCTCGTGAGAGCGAGGCCGGCTGTGTTCGCGCCTTCGTTGATGTCGGCTGGATCCACGTAGCCCGGGCGACCGATCTTCGGGGTGAGCAACCAGATGTACCCCGAGTCGGACAGATCCCGAAGCGCGTCGACGAGCGCGTCGGCCACGTCGGATTCGTCGCGGAGCCACAGCAGGACGACGTCCACTGCCTCCACCGCATCCTCGATGAGCTCCGCGTCGATCACATCCATCACGTCATCACGCAATTCCTGGTCGACGTCTTCATCCCAGCCCAGCTCCTGGACCACCATGCCCTCGTCCAGCCCGAGCTGCTCGACGCCAACCGGACCCTCGTGGGGTCCGTTCGGGGATGCCACCATTCCTCCACTTCACCACAGACACTCAAGCCACGCCACTCGACGGGCTGCTTGTCACAAGCCTGCCAGAAAACGCGCCGGTGGTGCGACCCTGGTCAGGTCACACCACCGGCGTGCCGTCATATCACTCCGTAGAGCGGGAGGAATCAGGCGTCGCCGCCCACCTCACCCGAAGCGCCCGCGTTCACGTCGTGCAAGCGGTACTTCTCGATCCCCTCGGCCACGCGCTCGCGCGCCACCTCGCCGCGATCAGCCAGTGCCTGCAGCGTCCGCACCACGATCGAGGGGCCGTCGATGTGCAGATGACGCCTGGCCGCCTGCCGCGTGTCGGAGAAACCGAACCCGTCGGCACCGAGCGTGTAGTAGTCGGTCGGTACCCACTCGCGGATCTGGTCCTGGACCGCACGCATGAAGTCGCTCACGGCGACCGCCGGACCCGGGCGTCCCTGCAGCTTCCGGGTGACGAACGGCACCGGGCGCTCCTGCTCGGGATGCAGGTAGGCGACCTCGTCGCAGCGGACGCCGTCGCGGCGCAACTCGTTCCAGCTGGTCACGCTCCACACGTCCGCGACGACACCGAAGTCGTCCCGCAGCAACTGCTGGGCCTCCAGCGCCCACGGCACACCGACACCGGACGCCAGCAACTGGGCTCGTGGCGCGTCACCCGGAAGACCCTCGGGATCGCCCTGGCTGATCAGGTGCATCCCCTTGAGGATGCCCTCCACGTCCACACCCTCGGGCTCGGCCGGCTGAACCATCGGCTCGTTGTACATGGTGATGTAGTACGAGATGTCCTCCGGCTCGTCACCGTACATACGCCGCAGCCCGTCCTCGACGATGTGGCTGATCTCGTAGCCGTAGGCCGGGTCGTAGCTCACGATGCCCTCGTTGGTCAGCGTCAAGAGATGCGAGTGACCGTCCATGTGCTGGGTGCCCTCGCCGGTGAGCGTCGTCTTGCCCGCCGTGGCACCGACGTAGAAGCCGCGTGCCAGTTGGTCAGCGGCCGCCCACATCAGGTCGCCGGTGCGCTGGTAGCCGAACATCGAATAGAAGATGTAGATCGGCACCATCGGCTGGCCATGGGTCGCGTAGCTCGTGCCCGCCGCGGTGAAAGCCGCCACCGAGCCCGCCTCGTTGATGCCCATGTGGAGGATCTGGCCGTTGGTCGACTCGCGGTACGACAGCATCAGGTCGTGGTCGACCGGCGTGTACTGCTGACCGTTCGGGTTGTAGATCTTGATCGTCGGGAAGAACGAGTCCATGCCGAAGGTACGGGCCTCGTCCGGGATGATCGGGACGACGAACGGCGCCAGATTGCGATCGCGCAGCAGGTCCTTCACCAGCCGCACGAAGGCCATCGTGGTCGCGACCTTCTGGTTGCCCGAGCCCTTGCGGGAGCTCTTGTAGGTCTTCTCGTCGGGCAGCTGCAGCTTCTTGCCGTGGTCGGGCCGCCGCTCGGGGACGAAGCCACCCAGCTGCTGGCGCCGGTCGAGCAGATACCTGATCGCGGGGTTGTCGGCACCCGGGTTGTAGTAGGGCGGCTCGTAGGGGTTGGCCTCCAGCACCTCGTCACTGATCGGGATACGGCACCGATCGCGCAGGCCCTTGAGGTCGTCGATGGCGAGCTTCTTCATCTGGTGCGTCGCGTTGCGGCCGGCGAAGTGGCTGCCGAGGAAATAGCCCTTGATGGTGTGGGCGAGGATGACCGTCGGTGCACCGGTGAACTCGGTGGCCGCCTTGTAGGCGTTGTAGATCTTCGCGTAGTCGAGGCCACCGCGCCGCAGCGACCAGATCTTGTCGTCGCTCCAGTCGGCCACCATCGCAGCGGTGCGCGGATCCTGGCCGAAGAAGTGCTCGCGGACGTAGGCGCCGTCGTTGGCCTTGAACGTCTGGTAGTCACCGTCCCGGGTGCTGTTCATGACGTTGACCAGCGCACCATCGGTGTCACGGTCGAGCAGCTCGTCCCAGTTGGAGCCCCAGATCAGCTTGATGACGTTCCAGCCCGCGCCCCGGAAGAACGACTCCAACTCCTGGATGATCTTGCCGTTGCCACGGACCGGGCCGTCGAGACGCTGCAGGTTGCAGTTGACGACGAAGGTCAGGTTGTCCAGCCCCTCGTTAGCCGCGAGTTGCAGCGCACCGCGAGCTTCGGGCTCGTCCATCTCGCCGTCGCCGAGGAACGCCCACACATGCTGCTGGCCGGTCTCCTTGATACCGCGGTTGTCGAGGTACTTGTTGAAGGACGCCTGGTAGATCGCGTTGATCGGGCCGATACCCATGGACACGGTCGGGAACTCCCAGAAATCGGGCATCCGGCGCGGGTGCGGGTAGCTCGGCAGCCCGCGTCCGCCACGAGGCCGGCTGTACTCCTGGCGGAAGCCGTCGAGATCGTCCTCGCTGAGCCGCCCCTCGAGGTAGGCCCGGGCGTACATACCGGGGGACGCATGGCCCTGGAAGAAGACCTGGTCGCCACCGCCGGGGTGGTCCTTGCCTCGCCAGAAGTGCATGAGCCCGACCTCGTAGAGGGTCGCGATCGAGGCGTAGCTCGCGATGTGCCCGCCCACGCCGACACCGGGCCGCTGCTGCCTGTGCACCTGCACCGCGGCGTTCCAGCGGAGCATGTGGCGCACCTGCTGTTCGAGGTCGCGGTCGCCGGGGTACTCCACTTCCCTCGACTTCGGAATGGTGTTGACGAAGTCGGTCGAGACCAGTGAGGGTACCCCGACCTGCTTCTCCCGAGCGCGTTCGTTAAGCTTCAGCATGACGTAGCGCGCCCGGTTCCGTCCGCCCGCGTCGATCAGCCCGTCGAATGATTCCAACCACTCGCTGGTCTCGTCCGGATCCGTGTCTGGAAGGTTCGTTGGCAGGCCATTGAGCAGGGGGCCGGGTTGCTCGCGAGGAATCACGCTGCATCCTTTCGGTTGTAAGGCGGTCACCATTGCAACGCCGCCGATCCCATCCATCTTCCCTCGAACTCAAGCGTTTCGCTGAGAACGCTGTCAATGGGCAACAGGCTGCCGCGAGATGCAACAGCCGTGTCCAAGGCCGTCGTCAACGATTAGGCTGTCGCGTGTCCGCTCGAAGCAGGGCGCTGGCGCCATCGGCCCCGACCCTGGCACAAGCACGAAAGGCAGTTACATGGATCTCCGCGAAGACGCCCGTTGGTCATTGGTCATCCCGACCAGCATGGGCATCCGCATCAGCCCCGAGGACGGCCAGCCCGTCCAAGCGGCCAACCGCTTCCTCATGCAGGTCACCTCGGCCGAGAGCAACGTCGGCTCGGTCTCGAGTTTCCTGGGGCAGCCGGTGAAGATCCTCACCAACTTCGTGAAGGGCAGCCCCGTTGCGATGATGATCAAGTCCAACCTCTCGTCGAGGTTCATGGACTACGAGGGGCCCGAGGTCGAGCAGGGTGGCGCCTGGGGCCACCGTCACCAGTTCAACATCGCCGACTCCGGCTACGGGAACCGCGGCGCCCGCGTCTGGAACGACCGCGCCGGCGAGGTCGGCCTGCTCCTGGACGCGAAGGACTTCGACCTCGACCGCATCTTCGGCTCCGAGGGCGCCAAGATCGTCCACATGTCGGGCCTGATCGCCGCCCTGTCGCCGAGCACACTGCAGTTCTGCCTGGCCATCGCGCGCAAGGCGAAGGAGTACGGCAGCGCCATCAGCTTCGACCTCAACTTCCGCGCGTCCTTCTGGAAGGGACGTGAGCAGGAACTCCGCGACGGCTTCACCGAGATCGCGAGCCTGTGCAGCATCCTCATCGGCAACGAGGAGGACTTCCAGCTCGCACTCGGGCTGGAAGGCCCCGAGGCCGGCGGCAAGGGCATCGCCAGCAAGATCGACGGCTTCAAGGGCATGATCACCACCGCTCACGAGCGCTTCCCCGGCGTCCAGGTGTTCGCTACCACCCTGCGCGAGGTCGTCAACGCCAACCACCACCTGTGGGGCGCCATCCTGTGGTCGGACGGCCAGTTCTTCGTGGCCGAGCCCCGCGACATCGGCGTCCTCGACCGCATCGGCGGCGGCGACGCGACCGTCGGCGGCATCCTCTACGGACTGATCAAGGGATGGGAGGCCGAGAAGTGCCTGCAGTTCGGCTGGGCCTCCGGCGCCATCACCACCACCTTCCTCACCGACTACGCCATGCCGGCCGACGAGGAACAGATCTGGGCGGTCTGGGAGGGCAACGCCCGGATCAAGCGCTGAACCACAACGGCTGGCCCCAACAACGACGTGGCGGGCGGTCTGTCGACCGCTCGCCACGCTGCGTCCTCGCGTCCGAAGCCCCGCGCCCGCGGCGACATCTTCGCACATCCGCTCATCTGGTTGAGGAGATCACATGAAACTGCTTGTCGTTCGCGCACACCCGCTCGACTCCACACGCTCGCGGAGCATGCGCATGGTTGATACCTTCATCGAGGGCTTCCGCGCGAAGCACCCCGACGCCCTCGTGGAGGACATCAACCTGTACAACGCCGCCGTCCCGGAGATCGACATCGACCTCATCACCGGCTGGGATGCCCTGCGCAGCGGTGAGGCGTTCATCCACCTGACCCCGACGCAGCAGGCGAAGCTCACGCTCTTCGAGAACTACACCATGCAGTTCCTGAGCGCCGACGTCGTCGTCGTGGCCAACCCCCTGTGGAACCTGTCCATCCCCACGCGGCTGAAGGCCTGGATCGACACCGTCTGCCGCGCGGGCGTCACCTTCCGCTACAACGAGAAGGGCGAGGCCGAAGGGCTGGCCGGCGGCCGCACGGTGGTTCACCTGCAGGCCAGCGGCGGGCATTTCAACGGCGAGGACCCCGCCTGCAAGTACCTGCGGGCGATGTTCACCTTCCTCGGCTGCCGCTACGAGGAACTGACCGCCGAGGGCATGGATCACGAACCCGACCGCGCCGAGGAGATCATGGCAGAGGCCCTCGACAAGGCTCGCGAGCTCGGCGAGAGCCTGTAGGAGACCGGTTCGGCACGGGCTGGTCCTAGAGTGGAGCCCGCGTCCCGTCGACAACGCGAGGAGGACTGACGCCCCATGTCCAAGCCTGCGCCCGGCACAGGGAGGGCCCTGGTTCCCGTCACCCGGACCCGCACAGCCATGGCCAAGAGACTCGCTGCGCAGGCCGGCCGGATGACCACAGCCGTCATCGCCGAGATGGAGGCACGCCACCCCTGGTACTCGGAGCTGGGTGCCGAGGAGCGGTCCTGGATCAGCGTCGTCGCCAGCAACGGCATCAACGGCTTCGTCCGGTGGTTCGCCGACGACACCGACTCCGAGGTCGGCCCCGGGTCCATCTTCAACGTGGCCCCGCGGGCGCTGACCCGCAAGGTCACGCTGCACCAGACCGTCGACCTCATCCGCACCACCATCGACGTCGTCGAGGCCCAGATCGGCCTGCTCATGCCGCGGGGTGATCGTCCTGCGCTGCAGACCGCGATCCTCCACTACTCCCGCGAGATCGCGTTCGCCTCCGCCGAGGTGTACGCCCACGCCGCCGAGCTACGCGTCACCTGGGACGAACGGGTCGAGTCCCAGGTCGTGGACGCGATCGTCCGTTCCGACTCCCATGACGAACTGCTGTCCAGAGCGTCCACCCTCGGCTGGCAGACGAGATCCGCTGTGGTGGTGGCAGTGGGCAGCGTCCCGGGCGGCGACCTGGCCGCGCTTCGCCGCACTGCGGACAAGCTCGGGTTGCTGGCCATGGCCGCCGTCCACGGGGATCGCCTAGTGACCGTGCTCTCCCCCGTCTCGCCGGACGCACCGACCGACGACGGTGCCACCGTGGGATGGCTCACCGCGTTGGCACCACACTTCGGCCCCGGACGCATCGTCGTCGGGCCGGCGGTCCCCGGCCTGTCGCGGGCCTCGGAGTCGGCGAGAGCCGCGATGTCCGGCTCCCGATCGGCCTCGGCCTGGCCCGAGGGACCGCGAGTGCTCACCACCCGCGACCTGCTGCCCGAGCGGGTGCTCGCGGGCAACGGCCGCGCTCGGCGCGAGCTCGTCGACTCCGTGTACACCCCGCTCGCCGAAGCCGGCGGCGACCTGCTCGTCACCTGCGTGAGCTTCCTCGACCACGGGGGCTCGGTCGAGGCGACCGCGCGGGCACTGTTCGTCCATCCCAACACCGTCCGCTACCGGCTCAAACGCATCGCCGAGGTCACCGGGCACTCGCCGTCGGATCCCCGCGACGCCTATGTGCTGCGCCTCGCCCTGACGATCGGACGGCTCCAGGACACCTGACCCGACGGCCCGGCACCGACCGGAGCATCCGGGGGCTCCCCACGACGGGCACCCGGTCGTCCCACATGCGACCGGCACCCGCTTTGTAGGGAGCACACAATGTCACCCGCCCGATTTCGTTCCAGCGCCCGGGACATCCCGGATGGCCCCCGGGGCACGATGGGGGGGTGCTTTCCATAGTCGCGCCCGGTCAGGGTGCCCAGACCGTCGGCTTCTGGTCGAGTTGGCTGGAAATCGGCTCCTTCAGCGACCGCGTCGCCTGGCTGTCGGCGGTGAGCGGTCTCGACCTCGCCCACTACGGGACGCAGGCCGATGCCGACACCATCCGCGACACGGCCGTCGCACAGCCGCTGCTGGTGGCCTCGGCGATCGCGGTGGCCCACGAGCTCGCGGGGGGCGACCCGGTGTCCTGGGGCGCCGCGGGGTTCGTGGCCGGTCACAGTGTCGGCGAGATCGCGGCCGCGGCCCTCACCGGTGTCCTGAATCCTGAAGCCGCGATGGTCTTCGTCCGCGAACGCGGACAGGGTATGGCGGCTGCGGCAGCGGTCCGGCCGACCGGTATGTCGGCGGTCATCGCCGGTGATCCCGACGAGGTGCTCGCCCGAATCGCGCAGTACGGGCTCACCCCGGCGAACTTCAACGGCTCGGGGCAGATCGTCGCGGCGGGCACCCTGGAGCAGCTCCAGGCGCTGAAGGACGATCCGCCCACCCGGGCGCGCGTCATTCCGCTTCAGGTCGCCGGTGCCTTCCACACTGTGCACATGGCTCCCGCGGTCGAGCACCTCGCGCTGCTCGCCAGGTCCATCCAGCCGAACGACCCGACCGTGGCGCTGGCGTCCAACCGCGACGGCCAGGTGGTCACGAGCGGGGCCGACTACCTGCGCCGGCTCGTCGACCAGGTCTCCAACCCTGTCCGATGGGACCTGGTGATGCAGACCATGGCGGCACGCGGCGTCACCGGGATTTTGGAGCTCGCTCCCGCGGGCACCCTGACGGGCATCGCCAAGCGCAATCTCAAGGGCGTCGAACTCTTCAATCTCAACACCCCCGACCAGCTCGACGACGCCCGCGCGTTCTGCGAGCGCCACGCCAACTGAAAGGTTCCCCATGGCCATTCGAGCCTCCCAGGGTTCGCCCTACTCCCGCATCCTCGGTGTCGGGGGTGAGCGCGGCAAGCGGGTCGTCGACAACGCCGAGATGTGCACGATCATCGACTCGTCCGACGAGTGGATCCAGCAACGCACCGGCATCATCGAGCGGCGGTGGGCGACCGACGACCAGACTCCCCTGTCGATGGCGACCGGCGCGGCTCGCAAGGCCATCGAGCGATCAGGCATCGATGCCTCGCAGGTGGACGCGGTGTTGCTCTCGACCGTCTCGCACATGCGCCAGTTCCCCTCGCTCGCCGTCCAGGTGGCCGACGAGTTGGGGCTCGACCACCCGGCCGCGGTCGATCTCAGCGCGGCGTGCGCCGGTTTCTGCTACGGGGTCGCCATGGCCGATTCGCTGATCCGCGCGGGGTCGGCCCACCACGTGCTCGTGATCGGCCTGGAGATCCTGAGCCGCCAGACGAACTTCGCCGATCGCGGGACGGCTTTCCTCTTCGGGGACGGCGCGGGCGCGGTGGTCATCGGGCCCAGCGAGACCCCCGGTGTCGGACCGGTCGTGTGGGGCTCACGCGGCGAGGACGCGGACGTCATCTGGACCGAGTACTGGGACGAGGCGCTCGCCACCGGCAAGAAGCCGGTCATCCACATGGCCGGCAACAAAGTCTTCAAATGGGCGATCTCCGAGATCGCCGAGAAGACCGCGGAGGCACTCGACGCGGCCGGGCTCACGCCCGCAGAACTCGACGTCTTCATCCCGCACCAGGCGAACAACCGCATCACGGACGCGATGCTCAAGCGACTCGATCTTCCCGATAGCGTCGTGGTAAGCCGCGACATCAAGCACATGGGCAATTCGTCCGCGGCGTCCGTGCCGATCGCCATGGAGTCGATGCTCGAGTCGGGCGAGGCGAAGTCCGGCGACAACGCGCTCATCATCGGCTTCGGGGCGGGGCTGGTCTTCGCCGGGCAGGTCGTCGTCCTACCCTGACCAGCCGGCCCCGTCGGTACAACCTAAAACCCACCCGCACCACCTCACAGAAACAGAAAAGGAATCCCCATGGCCACCACTGAAGAGATCCGCACCCAGCTCGCCGACATCGTCAACGACGTGGCGGGGGTCGCGCAGGACGATGTGCAGCTCGAGAAGAGCTTCGTGGACGACCTGGACGTCGACTCCCTGTCGATGGTCGAGATCATCTACGCCTGCGAAGAGGCGTTCAACGTCTCGATTCCCGACGAGGACGCCAAGACGCTGAAGACCGTGGGCGACGCCGTGACCTACATCGAGCGCGCACAAGGCTGACGCCTCGTCCTGAGCGGCCCGACGGCGCCCTCTGCCGGGGCCCACGGGCCGCTCACGCACATTCGGCCGAGATCCCCGGCTTCGGAGCCCGGCCTCACCACCTACTGTCCCTGGAGCACTCATGACCACAGTCGTCATCACCGGTTTCGGTGCCATCACCCCGCTGGGCGAGGACGCGCCCAGCACCTGGCAGTCCCTTCTGGCCGGACGCAGCGGCGTCCACACCATCGACGCCGACTGGGTGCAGGACCTTCCGGTCCGGTTCGCCGGACAGGTGTCCACCGACCTCGGCCAGTGGATCTCACGGGTCGACGCCCGCCGGATGGACCGCGTCTCGCAGCTGGCCGTCGTCGCTGCACGCGAGGCATGGGCGGACGCGGGGCTGGGCCTCGGCGAGGAGAACACCGTCGACCCCGACCGGCTGGCCGTGTCCGTGGGCACCGGGATCGGCGGACTGGTCACCACCCTCGACCAGTGGGACATCCAGCGTGAGAAGGGTGTGCGGCGCATGAGCCCGTTCACCGTCCCCATGCTCATGGCCAACGCCTCGGCAGCGCAGGTGGGGCTGATGGTCGGCGCCCGCGCCGGCATCCACGCACCGGTGTCGGCCTGCGCGTCGTCCAACGAGGCCATCGCCCTGGGACTCAACATGCTTCGCCTGGGCGAGGCCGACGTGGCCGTCGTCGGCGGCAGCGAAGCCGTCATCCACGCCATGCCCATCGGCGCCTTCGCGCAGATGCAGGCGCTGAGCCGACGCAACGACGAGCCCGAGCGCGCCTCGCGTCCCTGGGACGTCGATCGCGACGGGTTCGTCATCGGCGAGGGCGCGGCGATCATGGTGATCGAGACGCTCGAGTCCGCCCGTGCGCGCGGCGCGCGCATCTACGGCACGCTCGCCGGTGCGGGGATCAGCGCAGACTCGCACGACATCGTCCAACCGGACCCCGCAGGCGTCGGGCAGGTGTCCGCGATGGTGAAGGCATTGCGCAGCTCGGGGCTGCAGGCCTCCGACATCAAGCATGTCAACGCCCATGGCACCTCGACTCCCCAGGGTGACGTCACCGAGGCGCGCTCGATCCGTACCGCGCTGGGGGACGCCGCTGATCAGGCCGTGGTCACCAGCACGAAGTCGATGACCGGGCACCTGCTCGGCGGCGCGGGCGCGCTGGAGACCTTCGCGACGGTCATGGCCCTGCACGACCGGATCGTCCCGCCGACGATCAACCTCGACAACATCGAGCCGGACCTGGGTATCGACATCGCGACGAATCAGACCCGTGAACTGCCCGCAGGGCCGCTGGCGGCCCTGAACAACTCGTTCGGTTTCGGCGGGCACAATGTGGCCGTCGCGGTGACGAACGAGAACGCCACCGACGCCCGTTGAGTCGGCGCAGTCCTTTCGACAAGCTCAAGGACCGTTGTCGAAACGACCGTTGAGCCCGTCGAAACGACCGTTGAGCCCGTCGAAACGACCGTTGAGCCTGTCGAAACGACCGTTGAGCCTGTCGAAACGACCGTTGAGCCTGTCGAAACGACCGTTGAGCCTGTCGAAACGACCGTTGAGCCTGTCGAAACGACCGTTGAGCCTGTCGTAGTCCTTTCGACAAGCTCAAGGACCGTCCGTCGAAACGACCACTGAAGCCTGCCGTAGTCCTTTCGACAAGCTCAAGGACCGCTCGTTGAGCCTGTCGAAACGACCTCTGGCACCTCAGCCGACGCGGTGCAGCCAACGGACGGGGGCGTCCTCGCCCGCATAACGGAAGACCTCGAGCTCGGCGTCCCAGCGCTCCCCCAGCAGATCGGACAAGGCCTGTTCGAGCGTGGTCGACCCCGCGTCGGCGGCTCCCATCGCCGCGCGCAGCCGTTGTTCGGGGATCTGCAGGTCGCCGTTCGGGCCCGCGATCGCATGGAACATGCCCAGGTCGGGTGTGAAGGCGTAGCGCTGCCCCAGCTCGCTGCCGACAGCGTCCTCCGTGACCTCGAAGCGGGCGCGCTGGCAGGAGCGCAGCGCGCTGGCCAGCGCCGCCGAGGCCCCCACCGGCCCGGCCCACGAGTACTCCGCGCGCAACGTCCCCGGCTGCGCGGGTTGATGCGTCCAATCGAAGTGGACAGGCACACCGAGGACCGCGCCCACGCCCCATTCGAGATGCGGGCACAGCGCGGCCGGTGTGGAGTGGACGAAAACAACTCCACGCGACATGTTTCCCATCCCGGCTCCTTTCGCTCCCAGGTGTGCCTTCCCCTGCAACCTGAGCGTCCGTGCCGCTGATGGGTGTTGCTCTTAGCGATTGTGCCTCAATCGTGGCGACTCTTCCAGCGCAATGTGAAGACTGCCGGTAAACACCTGATGGCCGGACGGTGATCCGTGGTCGGGCATTCCACCTGGACGCCGCTGTTGCCATAGTGGGACTGTGGCAAGGAAGCCCGTCGCATCGATCGATCCCCACGCGGCACGCCCCGGAGTCCCCTACCGTGGACGCGTCCCGCTGTGGTCGAGTTCGACCGACCGCTGGAGCCTGTCGGCCCAGATCTTCGTCCTGATGGCGTTGATGCTGGTCGTCGTGGTGGTTCCGGTCTGGCTGCTGTCCGTGCGTGCCGCCGAGGAGGCCGCCCGGGCCGAGGCGATCGCCCACGTCACCTCCACCGCCACGACCCTGGCCGAATCGCCGTGGGTGATCCAGGCCGTCCAGAGCGAGGATCCCGCCGAAGCCCTCGGGGAGCCGATCGAGCGAATCCGGGCCGCGAACGACCTGTCCTTCGTCGTCGTGATGGACGTCGACGGCACTCGGTGGACCCACCCGAACCCCGAGCAGGTGGGCAGGCAGTACGTGGGCTCGATCGCCGCGGCACAGGCCGGCGGCGAGGTCGTCGAAGAGACCCAGGGCACCATGGGGCCCTCGTTCCGTGTGGTGCACCCGGTGCGTTCGGACGGCCGGGTGATCGCGATGGTCGCCGCGGGCATCCCCACCGAATCGGTGCGCCAGGCAGGCATGGAGCGATCGGTCCAGGTGGTGGCCATCACGGTCGCCTCCCTGGCACTCGGCACGGTGGGCAGCTGGGTGGTCGCCCGCCGGCTGCGCCGTCAGACCCTGGGGCTCGGCTCGATCGGGCTCGGCCGCCTGTACTCGTACCACGAGGCGCTGCTGCACTCGGTGCGCGCCGGCCTGGTGCTGGTCGGGCACGACGGAGCGGTCGTCCTGTGCAACGACGAGGCCCGCGAGCTGCTGGACGCGTCCGGGGCGGTGCTGGGAACCCCTGTCGCCCAGTTGGGCATCGGGCAGGGGCTGAGCGACCTGATGGCCTCAGGACGCGTCTGCGCGGGCGAGACACACTTCACCGCCGGTGGTCGGGCACTGATCGTCACACAGACCAGAGCCGTACTGGACGGGCGCGACCTGGGCTGGGTGACCACCCTGCAGGATCGCACAGACCTGGTGCGGCTCACCGGCGAGCTGGACTCCCTGCGGTCGTTCAGCGAGATGCTGCGCAGTAGGGCGCACGAGGCCGACAACCGGCTGCACACCGTCATACTGCTGGTCGAGCTGGGCCGCGGCGAGGAGGCCGTCGAGTTCGCCACGGCGGCCATCGAGCGTAGCCAAGCTCTCATCGACCGGGTCACCGAGGCCGTTCGGGACGCCCCAGTCGCCGCGCTGCTGCTGGGCAAGTCGGCGCAGGCCGAGGAACGCGGGGTGGAGTTGCGGCTCGCGGACGGCATCGACATCCCGGAGACCGGGTTGGCCTCCACCGATCTCGTGCTCGTCCTCGGCAATCTGGTCGACAACGCGCTGGATGCCGCCGCGTCCACAGAGCGGGGCTGGGTCGAGGTCGGTGGACGCCTGGAGCGATCGGGGCAGGAGGAGACCGTCGTGATGGAGGTCACCGACTCCGGTCCCGGTATCCCCGGCGACCTGATCGGGGACGCGTTCCGGCGTGGGTGGACCACGAAATCTGTCACCGACCCCGACCTCCGGCCGCAGGGACATGGCATCGGGCTTTCCCTGGTTGCGGGCACCGTTCGCCGGTTGCACGGCACCATCGAGGTCACCACGTCGCCTTCCAGGTTCGCGGTGCGGCTGCCGGTGCCAGAATCGAATGACGAGGTGGGGCCATGATCAGGGTTCTCGTGGTGGACGACCAGCGAACAGTCGCCGAGGGGCATCGCACACTCGTGGAGCGTGTCCCCGGGTTCGAGGTCGTCGCTGTGGCCTACAACGGCCCGCAAGCGGTGGAGCGCTGTGCCGCAGGTGGCGTCGACCTGGTGCTTCTCGACCTGGCGATGCCCGGGATGAGTGGGCTGGAGGTCGCTCGCGCGCTACAGGCGATGCCCGACGGGCCGGACGTGATGGTGCTCACCGCCTCCCGCGACCTGCACACGGTGCGCGCGGCCATGCGCGGCGGAGCGCTGCATTACGTACTGAAACCGTTCTCGTTCGCCACCCTTCAGGCCAAGCTGGTCAACTACGCCCGGTTCACGCAGGCCGCGGCCGGCCAGCGCGATGTGCTCGATCAGGGCGAGATCGACTCCGCCCTGGCGGCGCTCCGCGACCCGTCGGGCACCGCCATCGCAAAGGGGATGTCGAAGGAGACCCTGGCCGCCGTCCGTGAGGCTCTGCTGGCGGAGCCAGACGGCCTCACGGAGACCAGGGCCGCCGAAGCAGTCGGCATCTCGCGTGTCACGGCCCGCCGATATCTGGAGTACCTGTCGGAGACCGGTGGATGCGAGCGAGTTCCGGTCTACGGACGGACGGGGCGGCCCGAACTCGTGTACAGGCCGCGCGGGTAACCACCGGCCGCGTTCGAACCGGCATCCAGCACCCGCCGCGTCCACGGCGACGAGCGGCGGGCATGGCGCGAGCGACCAATACGAACACAAACTGACCACTATCTACGCAAGTGGCGACCACGTGATCGCGGGAACTACGAAAGCACGTGTGGGATTGCTGCAGGTCTGCAGCGGATCATTCGTGCAAAGGAGCAACCGTGATCGCTGTCCATGCCGTCATCGCGATCGGCATCGTCCTGGTCCTCATCATCTGGCGCAAGTGGGACCCGGTGATAGCCCTGGTCATCGGGTCTTTCTACCTCGGCATCGCCGGGGGCGTCGGGGTGCAGGGAACCATCGAGGCACTCATCGTCGGATTCGGCGACATCATGCAGTCGGTCGGCCTGCTGATCGGCTTCGGCGTCCTGCTGGGCGCCCTGTTGTACGCGCTGGGCGCGTTGCAGAGGCTCGTGGAAGTGCTGCTGCGCTGGTTCGGTCCGAACCGAATCCCGTACGCCCTCAGCGGCGCGCTCACCACCCTGTTCTCGTCCATCTACGTCGACGTGCAGGTCGTGCTGGCCTCTCCCCTGGCCCGCGGGGCGGCGCGGAAGGTCGGTCCCAAGGGGCTCCCGCTGCTGTCGGCCGCGCTGGGCGTCGGCATCTTCAGCGGGTACGTGTTCGTCGTCCCCGGGCTGGGAACCCTGGTGATCTCCGGGCAGCTCGACCTGTCGCTGGGACGCTACCTGCTGCTCGGCCTGTTGATCGGGCCGCTGACCTCCATCGTCGTCCCGCTGCTGTACAAGCTGATCTTCCTGCGGGGCGTGAGCGGCTGGTGGAAGCCGGAGACCGACGAGGACGTGAACGAGGCGCTGCGAGCCCAGGAGGAACTGGACGGGGAACTGGCCGGGGACCACGCGCCGAAGCTGCCCGCCCTGTGGGTGTCGCTGCTGCCGATCCTGATCCCGCTCGCCCTGATCGCCGCCGGAGCCATCGCCGGGGCCATCGTGCCCGAGGAAGGACGCAACGCCCTGGTCGCGACCATGGCCGACAAGTCGTTCGCGAACCTCGCGCTGTTCATCGGTCTACTGGGCGCCTACCTGCTGGCCCGGTTCACCATCGGACGCGAACGCACCGACAAGGCCGTGGAGCGCGGGCTGAACACCACCGGGCAGATCCTGCTGATCACCGGCATCGGCGGCTCGCTGGGCGCGATCATCGAGGCGACGACCCTGGACGAGACGCTGGGCTCGCTGTTCACCAGCGGCGGCGCGGCCGGCTCGGTCGTCCTGACCCTCGTCTTCGCCTGGTTCATCGCAGCATTGATGCACTTCGCCATCGGCTCGGTGTCGGTGGCCGCCATCGCGGCCGCGGGAATCCTGGCACCGTTCGTCGGTTCCCTGGGGATCGACCCCGTCGTCGTCGGGCTGGCCGTCGGATCGGGCTCGATGTTCGCCGTCCAGGTCAACAGCAACTTCTTCTGGATGTTCCAGTCGCTGCTCGGCCTTTCCACCCAGGGAGCGCTGAAGACCCTGACGGTGGCCACGGCGAGCGCATCGGTCTTCTCCCTGCCGCTGGTGATCGTCCTGGGTCTGATCGTGTAGGACGAACCCGGCACATGCCGGGGTCGGAGAGATCGGAACGGAAAGCTGGAGCCCCGTGGGGCCCTCGGTGGAAGGAGGGCTCCACGGGGTCTTTCTACGCGAGGCCGAACTCGGCGTCGAGCGCCGTGACCTCGGCCTGCACGCGGCTCCTCAGGTCGGCCCGGGCGTCGTCGGGCAACCAGCAGGCATCGGCGGCGCGCAGCGCCATCGCCGTCAACTGGTCGTGCGTGGCGCCCACCTGTCCGGCGAGGATCGCGTACTCGCTGGTCAGGGTGGTCGGGAACATGCCGGGGTCGTCCGAGCAGGGGATCACGCCGATCCCCGCGTCGAGCATGGCCCGGATCGAGGCCCGTCGCCACGGACGCCACGAGCGCCGCGAGGTGGTGGACGCGACGGTGAACGTGACCGACTCGTCGCGCACCCGCGCCACCACCCGCGGATCCTGCAACACGTAGTAACCGTGGTCGATGCGATCGCAGCCGAGCACGTCGAGGCAGGTGACGGTGTTGACCGCCGTGGGGGCATGCTCGGAGGCGTGGGCGGTGCGGCGCAGGCCTGCTTGCCCCGCCAGGCGGTAGGCATCGGCGAAGCGCTCGGGCGGACCGGCCGTCTCGAGGTTGTCCAGCCCGATACCCGCGACATACTCGTGCGGGTGCGCGACCATCTCCCGCACGTGCTCCAGGGCCTCCCCGCCGCTCTTCGATCGATCGATGCCCTTGATCATCCGCCCCGTCATGCCGAAGTCACGCTCGGCCATCCGGATGCCCTCGGCGTAGGCCGCGACGCTGCCCTCGTACCCGAGCCCCGCGAGGTGCTCGGGTACGTCGTCGAAGAAGAGTTCGAGGTGCCGCACATTGCAGCGGTGGGCGTCCTCGAACGCCTCGTGGACGATGCGTGTCAGGTCGTCGGCGTCACGCAGGACGCTGGTGACCCACTTCGACACCTGGAACAGCGAGTACGACACCTCGGGCTCGTCGGCGGAGCGTCCCTGCGGCACCGGGATGACGGTGTCGCGGTACAGGTCCGGATCCGGGGGCAGCGAGTTGATGTCGGCGTAGATCTGTTCCGGGGTGTCGGGCAGATCGAGCCGCTCGCGGCGCGCCAGTTCGGCGAAGGTACTCGCTCGCACGGTGCCGATGAGATGACAGTGCAGGTCGACCTTGGGCAGTCGCTCGATCCAGCCGGCGGGGACCCCGGTCACTTCCCGGTCACTTCGCGGGCGAAGCGGTCGACCCACTCGCTGCGCGTCGGGACGAGCTCCGTGGGATCAAGCGCCTGGTATCCCGCCGCGATCGGGTCGGTCGCGATGTCGCCGACGACGTCGGTCAGCTCATCGGGGATGGTGGCTCCCGGGTTCACAGGCAGGTCACCGACGAGTTCGGCGGACTTGGACTGTGCCTCGACGCCCAGCAGGTAGTTGATGAACGTGTTGGCCGCGTCCACGTTGGCCGCGCCCTTGGGGATCATCACCCGGTTGGTTGCCATGTAGGCGCCCTCGGACGGCGGGGTCCAGGCGATGGGCTCGCCGGAGGCCACCAGGTCGGTGGCGAAGCCGTTGAGCGAGTCCGCCGCGACGATCTCGCCCTGCGTGATGAGGTTGGTCACCTCCGTCGACGAGCTGTAGAACTGCAGGATGCCGGGGGCCCAGTCGCCCATCTTCGCGAAGGCCGTGTCGACGTCGTACGGCCCGCTGCCATACGTCGCCGCCACCCCGCTGATCGCGAGCTGGCCGGCCGTCACCGAGATGTCGGGCAGCGCGAGCCTGCCGGAGTAGGCGGCGTCCCCGTACAGGTCCCAGCTGGCTGCCTGCTCCTGGCTCAGTTCGTCGGTGCGGTAGAGCGTGCCGTTGAGCTGGTAGCTGTAGGCGGGGCCGTTGTACGCGTCGTCGACGGCGAAGTCGGCGATCTCGGAGAGGTTGGGGATGGCGCTCTGGTCGACCTCGGCGAACAGGTCGTCCTCCTGGCCCAGTGCCGCGTAGTAGTCGCTGATGAGCATGATGTCGATGCCCGGGTTGTCTCCGGCGGCGAGCTGAAGCTGCGAGAGCCGATCGGAGTTCGAACCGGTCTCGACCTCGACCTGGATGCCGGTCTCAGCGGTGAACGGGTCGATCACAGCCTCCTGGAAGGCCTCGACGCCGAAGGAGAAGGTGCTGACGACGAGCGTCTGGGTGCCCTCCTGCTCGTCGTCCGAGCCGGAACAACCGGTGAGAGCCGCGACGCCCAGGAAAGCGGACGCGACCCCCAGTGCGAGGGCGCGGGTCGTGCGGTGCATATGGATTCCTTTCGTGGTGGAGTCAGTCGGTCAGTGCGATCAGGCGGGCGGCTGGTGCCGTCACAGCCACACGATCGCCGGGGGAGAACTGGACGGAGCCGTCGGCGCGGACGCTGGAGACGAGCTTCGTCTCACCCTGGTCGTCGTGTGCGACGAGGGTGACGAGCATGTCGACACCGCGATAGACGATCTCGGAGACGACCGCGTCGAGCGCGAGCCCGCCGTCGCCCGCCGGCGCGGTGGTGGACACATTCAGATGCTCGGGGCGGACGGTGACCAGACCGTCGCGCGTGTGCCAGAAGTTCTCGTAGCCGAGGAAGTCGGCCACGAAACGATTGACGGGCGCACTGAAGACCTCGGCGGGCGCACCGTGCTGCATGATCCGCCCGGATCGCATGAGCACCATCTCGTCGCTCATCTCCAGGGCTTCGTCCTGATCGTGGGTGACGAGCACGACGGTCAGCCCCGTCTCGGACTGGATCCTGCGGATCTCCGAGCGCATCTGCACGCGCAGGCGCGCGTCGAGGTTGGACAGCGGCTCGTCGAGGAGGAGCAGCTTGGGGCGGATCGCGATGGCGCGGGCGAGAGCGACGCGCTGCTGCTGGCCGCCGGAGAGCGCCTTCGGCTTGCGGGCAGCCACGTCGCCGAGACCGACGAGATCGAGGCACTCGGCCACACGCGCCGCCCGTTCGTCCCGGGGGACGCGCCGCAGCTTGAGGCCGTACCCGACGTTGTCCGCGACGGTCATGTGGGGGAAGAGCGCGTAGGACTGGAAGACCATGCCGAGGCCGCGCTTCTCGGGTGGGGCGGACGTCGCGTCCGTGCCGTCGATCATGATGCGGCCCGAGGTGGGACGCAGGTAGCCGGCCAGCATGCGGAGCGAGGTCGTCTTCCCGCAGCCCGAGGGACCGAGCAGGGTCGTGAGCCTGCCGGCCTGGATGGCCAGATCGATGCCGTCGACTGCCGTGAACGTGCCGAAGACCTGCGTGACCTTGTCGAACTGTGCTGCGACGCTCATCGGTTGATGCCTCCGAAGATCCTGGTGAAGCCGACTGTGCGCTCGGCGATGACGGCGATGACGACGGTGACCGCGAGGATCAGGGTCGAGGCCGCGGCGACCATGGGGTCGTAGCTCTGCTGTACGTAATCGAGCATCGTGACGGGCAGGGTTCGGGTGGTACGGCTCTGCAACAGCAGCGACAGCGGCACGTTGTTGAACGACGTGATGAAGCTCAGCAGTGCGGCCGAGAAGATCCCGGGGCGCAGCACGGGCAGTGTGACGGTCCAGAACGCGACCAGGGGTGACGCGCCGAGACCACGAGCGGCCTCCTCGAGCGCCGGATCCATCCCCGCCAGGGACGCGCCGGTGACGCGCACCGCGTAGGGAAGCAGCAATGCCGTGTGCCCGATGAGCAGAACCGGCCAGTTGTCGAACCGGAAGGTGACGATCAGCTGCTGGAACAGCGCGAGGCCGACCACGAGCTCGGGGACCACGAGCGGCGAGAGGAAGAGCGCCTCGACGATGCCCTTGCCCGGTAGCCGGCCGCGATGGATGGCCAGCGTGGCCGGTACGCCGACCAGGAGAGCGAGCAGGGTCGCGAGAACCGCGATCTCGGCGCTCGTGGCGAGCGAGCCGACGAAAGGCTGGTACGACAGGGCCTGCCCGAACCAACGGAGGGAGAAGCCCTCGGGCGGGAACTTCAGGGTCTTGCCCGCGGTGAACGCCGTGGCGACGACGAAGAGGATCGGCACGATCATGACGATGTAGCCCGCCACGGCGAAGGCGGCGGCGACGGGATGCCGTGTCCTCACGCCGTCGCCCCCTTCCGGCCTGCCAGGCTCGACAGCGCCGAGACGGCGAACACCAGCACCGTCATGATGATCGCGGTGGCCGACGCGCTCGCCCAGTCGACCGTGACGCTCGAATACGCGAACAGCTGGGTCGACAGCATGCGGTTGCTCGATCCGCCCAGCAGATAGGGCGTGGTGTATGCGGTGACTGATCCGGCGAAGACGAGCGTCGCCGCCACGATGATCCCCGGCAGCGACAGCGGAAGCACCACGTCCCAGAACGTCCGGGTGCGCGAGGCTCCCAGGCCCCGGGCCGCGTCGTCGAGCCCCGCGTCCACCTGGGAGACCGCCGAGTAGCACGTGATGATCGACAGCGGCAGGAACAGCTGCGTCAGACCGAGGACGACGGCAAGCGGGGTGTAGAGCAGCTGGGGAGCCTGGTCGACCAGGCCGAGGCCCACCAGCAGCTGCCCGATGGCGCCGTTGGAGCCGAGCACCACGAGCCACCCGAAGGTCCGGACGACGTTGCTGAGCAGCAGCGGGAAGATCGCCAGCGCGAGGAGCAGCCCCGACCAGCGCGACGAGGTGCGGGCCAGCAGATAGGCGACCGGGAAGCCGAGGACGACGCAGATCACGGTCACGACGAGCCCGAACATCAACGTGCGGCCGATGATCTGCAGGTCGTAGGGATCGGTCAGCATCTGCCCGAGCCGTACGAAGACCTCACCGGTCGATGTACCCGGCGGGGAGAAGAGCATGGCGACCGAGGGTACGAGGAAGCCGACGAGCAGGAAACCCAGTCCGGGTGCCAGAAGAAGCAAGGGCGCGATGCGTGAATGCAAAGTGACTCCAAGCCGTCGAAAATGTAACCGGTTTCATAACCTACGGTGAAGCGTGGTTCCGGCGCCAGGGTTTCATGTAAACGTCGTGTTACGCTCGCCGGAAACCGAGTCCGTGAGGAGGACCATGGCGACGATCGCGGATGTGGCCGCGCTCGCCGGCGTCTCCAAGGCGACAGCATCGCGCACCTTCACCCGTCCCGAACTGGTCTCCCCCGCCACGGCGCAGCGGGTCAAGGACGCCGCCGAGCGCCTGGGTTTCGTCGCCAACGCCGCGGCACGGCTCCTCGCGGGTGGCAGGACGGGCATCGTCGCCCTGGTCGTCCCCACACTCGACAACAGCTTCTTCACCCCGGTGATCGCCGGCGCCCAGGCGCGCACCTCCGAGGCGGGGCTGCAGCTCACCGTGGTCGTGCATCCGCTGGCCGCCAGTGACGAACTCACCGCGTTCGGCAGGCTGGCGCGCCAGGTCGACGGGTTCATCGTGGTCGCTCCCGCAGGAACCGACGAGCTGGTCGTCACCGCCACCGAGGGCACCCCGGCAGTGCTCGTCGACCGCGAGATCGACGGCATGGCCTCGGTGATCGCCGACACGGCATCGGCCTTCGGTGGCCTCGCCCGCCGGCTGATCGAGGCCGGGCATCGGCGGATCGTCTACGTGGGGGGGCCGGCGGGGTCGTGGCAGGACAAGCAACGGGCCAGCACCGTGCGCGCCGCCACCGAGTCCACGGGTGCCGAACTGGCCGTCGTGGGACCCTACCCGGCGACGTTCGCGGCGGGGGTGTGGGCCGCCGCGGAGGTGCGCAGGTTCGCCCCGACCGCGGTCATCCCCTACGCGACGGCGATCGGACTCGGCATCCAGCACGCCTACCTCTCGGCCGGGCAGCCCGCTCCCCTGGTCAGTTCCGAGCAGGTTATCGTCGACGCGCTCGGCCTCAAGGACGTCCCCGCGATCGATGTCGACGGCGTCGCGTTGGGACGAGCGGCGGCCGACCTGCTCGTCGAGAGGATCGCCTCGCCCGGGACGCCGCCGACGCGCGACAGGCTCCCGGTGCCCATGGTCTGGCAGCCCTGATCCCAGTCGTTGCGATAGCTTGAGTCTCATGGACCACCCCGAACCGGTCGTCGCACCCCACGGCAGCTGGGCGTCTCCCATCGGTATCGACGACGTCATCGCGGGAGGCGGCCAGATGTCGTCCCTGCAAGCGGACGAAGCCGACCTCCTGTGGCTGGAGTCCAGGCCCGACCAGGACGGGCGTCAGGCCATCATGCGGCTTCACAACGGAGTGGTGAACGAACTGACACCGCGGCACGCGAACGTGCGCAGCCGCGTCAACGAATACGGCGGGGGCGCGTTCCACGCGTCCGGTGGAGTCATCGTCTATTGCGACGAGTCGGATCGCACGATCAAGCTGAGGGCGCCCAACGGGACCGTGTGCACTCTGACGGACGGGGATCCCCTGGTCAGGTACGGCGACGTGCGTGTGTACCCGGGCGTCCCCGTCGTGCTGGCGGTCCGTGAGGATCATCGAGGGCCGGGTGAGCCCGAGACCACGATCGTCGCCCTGGAATGGCCCGCCGGAGACGATCGCCCCGTCGCCGAACATGTGCTGCGCCGTGGTGCATCCTTCTACGCCAATCCGGAGCTCGGGCCCGGACTCCGGCTGGCATGGCTCCAGTGGGATCACCCCGCGATGCCCTGGGATTGCGCGACGCTCCATGTAGGACGACTGCACCGTGGCGGCGGCCTCGCCATCAGGGACGCCGTCCAGATTGCCGGACGACGAGGCTTCGGCCCCGACGGGGCTGCTGCCCATCATCCACGATGGGCCCCGGACGGCAGCCTGCTCTTCACAGCCGACCCCGACGGCTTCTTCCGGCTCCACTCGTGGCGCGACGACCGGGACGATCCGGTGCGGCCCCTGCACTCCGACGCGCACGACTTCGACCTGCCGATGTTCACCCTCGGCAACCATGCCTTCGCAGCCCTCGACGAAGCGCGTGTCCTCACGTGGTACTTCTCGGAGGGGCTGTGCCATCTGGCCGTGGTCTCGACGCGGGGTGAGCCCACGCGGCGCATGGCCGGCGTGTCGTCGGTGGACTCGGTGTGCGTCGCGCTCGGCGAGGGATATGCACTGGTCGATCGGCCGGTCGGGCCGCGTGCCTTGGTCCGGGTCTGCCCGGACGGCACGTTGGACACCCTCCGCACCCTTGCGGGACTGCCCGATCGCGACGTCACATCGGTGGCCCGTTCGCTCATGTTCACCGGGCGCCACGGCCCCGTCCAGGCCTGGTACTACCCGCCGACCAACGCACGCTTCGCCGCGCCGCGCGCCACAAGGCCACCCCTGCTCGTCCAGGTGCACGGCGGGCCGACGGCCATCGCCACCAACGCCTACTACCCGACCTACCAGTTCTGGACCTCACGCGGCTTCGCGGTACTGGACGTCAACTACTCCGGCTCGGCCGGGTTCGGGCGCGCGTGGCGCGACCGGCTGCGTGGAATGTGGGGCGTGGCCGACGTCGACGACTGCATCGACGCCACCGAGGCCGCTGTCGACGCGGGGCTGGCCGATCCGGGACGCGTCGTCATCGTCGGCGGAAGCGCCGGTGGGTACACGGCGTTGCGTGCGGTGACGACCAGCGACCGGTTCGCCGCCGCGATCAGCCGCTACGGCATCGCCGATCTCAAAGCCCTTGTCGGCGGGCACAAGTTCGAGTCGCACTACATGGACTCCCTGGTGGGGCCGTGGCCCGAGGACGAACGCGTCTATCGCGACCGCTCCCCCATCAACAATCTCGACAAGCTGGCGAGCCCGATCCTGCTCCTGCAGGGCACCGACGACCCGGTCGTCCCGCCCGATCAGGCATCGGCCATGGCGGACGCGGCCAGGCGCCGGGGTCTGCCCGTTGCATTGGTCATGTTCGAGGGCGAGGGCCACGGTTTCCACACCGCAGCGGCCCGCAGCCGGACGCTGGAGGCGCAGCTCAGCTTCCTGTCGCAGCTGTTCGGGTTCACGCCCGCCGACGACATACCGCGGCTACCGATCGACAACCTGCCGGGTGACAACCTGCCGGGGCGCTGAGACCGGGCCGTCGACGCGACGGCGTGAGTTGATTGACGAGAATTGGGATGTCGTTGTGGCGGGTGTCGGCGTGTCGTTGCGACACGCCGCTGGGGACGGAACGGGGATCCCGGTTTTCGTCAGCCGACCACCACGGTGGAGAACTCTCGCATGTCCAGCCGGTAACCGCCAGATGATGTCACCTGTTCTTGGCCCGAGTACCCCAATGCCTGCCATGCCACTTGCCAGTTGGCGGATGCCCGGATCTGGTAGATGCCTGGTTGTTTGTAGACGTGTCCGCAGTCTGGTGACCGTGTCATCGGATCGGTGCGGGGTGGTCGGGGTGTCATCGACTGGCAGGTGACCACGGAGCCGTCGCCCATGTCGAAGCTTACCTGGCTGCTCGTGGCTGACAGTGTGATGTTGATGCCTTCTCGCGATACCTGCTCGTTGACGTGGCGGGGGTCTGTTGTCCACAGCCAGATGGGTAGGCCGACGGCGAGGGCGTTCCATTGGTTGTTGGCGGGGTTGGGGCCGATGTGGATGGTGGGGGGCGGGATGTGGAGGGAGGCGGCGGCTGAGGCGGCGATCGCGTTCACAGGGATGGCTTGTTCGGGTGGGGTGTCGGGGTTGACCGGTTCCGGGTCGGTGGTGGCGGGTCGGCATAGGGTCCAGAGTCCGATTCTGGGGGCGGTGGCCAGGTCTGTGGTGTTGCAGGGGGTGGTTCGGGTGGGTGTGGTTGGGTCTGTGGGGGCCTGCCATCCGGTGTTGGTTGCATCCCCGGTGTGGGTGGTCCAGCCGGTGTCGTTTGCGGCGGGGGCTCCGCCCACCTCGCTGGTGGTTCCGGCCGTCACCGTCACCGTGTCACCCGACACACACGCATCAGCGCCGCCTAAGCTTCTACCGAAACCCAAACCACCGCAGTCCGCCCGAGCAGGCGATACGGGAATTTGGAATAGCGCCACTGCTACCACTACCAGCACTACGCCATGTCTTACTCGAATGGGCATGAGTCCCTCTGGTCCGTCGTGCCTGTGAACAGCTTCAACCGGCCGTCGACATGCTTGAAGAACAACGTCTCATAGACCAGCGATCCCTCACCGACCTCGTTACCCGCCGCATCGAGCATCGGGATACCACGGGCATCCCGGCATGTCTGCAGAGCTACCTCGGAGCCGTCCCGGGATACCCCAGGCAGTTGAGTAGACACCACTTCAAATGAAGATCCCTCTGGGGAATGCCAGCCGTGAGCTTTAGCTTCCTCAAAATAGGCGCGTCCCCACCCCAAATAGGGATCGGCCCACAACTCCTCCAACTCTGGCGGAAATTCGGAATAGTCCATACGGAGTTCGAACCGCTTCTGTACTTCCAGTGATCGCAGGTAGACCTGTTCGGCCTCCGCGTACAGTGCGTCCGCCGACACATCTACCGAGGGAGTCGGCGAGACAGTCGGGGACGTGCTCGAACTCGATACCAGGGGTGTCACCACCGGATCGGCCTGCCCCGCAGAACATCCCGCAACCCACACCACACCCACAACAACACCGGCCACTACACCCCAACGACCGCCCACACAGCGTCCCATCAGACAGACCTCCCAGGGGGTGGAAGAACCACAACGATGGCCAGATCCTGCCACACCCCCAGACCACCCCACCCGCCCACACCCACCACCTGTGGACAACCCCGGCCTTCCCGCGGCCCGTCTGACCTCACGCGGGCCCCAGCGCTTCCCGCAGGCCGTACATCACCCGCGGGAGCACACGCCACCCGCGTGAAAAGGCGGAGCCCGACCGGAGGCTGGTGAACACAACGGTTCTGCCCGACCACGCGGCCCACCTGAAGCACGACCCTGCCCGAGCCACCCGAGCCACCCGAGCCACCCGACAGAACGCGACCCTCGCAGCCCCGGGGCTACCCAAAACGGTACGCAAGCACAACACGACCAGAACTTGGCCGCGCCACCACCGCGAACCCCGCGTCTTCGAACAGCGAGACGCTCCGACGAACAGCTCGTTCGGCGTCACCCGCGTCTTGACGGCCGTGTCGATGGCGTATGCCTCCAGGAGGCTCGCGCCCTGGATCCGGGCGAACTCGACGGCCTCCTCCGCGAGCCTGCGTGCGACGCCCGTTCTCCGGTGCTCCCGCCGCACCACGAAACACGTCACCGCCCACACCTGGGGATCGTCCGTCGGCAGCGCTCCTCCTGCCTTCACCACCCGCGAGCGGGCCAGGCGAGGCTGGTGGACGCGCGGGCCGACGCGGCACCACCCGACCGCCTCGTCGTCGGCATAGGCGACCAGCCCCGGGGCCACGTCCGCGCGCTCCACCTCGTCCTTGAAGAGAGCACGTCGCTGGTCGCGGCTGGTGGCCTCCCACTCGCGGCTGGAAAGCCGGAACCATTGGCACCAGCACGATGCCCCGTCTCCCCCACCGACCAGCGCGTGTTCGACGGCCTGCCACTCGTCCGGGCCCACCGGTGCGATGCGAAGCTGCGTCATATCGGCCCACGTCCTCCCTCGGCCCGCCCCTACCTAAACTTGTCACCGAAAACTGTGCCACTGGGAAGGAACATCGGTGAGTGATCCCGCCCGACCCAAGCCCGCGATCCACGAGCATTGGACTCCGACAACAGCAACGATCCCGCCTCATCTGAATCTGCCCGCCCTGCTCAGTCGGAGGGTCGCCGAACATCCGGACGGTGTCTTCGCCGAGATCAAACAGGACGACGGGGCCTTCGTGCCCGTCACCGTCCGGCAACTGGCCGAGGACGTGGCGAAGACCGCCAAGGGGCTGGTCGCTTCGGGAATCGAACCCGGCGACCGGGTGCTGATCATGGGGCACACGCGCTACGAGTGGACGGTCGCCGACTTCGCCGTGCTGTCCGCGGGCGCGGTGGTCGTCCCGGTGTACGAGACCTCGTCGGCAGGCCAGGCCCAACGAATCGTCGAGGACGCTGGAGTGAGCCTGGCGATCGTGGAGACCGACGAGATGGCCGCGCTGCTTCGTCCCCTGCTCGGCGCGGGCACGTTCCGGCGCATCGCGGTCATCGACGACGGCGGGCTGGCCGAACTGGCCGAGCGCGGCTACCACGTCGAGGATTCGGTGGTCCGTGCCCGGTCGGAGGCCTGTGACCTGACCACGGTGGCCACGATCGTCTACACCTCGGGCACCACCGGCACACCCAAGGGTGTCGTCCTCACCCACGGCAACCTGGCGGAGCACATGATCCACGGGGTGGACGACCCCCACTTCTCCATCATGATCAAGGGGCAGGACAAGCGGCTGCTGCTGTTCCTACCGCTGGCCCACGCCTTCGCCCGCTACATCGTGATCGCTTGCCTCTACGCCGAATGTGTCATCGGCTACGTGCCCAGCATGAAGACCATCGTGGACGATCTGCAGGCGTTCCGGCCGACCTGGCTGCTGGCCGTTCCACGAGTTTTCGAGACGATCTACAACCGCGCCGAGCTCACCGCGGGCGGCGGGCTGCGCCACGCGATCTTCCGGTGGGCCTCCGACATCGCCGTCGACTACTCCATGTCGCTGGACGCCGAGGGTCCCTCTGTCTGGCTGCGCCTCCGGCACAGGGTCGCACGCGCACTGGTGCTCGACCGGATCACCGCGATCATGGGTGGGCACGTCGGATATGCGATCTCCGGCAGCGCTCCGCTCGGCATTCGCCTGGGCCATTTCTTCCGCGGGCTCGGGATCATCGTCATGGAGGGCTATGGGCTCACCGAGGTGGCTGCGCCGACCTGCGTCGGGCTGCCGGGCCTGATCAAGATCGGGACGGTCGGTGCGCCCTATCCGGCCACCGGCATCAGGATCGCGGACGACGGCGAGGTGCTCGTCAAGGGCCCCAATGTGTTCGCCGGCTACCTCAATGACCCGGAGGCGACCGCGGAGGTCATGACCGCCGACGGGTGGTTCCGCACGGGCGACCTCGGGCGGCTGGACGAGGACGGCTATCTGACGATCGTCGGCCGCAAGAAGGACCTGATCATCACGGCCGGCGGAAAGAACGTCCAGCCGGCGCCGCTCGAGAACTCGATCCGGTCCGATCCGCTCGTCTCCGAGGTTGTCGTCGTCGGCAACGGGCGGCCCTTCGTGGCGGCGCTCATCGATCTGGACGAGCAGATGGTGCCCGCGTGGCTGGAATCACAGGGCATCGGTGACACCGGTCTGCGCGAGGCGGCCCGTCATCCGGCGGTGATCGCCGAACTGCAACACGCCGTCGACCAGGCCAATCGACTCGTGTCGCGCGCCGAGTCGGTGCGTGCGTTCCGCGTCACGAGCAGGCCGTTCTCCACCGCGGACGGTGAGCTGAGTGCCTCCCAGAAGGCGCGTCGCACCACGATCGTCGAGCATTTCGCCGACGAGATCGATCAGCTCTACGCCGAGGAACTGGCCGCGCGCGATCGCCGACGTCCGGGCGCACACTGATCGTCCGGCCCGATACCGGGCATCTGTCCACCGGGGCGCCGGTCGGTGCCGCCGGCGTCGGGTATGCCCCCTGTGCTGGACGCCCGGCCACACCCTTTCACGATCTGCCCGAAATCCCCTCTTGACACCCCACCCCAGTTCATCTATATGCTTTTAGTAAACCACTTTCTTGAACTCAGAGGCCGCACCGAGGCGACCGGTTCGAGATCGCAAGGGTGCGAGGGTTTGGAGGACAGAAACCGTGGAAAGTGATCGTTTCTCGTTGGACGGCAAGGTCACGATCGTGACCGGCGGGCGTCAGGGAATCGGCAAGGTCGTGGCTCACGCGCTGGCCAGTCAGGGCTCCGACGTCGTCATCATCGACATGGCCGATGCCACGGAGGTGGCCGCGGAGATCGCCGAGCAGCACAAGGTCCGTGCGATCGCCCTGGTGTGCGATGTCACGGATCCCGAGCAGGTCGCCCGGACCATCGAGGAGGCCGCGAGCCGACTCGGGACGCTGGACCTGCTGTTCAACAATGCCGGGATCTGCCTGCACAAGCCGGCGTTGGAGTGCACGCCGACCGATTTCACCCGGGTCGTCGACGTCAACCTGAACGGCATCTTCTTCGTCGCCCAGGCGTTCGCGCGGTACCTGGTGGCCAACGGCAAGCAGGGCAACATCGTGAACACGGCGTCCATGTCGGCGACGATCGTCAACATCCCGCAGGGGCAGGCGTCGTACAACTCCTCGAAGGCGGGCGTCGCACACCTGACGAAGTCGCTGGCCGTCGAGTGGGCTCCCCTGGGAATCCGGGTCAACTCGATCAGCCCTGGCTACATCAACACCGAGATGACCGGCAACGTCCGTGAGGACTGGCGCCAGATCTGGACCGACATGATCCCCTTCAAGCGGATGGGCGCCCCCGAGGAACTCGCGGGTGCCGTCATCTACCTGCTGTCGGACGCGTCGACCTACACCTCCGGCGCCGATCTCATCATCGACGGCTGCTTCACCGTCGTCTAGCGGCCCCCGCATCACCGGCGCACGCGACCGCGTGAGCCATGTCGTTCGTCCCCTCACCAACGAAGGCGAGGGGACGTGCAGGAAAGCACGCCACATCACACCCGAAAGAAGAGACTCGCATGCTCAAGAAACTCACCGCCATCGTGACCACGACGCTCGTGGCCATTTCCCTGGCAGCCTGTGGGTCGGGCAGCACAGACGCTGACACCGGCTCCTCGGGTTCGGGAGGTTCGAGTTCGAACGAGATCTGGTACTCGACCAAGAACTCCACCGAACTCGTCCACGTCGCCATGGCCGACGGCGTCACCCAGGCGGCCGAGATGCTCGGTTACACCGGCGAGGTCGCGGTCGCCGAGGCCGATGCCGCGAAGCAGAACGACCAGATGAACAACCTCATCCAAAACATCGTTCCCGCCGCCATCGTGGTCAATCCCTACGACAGCGACAGCATCTCCGACGTGATGGCTCGCGCCAACGACGCCAACATTCCGATCGCAGTCATCGACAACAAGGCCAACAACGCGCAAGCCGACGTCGCGGTGCTGTTCGACAGCATCAAGTCGGGCGAGGAAGCCGGGAACAAGGCCGTCGAACTCCTGACCGAGAAGTACGGCGAGCCGAAGGGCGTCGTCGTCAATCTCTACGGCGAGGTCGTCTCGCAGGTCTTCAAGGAACGCTCGGAGGGATTCGAGAACGTCATCAAGCAGTACCCCGATATCGAGCTGATCTCGGTGCTCGGCGCTCCCGAGTCCGACGTCGCCACCAGCGCGCTGAACAACGTGATCGCGGACGCCAAGTCGTCCGGTAAGACGATCGACCTTGTCAACACACCTACCGACACGGCGACGCTCGGTGCCGTCGAGGCGCTCAAGACGAACGACATGTGGTACAAGACCGGCGAGGACGGCCACGTCTTCTTCATCTCGCACGACGGCCTGGGCGATGTCCTCGACCTGGTGCAGGAGGGCTATGTGGACGCTGAGGTCGTCATCGACGTCTTCGGCGTCGGCGGCATCGCCACCGAGATCCTGCACGCCTACCCGATGCAGGGCAAGGAGGTCCCGACATCGGGCACCTTCACTCCCGAGGGCGAATACCTGAACACCGAGGTCACCTTCACCTCGGGTGACTCCGGCGCCACCGTCATGCTCGACCCGCTGGTCGTGGACGCGTCCAACGCCGACAACCCCCTCATCTGGGGCAACGCGACCAAGTAGCCCGGCCTCGACGCAATCGGGTGCGGTGCCGCCGCACCAACCGCCTCCCATGGCGGGATCATGCGGCGGCACCGCACCCAACGAAGGAACCAGCCGTGAACAAGCCACCATTACTGCAGGTCAACAACATATCGAAAGTGTTCGGCGCCACTCCCGCCCTCTCCGACGTCAGCCTGGAGGTCAGCGAGGGCGGGATACATTCCCTCCTCGGCCGCAACGGCGCGGGCAAGTCGACCCTCGTCAACATCATCGCGGGCATCTACCCGCCCACCACCGGCGACGTGTTGTTCGAGGGACGCGACATCCGCTCGCTCAACATCTTCACCCGCCAGGAGCTCGGGATCAGGCTCGTCCCCCAGCACGAGAACTCGTTCCCCGACCTCTCCGTGGCCGAGAACATCTTCTCCGGCGTCCTGCCCACCCGTGGCGGGCTCGTCGACTGGAAACAGATCAACGACGTGGCCGCCGAGGAACTGGCCGCCTACGGTCTGGCCGTGGACCCCAGGACGTTGGTCCGCGAGCTCAGCTCCATCGACGCCCGCAAGCTCAACATCATCCGGGCGATGCACAGCGGCGCGAAGCTCATCATCCTGGACGAGCCCACGACCGCGCTGACCAACCGCGAGCGCGCCGAGTTGTTCACGTTCGTCCGCGAGTTGAAGGCACGGGGCACCGCGTTCATCTTCATCTCCCACTACCTGGGCGAGGTGCTGGAACTGTCGGACGCGATCACCGTGCTGCGTGACGGGCGGATGTTCCCCGTGGACACCTCCGACCACGTGTCCGAGGCTCACCTGGCCAGCCTGGTGGCAGGCGAGGAGGTCGAACTCGCCCACCGCGCAATCGATCGCGGCCCCGACGCGGACGGTGTGTTCCTGAAGGTCACCGACCTCCACGGGGACAACCTCGAGGGGGTCTCCATCGACGTCCGGAAGGGCGAGATCCTCGGGGTGGTGGGGTTCCCGGGCTCCGGCGCGCGCGAGTTCTGCCGTGCACTCTTCGGGCTCACCAGACTCGACTCGGGGACGATCACCGCCGGCGGCCAGAAAGTCGCGCTGCCAAGCCCCGAACGAGCCATCGCGGAGGGCATCTCGTACATCTCGTACGACCGCCAGCGCGAGGGCATCATGCCCACGTTCGACGTCAACGAGAACATCGGTATCAGCAGCCACGCCGGCAAGCTGCGCGCACTCGGCGGGTTCGTCAACCTCGCCCTGCAGCGGTCGCTGTCGGAGCAGTACCGGCAGGCGCTGAAGATCAAGTGCAACTCGATCGACGACAGCATGGACAGTCTGTCGGGCGGCAACCAGCAGAAGGTCATCGTGAGCCGTCTCCTGAACACCGACCCCCGGCTGCTCATCCTGGACGAGCCCACGGTCGGCATCGACATCAAGAGCCGCGAGGAGATCATCTCCACGATCCTCGACCTGACGCACCGCGGCATGAGCACCATCTATCTCACCAACGACTACGAGGAACTCCTGCGCGTGGCCGATCGTCTCGTGTTCTTCGACGACGGCCGGATCGTGACGGTGCTCGACAACACGGACATCACCATCGACGAGCTCACGGCCATCAGGGACCGCGAGAAGGAAGCTGTTTAGGACTATGCAATCGACATCTGCTGCCCGGAAGATCGTCGACTTCTGCATGAATCAGGCGGTGTGGATCCTGCTGGTCCTCTCGATCCTGATCATGGGGTTGTTCCGATCGTCCTTCTACTCGTTCGGGATCCTCTCGAACATCCTCGTCCAGGCGACTGTGCTGGGGCTGCTGGCCATCGCCATCTCGATGATCATCCTCCTGGGGGACATCAACCTGGCCACGGTCGGCACGGCCGGCTTCTCCGCACTCATCGGGGTGCTGGCCATGAAGTCCGGCCTGCCGGTACTGCTGTCCATCCTGCTCATTCTCGTCGTGGGTTCCCTGATCGGCCTCGTCAACGGGCTGATCGTCACGAAGCTGAAGGCCAACGCGCTCATCACCACGCTGGCGATGAACATGGTGCTGCAGGGTGGGCTGCTCGCCATCACCGGCGGCACGACCATCTCGCAGCTCCCCGACTCGTACAAGTTCGTCAGCCAGGGCAAGATCGGCGCGTTCCCCGCGCTGCCCATCGTCCTGATCGTCGCCTTCGCCGCGTTCCACGTCATCTGGGAGCGCACGCGGTTCGGCCGCGCGTTGTTCGCGGTCGGCGGCAACTACCGGGGCGCCTACATCGCGGGTATCAACGTCGAGCGGACGAAGATCTGGGCCTACGTGGTCTCGGGCCTGTTGTCCGGCGTCGCCGGCTGGCTGCTGTCGGGCTACATGGGCGCGGTGACCTCGTCGTTCGGCACGACCTACGAGATGCAGGTCATCGCCGCCGCGGTGATCGGTGGTGTGAGCCTCACCGGCGGCCGTGGCAGCATGCTCGGCGTTCTGGCCGGCACGCTGCTGCTCACCGTCATCCAGGTGGGGCTGGCGATCCTCGGGATCGAGTCGACGCTCATCACCCTGGCCGGTGGCCTGATGATCTTCGTCGCCGTCCTGATCGACGCAGTGCGCAACCTCTACAACGCGCGCAGATGAGCGTGCGGCCCACCGACGTGCCCCGGGGCGTGGACGCATCACGCGCCCCGGGGCACCCACCCGGCCCGGGGTCCCGGCGCCCCGGGCCGGGTGCAGCCGACGCGGCACGCAAGTGCGGGGCGGTTAGGAGTAACTCCTGCCGAACCCACTAGGATGGTTTCCGATCCGGACGCGGGCCCCCTCTCACATCGGGCGCCAGGACACTCACGCTGACCACACGAACCGGGAGGTGAACCCAGAGATGAAGACGTCCGGCATCAGGAAACGAACCCGCCGCGCGATCTACGACTTCATCCGCGAACGCGGCATGGCGACGAAGAACGACATCGCCGGCGCTCTGGGGATCAGCCTCCCGACCGTCTCGAAATATCTGACGCATTTCATGGAGGCGGGGCTCCTGGAGCAGGGCGCGAAGCTGTCGTCCGGTTCCAACGGCGGTCGCAGCCCGATCGCGTACGCCTGCGTGGCCGACGGGAGGCTTGCTGTGGGCGTCGATGTCACGCAGGACCGCGTCACCTGCCTGGTCGTGAACCTCGAGCGGCAGGTGTTGTGCCAGCGCCAGGCTCATCGCGACTTCGCCCGGTCGGACGACTACTTCGCGTTCGTCGGCGCCGAGGTGGAGACCCTGCTGGCCGACGCCGGCGTCGACCGGGATCGGATCCTCGGGGTCGGGGTCGCCGTTCCCGGTCTCATCAGCGAGACCACCGGGCAGGTGACCTACGGGCGCGTGATCGACAACTACGGCATCACCGCTGCCGACTTCGGGCGTCACCTCAGGTTCCGCACCCGGTTGCTCCACGATTCGGACGCTGCCGGCCTGGCCGAGTTCTGGCCCGATCACGGGGTCGACAACGCCTTCTACATCAGCTTGTCGAAGAGCATCGGCGGCTCGGTACTGATCAACGGCGAGATCTACCGGGGCGACGGGGAATTCGCGGGAGAGATCGGGCACCTGCGCATACACCAGGGCGGTCGGCGCTGCTACTGCGGGCAGAACGGATGCATGGACGCCTACTGCAACGCGAGCGTCCTGGCGCGGCATGCGGACGGCTCGCTGGAGGGGTTCTTCTCACGGCTCGGTGATGGCGACGACACCTTGTCGGACGTGTGGGACCGGTACACCTCCGATCTCGCCCAGGCCATCCACAACATCCGCGTCCTGTTCGGCTGCACCATCATCCTGGGCGGCGACGTCGGTGCCCACATCCGCGACCACATGACTCCCCTGCGCTCGAAGGTCGACCGGCTGAGCTTCCTGGCCAGCCACTCCGAGACGTTCCTCGTGCCGTGCAGCTACACCACACAACCGGTCGCGACCGGTGCGGCCCTCTACCTCGTGGACGAGTTCCGCCAGGATCTCGGCCCCGGCCAGCCACGAGCGGGCGGCACATCCGGCCGTGCCCTTCGCAAAGCCGTTCCTCTGGCCTCCTACTAGACGACGACCCTTCGACAAGCTCAGGGACCACCCTTCGACAGGCTCAGGGAACAGCCGCCCAGCGGTCATTGAGCTTGTCGAAATGACCACCACCCTTCGACAAGCTCAGGGATCACACAGAAACGCTGGCTGAGCCCGTCGAAGCCAACCCGGCCAACGCTGGCTGAGCCTGTCGAAGCCAGCTCTACAACTCCACACGCACCTCCCGCGACAACAGCGTCCGGGACGTAACGACACCTATTTCCATCTGATCGGACGAACACCATGACTGCAGCAGTGATCGGGATCGACGTCGGCACCTCCAGCACAAAAGGCGTGCTGACAAGCCTGGACGGCACCGTGCTGGCGACCTTAACGAGAACCCATGACGTTCGGCGGCCACGGCCCGGCCACGTCGAGATGGCCCCGGAAATCTGGTGGGACGAGTTCTGCTCGCTCAGCCACGAACTGCTCGCCGCCGACCCTGAGGCGACCGTGGAGGCGGTGGGCGTCAGCGGCATGGGCCCGTGTGTGGCCCTCGCCGACGACGACTCCACGCCCGTGCGTCCCGCGATCCTCTACGGTGTCGACACACGCGCGGTGGCCGAGATCGAGGAGTGGACGACGCGCCTGGGCGGGGACGACGCCATCATCGCCCGTTGTGGCTCGGTACTCACCACCCAGGCCGCCGGCCCCAAGATCGCCTGGGTGGCCCGGCACGAGCCCGACGTACGCGCCCGCGCCCGGCGCCTGTTCATGCCTGCCAGCTGGCTCGTGTGGAACCTCACCGGTGCCTACGTGCTCGACCACCAGTCGGCCTCGCAGTGCACCCCGATGTACGACATCGAGGCTCGGGCCTGGTACACACCGTGGGCCGAGCAGATCGCCCCCGGCATCGAGCTGCCCCGGCTCGCATGGGCGGGTGATGCCGCCGGGACCGTGTCGGCCGCCGCCGCCGAAGCAACCGGCCTGCCCGAGGGCATCCCGGTCACCACCGGCACGATCGATGCCTGGGCCGAGGCATTGTCCGTCGACGCACACAACCCGGGCGATCTGATGCTCATGTACGGGACGACGATGTTCTTCGTCAACACCGTGACCGAGCCCGTCCGCAGCCCCTCGTTGTGGGGGACGATCGGCGCGCTGCCCGACACCCGCAACGTCGCCGGGGGCATGGCCACGTCCGGTGCGATCACGAACTGGCTCCGCGACCTGTTCGGCTCCCCCGACTTCACCGAGCTCGTGGCCGAGGCGGACGCCGCCGGGCCGGGCGCGCACGGTCTGTTGATGCTGCCCTACTTCGCCGGCGAACGCACCCCGCTGATGGACCCGGCCGCCCGGGGGGTCGTCGCCGGCCTGACGATCGACCACACGCGCGGCGATCTCTACCGGGCTGCCCTGGAGGCCACCGGGCTGGCGGTGCGCCACAACATCGAAGCCATCGAGGCCGCGGGCGGGCGGATCGACCGGATCGTAGCCGTGGGCGGCGGGACGAAGGGTGACGTGTGGACGCAGATCGTCAGCGACATCAGCGGGCGTCCCCAGGTCATCCCACGCGAGACCATCGGCGCCAGCTACGGCAGCGCCTGGCTCGCGGCCTGTCTGAAGGCACCCATCCCTGCGTCCGAATGGAACCCGCCCGCCAGGACACTGACCCCAAGGCCACAGAACGCCGAGGGTTACGCCGAGCTCTACGCCCTGTACCGGGAGCTGTATCCGGCGACCGCGTCCATCACGCACCGGTTGGCCGCACGCCAGAACGCGGCGGCGGATCGTTGACGCCTTGCGGCCGCTTCACCACGACGCCCCTTCGACAGGCTCAGGGACCGACTGCGCTCGTTGAGCCTGTCGAAACGAGCATCGTGCTCCTTCCGGGGTCAGGACAAGTGGTTGCCGACTGAGCGAGCAACCCACCGTATACAAGGTCATCGGCTTCTGGGAGGCATTATCAGCGAATTGGGTGCCTCAGTGAAGAGTTGATCCGACACAGCCGAGTTGCCGAACTCTTACCTGTGCGGCACAAGGGAAAGTGAGCCAAATGAGAGTTGAGCCTTTTGTGGGCGAAGTTCAATTCAAGGGCAGGCAAGCCGATTACATCGTCAGGATCTGGATCCCTTCCGTGAAGCCGAGCGAATCGGAGATGCGTGATGAATGGCTCATAACCGGGACCACGAGTGTCATGGAAGCGCTCGACTGGGCTCACACGCGAGCAGACGGCCTGCCTATTGAACTGTTCGTGATAGCGGATGACGACTGGATCAGGATCCACGGAAACGAGCCGGGGGGCGGCACAACAGTCGCGGTCGGCATATATTCCACCAGTTGAGTTCCTCGGTGCCTCTCGACCCTCACGGCCAGCGCGCCGCCAGGGAGATGACGCCCATGGAGGCGAGCAACCCGAACACGAGCGCCAGCAGCGCGTACCGCGCGGTGACCTCCGTCTCGACCTGCTCGTAGCCGATCGACCGCGCGAGCGTCTGATAGATGTTCTTCAGATCGCTCAACGACTCCGCGGAGTACTTCTTCCCCCCGGAGATCTGCGCCACCCGCGCCAACTCGGCATGGTTCACAGGCACGGGGACGCGCACCCCCTGCTCGTACACATAACCGCCCGCCGTGCCGTAGGCAATCGTGTACACGGGCACGTTCTGGTCCTTCGCCGCCTGGGCGGCCAGCGCCGAATCGCGCCCGATGTTGGTGTACCCGTCCGAGAGCAGGACGATGGCACCCGGGGCGGGCTCGTCAGGGTTGTCGGGGTCAGCCGGTGCGAGCGCGAGCGCGTCCAACGACGTGTAGATGCCCTCGCCCACCGCCGTCGCCGGAGCGAGTTCCAGCGAGTCGATGGCCCGTTTGACCGCCTCACGGTCGAGGGTGGGCGGCGAGACCATCGACGCCGTCCCCGAGAACGCGACCAACGCCACGTTGAACGTGGTCGGCAGCATGTCCACGAACTCCTTGGCCGCCTCCTGGGCGGCCTCGATACGGCTCGGCGACACGTCCTGGGCACGCATCGACCGCGAGACGTCGATCGTGATCACCACGGTCGCCCGTTCGCGCGGCACCTGCGTCATGTCCTGCGGCTGGGCGTACGCGACCACCAGGGACAGCACCGACAGCAGAGCGGCGGCCACGGACAGATGCCGCTTGAGCGCCGGATCGCGTGGCAGGACGAGGTCGAGCCGCGTCCGGCCCTTCGTCCCACCGGCACGCAGCCGCTGAGACAACACGACGTACAGCAGACCGATCGCGACCGCGATCAACGCCAACCACAACCGGCCGGGGTGCATGAAGCTGATCAGGGGCACCATCACGGCCACCTCGCAGCCATCGACACCGCGCCGAAGGCGGCGACGATCGCGAATGCCAGGGCATACAGCGCCCACTGGGCGGTGACTTCCTTCTTCACGTCCTCGTACCCGACCTCGCTCTGCATGTGCGTGTAGACGTCGTTCAGCTGACTGGCGGACTTCGCGTCCAGTGCCTGCCCACCGGTGGCGGTGGCGATCTGCCCCAGAAGTTCGGTGTCGGGGGCCACGTTGTACCGCTGCCCGTCGACGTCGACGTAGCCGTTCAGCGTGCCGAAAGCGATCGTGTAGATGGGGACGTCCTGCTGTTTGGCCTGGTCGGCCGCCGTGAGCGGATCCGTGGAGCCTCCCGTGTTCTGCCCGTCCGAGAGCAGGACGATGATCGCGGGCGCGGGATCGTCCCCCTCGTCCCCCGGGGCCTGCGCTATCGCGCTGAGGCTGGCCGTGATGGCGTCCCCGATGTTCGTACCGTCCTGCAGATCCATCGCGTCGATGACACGGTCGACCATGCCGCGGTCGGTCGTGGGCGGCGCCAGCACCGAGCTCGCCCCGCTGAGACCGACGATCGACACGTTGTACTGCGAGGGCAACTGGTCGATGAAGTCCTTCGCGGCCTGTTTGGACGCGTCCATCCGGTTCGGCTCCACATCTGTGGCCTGCATCGACAAGGAGCGGTCGAGGACGACGACCACGGTGGCCCGTTCCCGGGGCACTTTCTCGGTGCCCACCGGCCGGGCCCACGCGCCGGTGATCGCCACCAGCGCGCACAGCGTCATCGCCACCGACACGTGCCTGCGCCACTGCGACTGCCGGGGCAGCACCGCACCGACGATGCCGGTCTGCGTGTAGCGCATGCCGCGATTGCGCTTGAGTTGCAGCAACGCGATGTATGCGATGACCAGCAGCGGGATGAGCAGCAGCGCCCAGAGGCGTTCGGCGTTGAAGAAGTCGACCCACAGCACCCGCGTGGTGTCCCCACTCATCGGGCCACCCCCTGCGGCGGGGTGTGCAGCACAGCGGCGGTCCGGCGATAGGTGAGCACGAACCGCGCGATGTCCTGCACCCAGTCGCGGTCGGTCTGCAGCCGCAGGTGCCCGACGCCCGCGCGACGCATCGCGGCGTCCACCCGCTGGCGCTGAGCCTGCGAGGCTCCGTCGATCATCTTGCGGGCCCTCGGGTCCGAGGTGTTCACATACCTGGCGAAGTCGGTCTCGGGGTCGCGGATCAGCAGCTCGCCGACATCGGGGAACTCGATCTCACCTGCGTCCATCACCTCGACGCACAGCACCTGGTTGCGCACAGCGAGACGCCGCAGGGGACGCTCCCAGGCGGGAGGGGTTCCCGGGTCGAGTTCCTCGTCACCGGGCGTGAGGAAGTCGGACACCACGATTCGCATGCCCCTGCGCCGCTGCGTACGGATCATGGCCTCGATGCCGTCGGACAACGTGAGCAGGGAGGGTTGGTTGTCGCGCTCGATGGGATCGTCCAGCAACTTGCCGAGCAGGCCGTACAGCGCCTGGCGGCCCGACCGAGCGGGGAACCTGTGCACCGAGTCGGAGTGCATCACCATGCCGCCGAAGCGGTCCCCCATCTTCTGGCTGACGAACCCGAGCGTCGCGATGGCGGCGATGCCCAGATCACGTTTGGTCACCCCGGCGGTCCCCCAGTTCATGGACGGGGTGGCGTCCAGCAACGCCCACACCTCCAGTTCCCGGTCGGCAATGGTGTCGCGGACGTGCGGGATCGTCGTGCGTGCGGTCACGGCCCAGTCCATGCGGCGGACGTCGTCCTGCCCCGGGACGTAGATACGGGCATCGTTGAGGTCGGAGCCCGGGCCCGGCATGAGCCCGAGGTGATCGCCCTGCAGGAACCCCTCGAGGCGGCGGACGATCGTGAGCTCCAGCCGACGCAACGCGGCCTCGGGCGCGAGCCGGTTGAGGGGGATGGTCGGCCCGGTCGGCTCCCTCAGGACGCTGCCGGCGGCACCCACGTCGCCTCTGCCGTTGGCCAGCGTGTTGCCGGTCTGCGGTGCGGCGAAGTCGGGAGAGGTCATCGGGCGGTCAGTTGTTGTAGGTGGGCTGGTGCCGGTGCTGGGTGTGGCTGGCCGCGCGCTGTTCCTTGTTCCACACCGGCGTCGGTGCGGGCACCATGGCGAGGATCCGTTCCACCACCTGGGGTGCACTGATGTCATCGGCGATGGCATCGAAGCTGAGGACGAGCCGGTGCGGCATGACGTCCTTGGCAACGGCCTGTACATCGGTGGGGAGCACGTAGTCGCGTCCATGGATGAGTGCCAGAGCCCGCGCAGCGGCGGTGAGGCCGAGCGTGGCACGCGAGGAGTTGCCGATCTGGATCACCCGCGACAGGTCGGGCATGTTGAACTCCGCGGGATTGCGCGTGGCCAGTACGAGCCGCACGATGTACTCCGCCACCAGATTGTGGACGAACACGTGCGAGGCCATGTCCTGCAACTGCAGCGTGAGCTCGGGATTGAGCACGGGCGAGGCCGTCGGCGGGCTCACCGACATGCGCCGCAGGATCTCGAACTCCTCGTTGCCCTTCGGATAGGGCACGTCGACCTTCAGCAGGAACCGGTCGCGCTGGGCCTCGGGCAGCGGGTAGACGCCCTCGGATTCGACCGGGTTCTGCGTCGCGATCACGATGAACGGCTTCGGCATCGGGTAGGTGGTGCCGGCAATGGAGACCTGCTTCTCGGCCATCAGCTCGAGCATCGCCGACTGCACCTTCGCGGGCGCACGGTTGATCTCGTCCGCCAGGACGAAGTTGGTGAACACCGGACCGAGTTCGATGTCGAACTCCTCCTTGGACGCGGAATAGACCCGCGTGCCCACGATGTCGGACGGCACGAGGTCGGGGGTGAACTGGACGCGGGCGAACGTCCCACCCACCACCGTCGCGAAGGTGCGCACGGCGAGCGTCTTGGCGGTGCCGGGCACGCCTTCCAGCAGGATGTGCCCCTGGGCGAGCAGACCGACCATCAACTGCTCGACCATGTGCTCCTGGCCGACGATGACCCTCTGGACCTGGGCGATGGCCTCGCCGACGACCTTGGCTGCTTCCTGGATCGACATCGGGCGCTGGTCCCTCGGGGTGCTCGTCACTCAAGTCTCCTGTGTGCCTGGCGGTGCTGACGCCCGGAAAGCGCGTCCCTGCCACGATACCGTGGCCACGGCCACATCCGGAGTGGTGGACGGCCACACACGGCTAGCACACAGGTTCGGCCACGCCTTCAGGTTCAACCACGGGTGTGGTGAGATGGGTGACGATGTCTGATTACTCGTCCGATTCCCAGCAACCGCCCCAAGGCCCGGCGGATCCGCCGTCGTCCCCTCCCGTCGACGGCATGCCGGCTGTCGGCGCGGCCCCGCAGCCGTTCCCCCTGCTGGTGAGCGACCCGCCACGGATCGGTGACTTCTGGCTGGACGCCAGGCTCACCGCGCGCGAGTCGGGCATCGTCTACCTGGCTCATGCCGACGACCAGCCCTCGGTGATGCTCCTCGTCCTGTCGGAGGGCGCGTCGCACGATCCCGCGGCACGCCAGCGGCTCGCGGGTGAGGTGAACAAACTGCACGCCGACAGCGTCGTCGCCCGGGGCGGCCAGGGGCAGGACGATGGTCGTCTCGCCCACAAGTTCCGTAGTGAAGCGGACGATCCGGTCTCGCCCGAGGATCCGCCCATCGCCCCGTGGGTGGCCCTGGCCTACGACGGGACGCCGGCGGCACTGCAGGAGTCCGACCGGCTGCTGCGCAGCGTCGATCTGTCGAGCACTCCCCTGCTCGGCCGCCCCGCCGGCCCCGGCTACCGCCTGCACTGGCTGGACGACTCGCGTCCGGGAGCATGGAGGCAATGGCCGTTGTCGTGGCCAGGGCGGCACGATCGCGCGGGCTGGGTGCCCTTCGCGGCGTCCTGGCTGCTCACGTTGCTGCTCTGCGGGCTCGCGCTGCTGATCGCGGTGCTGCTGTTCCAGAACTCCCCACCCGAGCAGCCACAACCACCCGTGCCGACCAACCAGAGCCAGGACTCCTCGTCCGACCCGTCCGGCGGTTCAGGCAACCCCTCTGAGCAGTCCGGCAGCCCGTCCGAGCAGTCCGGTTCTCCATCGGACTCCGAATCCCAGTCTCCGCAGGACGAGTCGGGGTCGGCATCCGCGTCCCCCTCCCAGAGCGAGGGATCGTCCGGCGCCAGCTCGCCGGGGGACTTCGGATCGCCCACCAGGGAGCCCTCGATGGGCGCCTCGGGCAGCGGTTCGGCCACCGCCACCGAGCCGACCCCTCCCGTCAACACCAGGTTGTGATCATGCGTCCTTTCGATATCATCGCGACCGACCTCGACGGCACGTTCCTCACCGACGACAAGCGGGTGCTGGAGGCGAACGCGCGCGCCATCCGCACGGCATCCCGCCAGGGCATCGCGACGGTGTTCGCCACCGGACGCCCCGCGCGCTGGCTCGGCCCGCTCCGCGAACTGTCGGACGTGCATCCGTGGGCGATCGCCTCCAACGGCGCCGTGACGATGGAACTGGAGACGGGACGCGTCCTGCACGCCCGGCCGCTGTCGCCCGATGTGGCCTCCCGAGTCGGCGAGGAAGTGCGCGAGGCTCTGCCGGAGGCACTGTTCGCCGTCGAGTACGCATCGCAGTGGGCGGCGGAGACCGGATACCCGCCCCGCGGCGACGAGGATCCGGCCCATCGCGGGACGCTGGAATCGCTACTCGACCACGACGCGGTGGTGAAACTGCTCGTCCTTGGGCCGACCACGCCCACAGAAGACCTGGCGGACCTCGTCGCCCCCATCGTGGGCGACCGGCTCACGGTCACCTTCTCGTACGTGGCCGAGGCGGGGATGCTCGAGTTGTCGGCCCCCGGTGTGAGCAAGGCACTGGCACTGACCGAGTTGCTCACCGACCTGGGGATCGAGCCCGGGCGGATGGTCGCCTTCGGCGACATGCCCAACGACCTGGCCATGCTCGAACTCGCCGGACGCGGATTCGCCATGTCGGCCGCCCACGACTCCCTGCGGCGGGCCGGTTACGAGATCGCAGGAGACAACAACGACGCGGCGGTCGGCCGGACGATCCTGAGGCTCCTCGACGGGGCTTCGCCGCGCGTCTGAGGGCGTTCCTCAGCCGGCCGACCGTTCCGGCGCTGAGGCTACCCACCCCTTGCCGTGTCCGCCCCTCACCCACAGCCGCGGATGAAATCTGTTGTTGCGGATGAGATCTCGTCCGCAACAACAGATTTCATCCGCAGAAGCGGCCCATGGAACAGCCACCAAGGGGCGACGGAGCGGAACGGTGCCCAGATGCTCTAGAGTCGACATCTCCGGGGCGTTAGCTCAGCCGGTTAGAGCAGGGGACTCATAATCCCTGGGTCGCGGGTTCGAGCCCCGCACGCCCCACAACGGTCCGCCGTCGTCCTCGGCACGAGCGGGCCTCGGGGACAGACCTGGTCGAACAACAGCCTGCCCGAGGTGCGCAGCCATCCCCCTGGGACGCCCGGCATCAGCGCGAGACCAGCTCGCCCGCGGGCTTCCCCTGCCCCATCTTGGTCCGCTCCGGGCTCACCCAGGTGCCCTCGGCGCTGAACCCGAGGACGCCCTTGATGGCCGGCACGAAGGTCGTCGCCACGGTGATCGCGTTCATCTGCCAGTACCAGGCCATGTAGGCGGGGGCGAAGAAGAGGTACTTCATCTTGGCGCCGTGGTTGTCGAGCCACAGCGCCGCAACGATCTGCCACGACCCGACGACGGTGATGAACGCGCTGAAGACGAACACCATGTCCAGGGTGTGCTCGAACTGCTCGGTGTCACCTGTCAGGACGAAGAAAACGATCCGCAACGCGAGCCACAGCGTGAAGGCGAGGTAGTAGAAGCTCCAGGTGATCGACCCGGTCTGGTCGAGGAGCATGACGACCTTCGGCAGGTTGAGCAGCGGGTGCTTAGCGACGCGTTTGAAGTTCGTCACCCACGACTCGGTGCCGCCCTTCGCCCAGCGCCTGCGCTGGTTGTAGAGCATCGTGAACGTGTTGGGCACGTTCATGTAGAACATGATGTCCGGTGCGAAGTCGGCCTTCCATCCGGCGTACTGCTGATCCCAGCAGATGGAGATGTCCTCGGTCGCGCGGTCCTGGCGGAACAGCCCGACGTCGATCAGAGCGTCCTTGCGGTACATCGTGTTGGCGCCCGAGTAGGCGTACATGTTGCCGAGCACCCCGATCTGGGATCGCTTGATGATGCCGACGATGGAGGAGAACTCGACGGTCTGGGATTTCTCGACGATGAGAGAACGGTTCTGCACGTCCATGTTCGCGGTGACGGCAGCCGTGTCCTGCCCGCCGGGGGCCAAGAAGTAGTTCATGTACTTCCACAGGGCGTCGGGCTCGGGCACAGTGTCCGCGTCGTTGGAGAGGATGAACTCCCCGCGCGCGAACCCCACACCGATGTTGAACGCGTGGGCTTTGCCCTTGTTCTTGTCGATCCGCAGCACGCGCAGCCGGTCGTACTTCACCGACAGGCGGGCGAGGATGTCCGGGGTCGTGTCCTTCGACCCGTCATCGCAGACAAGCACCTCGTAGTTGTCGTACCTGAGATCGTTCATCAGGTAGTCGATGGTCTCCTCGATCATGACTTCCTCGTTGTGCGCGGGAACCATGATCGTGATGAAGGGCTGCTCCTCGGATGGCACCGGCCGGAAACTCTTCTCGGTGAACTTGCCGACGTAGAAGAAGCGGTAGAACCACCCACCGATCGTCCAGGAGATCGCGCCCATGATCGGGAACAGCGACAGCACGATGGCCAGAGGGGTGAAGAAGAACGTCTGCGCCCACTCGACGAACGCGGCGATGGCCTCACCGATCACCGGTGCACCTCCTCACCGACATCGGTCTGGCCCCGGCGGAAGAGGTCGTGTACGTATCCGGTGTCGAGATTCTGCTCGGGCGCGACGACGTAGTAGCGGGTCCCGTGCCGTGCGTCCTCGTCGCCGAAACGCTCGGCGTACATGGTCTCGAGAATCGCCTTGCGCTTGACGAGGCCCTCCTCGTCGTAGGTTTTGCGATAGGGGTAGACCTTCTTCTCGCGATGGTTGTTGCGCAACAGCAGGTAGATGCTGAAGCCGAGGACGACGACGAAGATGATCGCGATCGCGATGAGGAGGAACCGGACCAGTTCGTAGCCGTCGGCGTAGGTCCAGCGGTAGATACCCTCCCCACCTGACATCGCGGCCCACGGAGTTGATGAGGACGACGATGGGCGCGAGCAGGATGAACCAGAACGCCAGGGCCACCAACGTCTGGCGAACCTTGAGCCACGGGTGGCCGCGCTCGAAGAACGCGTCGTGGACGAAGCCCTCGACCACCAGGTCCTTGCCGCTCGGATCGGGGCTGATCCGAACGGCGTCGGTGTCGTTGACGGGCGACCCGTCCGGGGACGGCACAAGGTCTTCAGTCATGGTCGGCGATCTCCCGCCGGTTGACGGCGATGCGCTCGCGCTCACGATCGGCCGCGGTTTCGGCCGGCACAATCTGGCTGTAGTAGACGGTGTTCGCCATCTCTTGGCGGAGCATGTAGAGGGCGGCGTCGAGGAAGGTCGCCTGACCCGAGTCGAAGAACCGCAGGAGCAGGGCGACCGTGTGCGGGTGGATGAAGTTCGCCGGGATCCGCGGGTCGGCGAAGACGGGTTCGGCGAGGATCGCCTCCGACCTCACGTCGAGCGCGTCACGCAGACGCAGGTAGTCCGCGCGCACCGGCTTCTCAACGACGGCCCGCAGCCGCGTCACGGCGGTCGAATGCCACAGCCAGTTGCAGATGATGTACACGACGAGGAAGAGCAGCACAGTCGCCCCGACGAGCCCTATGGACCTCACCGCGAGCATGTTCAGGCCCTCGGTGAGGCTGCGGGCGGCGGCGACCTGGGCCGCGACGAAGAACACCCAGATACCGATCGGGATGACCGCGGCTACGAGCGCGGAGACGAGCGTGCGGCGGTGCTGCGTCCGGCGCTCGAGATCACGGTCCAGGTCGCCGCGAGCCTTGCCGACGTCCTCGAGACGCCGTAACGCGTCCAGGGTCGCGACCAGGTAGTCGCGATCCGTGCTGGAGGTCGGTACCGTGGCCAGGGCGATCACACCCTCGGGTCCTGCTGGCGGACGACCGCGGCCAGGTACTTCGAGAAGGAACGTGGGTCCGCGTATCCCTGTCTGAAGTAGAAATCGACGAACTCCAGGTCCTCGACGGTCAGACCGCGCTCGATCGCCAGTGACATGAGATCGGCGTACGGTGACAGGTCGGTCGCCGTACCGCGGAGTTGGAACCCGAGAACCTTGTGAGTCCCCTTCTCGTAGACGAGCCAAACCTTGTAGTAGGGGTCCTCGTCGCTGTCTGCGCGTGGCAGGAGGTCGTCGATGTCGAGGAACTCGTTGCGGTAGGAGGCAATCTCTGCGTCAACCCCTCTTCGATCGCGCGCTTGTAAGTGATTCCCGAGATGCACATCGTGCGCGAACCGATGTTGAGGTTGTAGGTGCCCTGCGAAGGGTTGATCTTCTGGCGAGGGCCCACCAGGTTGATCGCGGCGATCTCACCCTGGCGGAACGCGTCGGAGGCGTGCGGGACGTACACGGGCCGGGCGACGTTGGTGAGGTTCGTCGTCGAGCAATCACCTACGGCGAACACGTCCGGGATCGATGTGCGCATGTAGTCGTCGACGACAATCGCGCCCTTGTCGCCCAACTCGGCTTTGCCCCCGAGGAGGAAGGAGTTGGGGCGGAAGCCTGTGGCGTAGATGATCCCGTCCCCACTGAACGCCCGGCCGTCGGAGGTCTTGGCCATGACCTGGCGCCGACCATCGGGGCCCAGCACCTCTTCGAACTCCGTGACGAGGGCTTCGGTATGGACGTCAAGCCCCGCACTGCGAAGCGAGTCGATGATGTCGATGTTCACCTCGTCGTCGACGTAGCGGTCGAGAATGGTCGCATGCGACTGCAGGAGTGTGGTCGGCACGTTCTTGTGGAGCAGCGCTCGGGCGACCTCGACACCGATAGCCCCGCCGCCGATGATCACGATGCGTTTCGCGCTCTCCATGAGTTCCTTGATGCGCGTGGCGTGCTCGTAGTTCTTCACGAGATAGAGCGAATCGCGGTATGAGCCGAAGGCCAACGGGATCGACGGGTAGGATCCGGTCGCCAGGACGAGCTTGTCGTAGCGGTCGGTGAACTGGACGCCACCCGCGGGCACGACCTCGAGCGTCTTGGCATCGGTGTCGACGCCGCGGATCTCGGTGTTGATGCGCACGACGACACCATGCCGCTCCAGGGCGGGGACGTCGGTGTAGCTCTTGAGCTTCTCGAAATGCTTGTCCCCGCGCAGGTACAGCGGTATTGACTGCGCGATGAAACCGATCGAGCCCTGGCTTTCGTACATGACGACCTCGGCGTCCGGATACTCCTCACGCACGCGCAGCGCGCAGGAGATCCCTGCGTGCGAGCCACCGATGATCACAACCCGCATGAGCTTCTCCTATCGATCAGGCATGCCAGCGGCACAGCAACCGTAATACGTCGTGCTCGACCCGGGCGGGCTAATTGAGGAAAGGGGCCCGCGGAAAGCCGCGCTCGCCATGGACGCGAGGCCCGCGCCCGGCACAGGTCCGCTGTCCTCCTCGGTGAGGGACGAAGAGGCGGCCGGCCCCCGCACCGAGCCGACCGCCCCGTCCTCACTCCAGATGGGAAGCGACCTCGAAGGCGTCCCAGATCGCATACATGATGTTGGCGCACCTACGTGCGTCCCCTATCACGTTGAACGGGATGCCACTGTCACGGATGGCCTCGACGAGTTCGGTGTTCGGACGATACCCGATCGCCGTCACCACCGAGTCCGCCGCGACCCGCTGGGGCCCGGCCGGAGTGTCGACGGAGATGTCGGAACTCCCGATCGCCGAGACGCGGGCCTTCGTCGCAACCCCGATGCCCGCGGTGGCGTGGACCATCTCGTGCAGCATCGACTCGTTGGCCATGCACAGCGGGCTGTTCTTCTCCAGCACGTCGTCGAGCATCTCCACGATCGTGACGTTGTGGTTCCTCTCGCGCAGCGACAGCCCCAGCTCACAACCGGTCAGTCCCCCGCCGATGATGGCGACATCGTGACCGAGCGAATCCTGTTCCAGCAACGCATCGCACGCGTCGATCGCGCGCTCCGCACCCGGGACGGGCAAGCGGTTGGGAACCGAGCCCGATGCCAGGATGACGTGATCCCACTGTTGCGGATCGAAGTCACCCGGGTGCACCGCGTCGCCGAGGTGCACCTCGACCCCCAGCGACTGCAGTTCGCGCTCGTACCAGGCGATCAGTGCCAGGTCATCTTCCTTGAACGAGGGCTGCCCGCCCGCGATGACGACGCCGCCGAGGCGTTCCGCCTTCTCGTGGATGACAGGAGTGTGCCCACGGACGGCCAGTACGCGCGCCGCCTCCATGCCCGCCAGACCGCCACCCACGATGAGGACGCGCTTCGCGTTGCGCGGCTGCACCGCGACCAGCTGATACTCGCGCTCACGCGCGGTCATCGGGTTGACCGCACACCGCAGCGACACATAGTGCTCGATGCGTCCGATGCATCCCTCCTGGCAGCTGAGGCACGGGCGAACGGCCTCGGGATGCCCGCTCTCGATCTTCCGCACGATGTCGGGATCCGCCAGCAACGGCCTGGCCAGACTGACCATGTCGACGATGCCGTCGCGCACGGCCGAAGCCGCGAGGTCGGGATCGTCGAGGCGTCCCGCGACGATGAGCGGAATGTCGGGACATGCCTCCTTCAGTACTTTGGCGAACGGCAGGAAGAGGCCCTTCTTCTGGTACATCGGCGGATGGTTCCAGAACCACGAGTCGTAGGTGCCGGCGTCGACGTCCAGCACCTCGTAGCCGGCGTCGTGCAGCATTCTCGCCGCAGCGATCCCCTCCTCGGTGTCACGCCCTCGCTCGACGAAATCCTCGTCGGGCAGCGCGCCGACGCCCCAATCCTTGACCATCGATCGCAACGAATAGCGCAGCTGCACGGGATACTCGTCCCCGGCACCGGCGTGTATGGCGCTAGCGATCTCGGTGGCGAAACGCAGCCTGTTCTCCAGCGATCCGCCGTATTCGTCGGTGCGATGGTTGTAGAACTCGATCGCGAACTGGTCGAGCAGATATCCCTCGTGGACCGCATGCACCTGGATGCCATCGAATCCGGCCGCTTTGGCCAGTGCGCCCGTCGCCCGGAAATTGCCGACCACGGCGTGGATCTCGTCCGTGGTCATCTCGCGGCAGGTGACCGAGGGATCCCAGCGATACGGGATGGCCGAGGGCGCCACGGGAGCGCTGCCATGCGGAACCATGCCTGGGACGATGACCCGCCCGAACCCGGCACCCGCCTGGAACACGATCTTCGCGCCGTAAGCGTGCACGCGCTCGGTCAGTTCTCGCGAGGTCGAGAGAAACTCCGCGGGGTTCAGCACCGGATTGGGCAGCGCTCCCGCGGGCAGATGCTCGGCGGGATTCGTGACCTGGCACACACCGGTGATGATCAGACCGACGCCACCCTGCGCGCGTCGGACGTAGTACTCGATTCCCCGAGGGCTCCAGCCACCCCCGGGCGTCGCCAGCCCCAAGGGCCCCATCGGGCCCATCGCATAGCGGTTCTTCACCGCAATGCTGCCGACGCGGGTAGGCTCGAAAAGCAGCCTCCATTCAGTTTTCGTATTCACGATCTCTCCTTTGAGATTGAGCGAATAACGGTCCCTCCTGAACGCTGATTCTAGTGTCCGCGCCGACCGCATGATTCGTTTCCGGACGACAGCTCGGCGCGCGGTAGCGATCGAGATATACCGGAGAAGTCCGGTTATTCAATAATTCCCGGTTCCGGCGTCCAGAACGCATACAACGAGGAACTCTCCCACTTGGTCGCCCCTCCCCATCGGAGCGGCGACCTGGCCCTAGGCGCACATGAGCTCGGGACCACACGAATCCAGCGCCGTCGCTAGCTGCGCCTGCTCCGATGAGGCGAGCGAACTGATACGGAGCCGCAGCGTATCGAGATCAACGCCGAGCACCTCGGCCAACTCCACCGGTTGCCGCGACCATGCGACGGCGTCCAGAAGCGCAGGCATTGGGATCAGCATCCTGGCAACGGTTGCGCTGATGATCGCTTCTTCCCGCGCCAACCGCCAGTTCGGAAACGGGCCACGCCGGGCGTGGAGAATCTCGTGCGCGAGCGTGCAACGACGTTGGGCAGGCGTGAGCCTCGAGTCGAGGACGATACGTCGCTGCGACCAAATGCAACGTCCAAGGCCCGACGGCAGCCTCTCGACGTCGAGCCGCCAGCCCTCTGGCATAACAGGGTCCACCATGGCCCCAGTCTGTCGTGACGGACCGACAGTTCTATGCCGAATCGGGATCGGCGGGATGGAGGATCTCGCCCTCCCGCGCAGCCCACTCGGTCGGCTGCGCGTCCGCGGTCAAGCGGCGACGCCGTTCCTCACGAGCGCCCATCATCGTGGGTATGTGCTCGCTGTCGAGCGGCTCGTCGAACAGCGGGTGATGGACCTGCCCGTCAGCACCCACCCGGTCGAGAATGGCGCGCAACAGTTGCTCGTCCGTCGCCGCCGCCAATACCTCCTCCAGACCCATCCGCTCCTTGAGTGCGGCCTCCTTCTCGGTGATGAACCCGCAGGAGACCAGACCCTCAAGGACCGGCTTGCCGTATGCGCGCGCGACAGCAACCACTACCTCGGGCTTGAGTTCGCCCTGCGCAATTTGCCGGTTGAGGGTCGACCTGGTGAGTCCGGCCCGCGCGGCGATCGCCCCGTTCGCCGCCTCCGGCGCCACCTGACGGAGCCACTGAATCGAGTTCATGACCCAGAGGTTAGTGAACTATGTTGCATAACGCAACATGCGTTGTCCTGTTGACACCTAATTTCGACGCGGATATTGTTGCAAATAGCACGTGATGTTGCCGATTGCAACCACGAGGGGGCGGCAGACATGGCTCGAGTGATGGTCCGGTCCGGAGTCCTGCAGGATGCACAGGAAACCAGCGGGATCGACACCGACGACGCGATGGCCCGTGCGATCGGGGTGTCGAAAAGCACCTATCAACGCGTCCGCGACCGTCGGCAGTCGCCAACGAGCAACTTCATCGCCGGCGCATGCATCGCTTTCAGCCTCTCGATCGACCAACTTGTGGAACTCATCGTGGACGAGACGGAAACCAACCTCGACCCGGCTGCCTAGCAGCCGGCCAACAGCAGCCTCTCCCGTATAGGAGAAACACGGGGGGAATACCCGAATGCGGGAGAGGCATCTCAAGCGGAGGTGCCGTTGCCCCTCTGGGGGTGGCGGGGCGGCGGCACCTCCGCCCCTTCTTCTCCGTCGATTCTCATGCACTCAGCGTGTCCGGATCATCATGTGCGGCTGCCCTTCGTCCGGGCCTGTCACAACCGATTCCTCGCGGATGCGGCTCTCGCCCCGCCCGCAGCGGTTATGATCCGACCAAGGAATGGCCACGATGGCCGTTGTCTTCACAGGCCCACCAGCAGGCGTCGTGGTCATGGCGAACAGCACCGGAAGAGGCGCTGCTCACGCAACAGGGAGGTTGCGATGACACAGATGACGGTTCACATCCTGTCGACCGGAGTCATGGAGACGGATCTGACATGGCTGCTCCTGAAGGGCGGCAAGACGATACGGGATCGCCACCACCGCGACGATCCCGTTGTCTGGGGCGATTGCCCCACTCACGCCGTGCTCATCGAGCATCCCGACGGCAGGGTGCTGTGGGACACGGGGGTTCCACGCGATTGGGAGACCCGCTGGGCGCCGACGGGATTCCATGACTTCTTCCCGGTTCGGGAGCCGGTCGACGGCCCCGGATACCTCGACACGGCGCTGGCGCAGTTCGACCTGCAGCCCGACGACATCGACATCCTCGTCCTGTCGCATCTCCACTTCGACCACGCCGCCAACGCGAAGATGTTCGATCCGGCCAAGACCAAGATCCTCACGAGCACGGCCGAGTTGGAGGGGGTCAAGACGATCACCGGCTACAGCAAGGGCGCACACATCGTCTCGGACTACGACGGGCTCGAGATCGGCGGAATCGCCGGCGACGAGGAGATCCTGCCGGGCATCAGTGTGATCCAGACGCCGGGCCACACCTGGGGGACGATGTCGCTGCGTCTCGATCTGGACAACGACGGACCGAAGATCTTCACCTCGGACGCCGTCTATCTCTCGGACAGCTGGGGCCCGCCCGCGGTCGGCGCCGCGATCGTATGGGACAACCTCGTCTGGCTGGAGTCCGTGGAGAAGCTGCGGGCCATCGCCGACGCCACCGGTGCCGAGGTGATCTTCGGCCATGACGCGGAGCAGAAGAAGACACTGCGATACGCACCCGACGGCTACTACTCGTGAGCCGGCGATGATCCTCTACGACTTCGCCTGCCCGTCCGGGCACGAGTTCGAGGCCCTGATCGGATCGATGTCGGACGACGATCCCGCCTGCCCGACTTGCGGGAGAACCGCGGCGCGACGGCCGTCGAAACTGAACATCGGCGGCCTGGCCGATCCGGGCCCGTCCAGGGACCAGATGCCGAGAACCTGGGTGCAGACCAACCGGGGCGACCGCGAGACCCTCCGGCACTGGCACGACCTGGCCGCCCGCCGGGACAAGCTCGAGGACAAGCATCCCGAGTTGGCCGGAGACCGGCGCCCCGTGCTCGCACACGAGGGCGTCTTCGCACGACGGCCGCTTCGCGCGGGCGACGACATCGCCACAGCGGTACGCGAGGCCACATCGGCCGCCTCATCAACCACCGAACACGACACGCACGACAGCGAGAGACAAGGATGAAGATCACAGGAGCGGTACTGGAAGAGATCGGACGCGAGCGGCCCTACGCCGAGACGAAGCCGATCACCATAAGCCAACTCGACCTCGACCCGCCGGGGCCCGGCGAGGTACTCGTCCGCATGGAGGCCGCCGGAATATGCCATTCCGACCTTTCCGTGGTCAACGGCAACCGGCCGCGTCCGGTGCCCATGCTCCTGGGGCACGAGGCAGCGGGCATCGTCGAGCAGCTCGGCGACGGTGTGGACGACATCCACCCTGGTCAACGCGTTGTCATGGCATTCCTGCCACGCTGCGGCGTCTGCAAGAACTGCCTCACCGACGGCAAGCTCCCCTGCATCCCCGGCACGGAGGCGAACACGGCCGGCCGGCTGCTGACCGGGGGCGAGCGACTGCACCGCGACGGCGAGAAGGTGTTCCACCACCTCGGCGTCTCGGGATTCGCGACCCACGCCGTCGTCGACCGGCGGTCGATCGTGCCGGTGGGCAGCGATATCCCGCCTGCGGTCGCGGCCGTGCTGGGTTGTGCCGTGCTCACGGGCGGTGGTGCGGTGATCAACGCCGGCGCGCCGGCCGTCGGGGACGACGTCGCGGTGGTCGGGCTCGGCGGAGTGGGGATGGCAGCGCTCATCACTGCGATCTCGCTCGGCAGGGGCGGAGTGATCGGCGTCGATGCGCTTCCCGACAAGCTGCGACGGGCGACAGAGCTCGGGGCGACTGCCGTCTACACGCCGCAGGAGGCGCTCGATGCCGGAGTGAAAGTGCCCGTCGTCGTCGAGGCAGCGGGCCACCCGCGGGCGTTCGAGACCGCGGTCAAGCTCACCGGCGTCGGCGGCAAGACGGTCACCGTCGGGCTGCCCGCACCAGGCGCGGACTCGACGATCAGCCCGTTGGGCCTCACCGCGGAAGCCCGGACGATCCAGGGCAGCTACCTGGGATCGGCCGTGCCGTCACGCGACATCCCGACCTACGCGCAGCTGTGGAGGGACGGGAAGCTACCCGTCGACGCGCTCATCTCGTCCACCATCGCCCTGGACGACATCAACGCGGCGATGGACGCCCTCGCCGATGGAAGAGCGGTGCGGCAGGTCATCCTGTTCGACGGCACGTCGGCCTAGGGCCATATGTCATGGTTACTCCTTCGAGTTGTCCCGGGTACTCGCGGGACAACTCGAAGGAGAACCGCTGGGAAGGCCCCACTACATCGAATCTCCGCCCGCGAACCACCGCCACAGCATCGGCGCTGTGACCAGGACGAACGCTGCGAAGATGGTCTGGTTGACGGCGCCGTACAGCGGATTGCCGCCGATGGTCGCCCACACGGTCCAGTTCACCGCGATGTCCGTGACGATGACCACGGCGCCGAGGACGATCCCGGCGCGCCTGCGGAGCCCGACCAGCACCACGGTCAGCGGATCGACAAGTGTCAGGGACACCCAGAACAGGCGCAGGAGAGAAGGGAACCCGGCGTAGACGTCCATGCCGCCGAGCACCAGATCGATGACGTGTGAGCCGGTGCCGACGAGAAAGCCCGCCAGCCACACGATCCACACGACTCGGATCCGCGTCGTCGACTTTCCTTCGTCCACCCCATCAGGGTACGGGCTGGTACGGCCGCCGATCCTCGGCCGTACCGTGGAGGCAGATCACGATCCCGAGACGGAGGAACACGTGAGCACCTCGAACAGTTCCGGACGACCGGACGCCATCGGTATCACCCTGCACAGGGGCGATATCACCACCGATTCCGAGGCCGACGCCATCGTCAATGCGGCCAACCGCACGCTGCTGGGTGGCGGCGGAGTGGACGGCGCCATTCACCGCGCGGCCGGTCCCGGTCTGCTCGCCGAGTGCCGCACGCTGGGCGGCTGTGACACCGGTGATGCGAAGATCACCGGTGGCTACGACCTGCCGGTCGCCCACGTCATCCACACCGTCGGTCCTGTCTACCGGGACGGACGCCACGGCGAACCTGAACTGCTGGCGTCCTGCTACCGGCGCAGCATCCAGCTCGCCGCCGAGCACGGTTGCCGGAGGGTCGCCTTCCCGGCTGTCTCGGCCGGGGTCTACGGCTATCCGCTGGACGCTGCCGCACGCATCGCGCTCACCACGGTCACGCAAGCGCTGCGCGACCACCCGGAGGTCGTCGAGGCCCGTTTCTGGCTTTTCAACGACCCGGCCTACCGGGCTTTCGAGCAGGCGCTGTCGGCACTCGGCTGAGGCTCCCGGCCTGGGCACGTCGAGCATGGTCCCCCTGGCGGCACCCCTACTCGACGGCTCCCCCGGAGGGAAGCGTGACCGCGAACCGGCACCACCCGTCAGGCGCTTCGGTGACGCGGACGCCGCCGCCGTGGATCTCGCAGATGCGGTGACAGATCGCCAACCCCAGCCCCGCTCCGCCACCGGTTCGCGCGTCGTCCAACTGGACGAACCTGCCGAAGACGCGTTCCCGATCGTCCGGCGGGATCACCGGTCCGTCGTTGTCGACCAGGAGCAGACACTCGCTGTCCCTGCTGGTCACCCGTATCCGTATCGACGTGCGAGCAAAGCGGTCGGCATTCGAGACGAGGTTGCGCACCACCTGGCCGATCAGGGTCGGATCGGCATGCAGCCTGGCAGGTTCGATCACGAGCTGGATCGGGTGTGACGACACCAGCCGCAAGTCCCTCACCTCACCGTCGACGAGATCGTCCAGGTCGATCTCCTTGCTGACGACCGCCGCGTGGGGGTCGTCCAGCCTGGTGAAGGTGAGCAGCGACTGGATCAGCTCCGCGAGTCCGGCGGCCTGGGACGCCAGCTCGCGGATCGCCTGTCGGCTCCCGGCCGGCAATGCCTCGTCCGTCTCGGCCTCGACCTCGAGTCCGGTACGCAGCACGGCCACCGGTGTCCGCAGCTCGTGGCTCGCGTCCGACAGGAAGCGCCGTTGCTCCGTGTCGGCCTGTGACAACCGGGCCAACATGTCGTTCATGGTCGTGGCCAGCAACGCGATCTCGTCGGAGCCCGCGGGCACCGGCACTCTCTCGGCCAGGTCGCTGCCCGCACGTATCCGGTCGACCGTGGCTCGGATCGCCGCCACCGGACGAAGCGATCGCCGCACGACGAGCCACAGAACGACTGTCCCCAGCGCCCACGTCGCCACGCCGCCGACCAGTAGCAGGCGCTTGGCAAGGCTGAGCAGCCTGATGTCCTCACCCATGTCCGCCCGCACCGCGATCGTCCACTGGTTCCCGTCGAGTTCGGTCCCCCGCACCTGCCAGATCGTCTCGGTGAGATTCCAGTCGAGCATCCCGGTGCCGCCGGGAGAGACACGCTGCTCGTCCGGGGGAAGGGACTGCGGCACACCCGGAGGCCAGGCGCATTGCCCGTCGGAGGCCGAGCTCACCGTCCGACCGGTCGTGTCGCGGGCGCACACCTCGATGGATGTGGTCGACGCCCGCGCCGCCCCGTCGACCGCGGCGGCCATCCCGGAGCCGCCTGCCGTCGAGATGATGTTGGTGGTCACGTCGTCCACGAGTGTCTCGGTGGCCGACGCCAACCCGACGCGCAGGCCGAGGACCAGAGCGATGCCTGCCAGCAGAATGATCGCGGCCTGGACGCCGGCCCCCGCCAGCACGATGCGCCCCGAGGCGCTGGGCCGGATCGTGCCGGGTCTCATCGTTCGCCTTCCGGCTCGGTGCCCGCCGTCAGCTGATAGCCCGCGCCGCGGCGCGTGAACAAGGTGTGGACGCCGAACGGCTCGTCGAGCTTGCGACGCAGATAGTGGACGTAGACCTCGACGACGTTGTCGCTGCCCTCGTAGTTGGAGTCCCAGCAGTGGTCGAGCAACTCGGTCTTGGAGACGATCCGGCCCTCGTGCAGCATCAGGTATTCCAGCAGCGAGGTCTCCTTCGCGGTGAGTTCGATCGAGACGTCACCCCGCCGCGCGGTGTTCGTGCTCGTGTCGAGGAGCAGATCGCCGACCTGGAGCACGGGGGCACGGTGCGTCCGACCACGTCTCAGGAGAGCGTTGATCCTGGCGACGAGCACGACGAAGCCGAACGGCTTGGTCACGTAGTCGTCGGCTCCCAGGTCGAAGGCATCGATCTGGTCGAGGTCGCCGTCCTTGGCCGTGAGCATGAGCACCGGTGCGTCGCAGCCCGACGCCCGTACTCGTTTCAGCACGTCGTAGCCGTTCATGCTCGGCAACATGATGTCCAGGACGATGCAGTCGTAGGCCTCGTTCGTTGCCAGGTGGGCGCCGTCCACACCGTTCAGCGCCACGTCCACGGCGAAACCACTGGCCTGCAGCCCCTTCTTCAGGGACGCGGCGAGGTGGGGGTTGTCCTCAACGACCAACAGTCTCATCGGCCGCCCGATCGTCCGCGTCCACCACCGTGGCCTTCCTCGACTTGGACAGCGCGCCGATCGCCATCGGCAGTACGGACACGACGACGATGAGGGTCGCCATCACATCGAGATGCCTGGCCACGAACGGGATCGATCCCAGGGTCAGGCCCGCGAGGCTCATGATCACGACCCAGCCCACTCCCCCCAGCAGGTTCCAGATGGAGAAACGGCGGTGGTCCATGCCCGCTCCTCCCGCAGACACAGGGGTGAACGTGCGGACGATGGGCACGAATCGCGCCAGCACGATCGCCGCGACGCCGTGCCTGCGGAAGAACCGCTCGGAGCGCTCCAGGTATTCGGTCTTGAGTATCCGAGCCTCGGGTTTGAACAGACGCCGGCCGAGTCTCGCGCCGAGCAGATACCCGACCTGATCGCCCAGGAACGCGGCACCGATCGCAACCGCCAGCAAGGCCCACAGCGGAATGCCGAGTTGCCCGTGCATCAGCGCCGCCGTGAACAGCAGCGAATCGCCGGGAAGGAACGGGAACAGGCAGCCTGATTCGATGAACACCATCACGAAGACACCGATCAGCACGTAGGGGCCGAGTGCTGCGAGCAGAGCCGCTGGGTCAGTCAGGGGAACCGGTAGCATGCCACCCACGTTATGAGCCGGAACCTTGGACGAACCTTAACGGCGGTTCCCCCCCGGGACAGTGTGGCCCCGGCGCCGATGCCGGGGCCACACTGCCTCGTCCCGTGAACCGGTGTGACTACGACTCCAGGTAGATCATCTGGGTGCGCGTGTACTCCTCCACCCCGAGCGGCCCGTCCGCACCACCGACGCCCGACTTGCGCGTCCCCGCGTGGAAGCCCTGCATGGCCTCGAAGTTCTCGCGGTTGATGTAGGTCTCGCCGAAGTCGATCTCGCGCATGCCCTTGGTCGCGTTGGCGAGGCTGGTCGTGTACAGCGAACTGGTGAGGCCGTACTCGGAGTCGTTGGCCTTCTCGATGGCCTCGTCGAAATCGTCCACCACCACGATGGGCAGCACCGGGCCGAAGACCTCTTCCTGGATCACCGGCATGCTCTGCGTCACGTCGGTGAGCACCGTCGGCTGGAAGAAGTACCCCTTGCCGCGGTCGGCGGCGTGCCCGCCGGTGAGTACCGTGGCGCCCTGGGAGACCGACGCGTCCACCATGCCGCCGATACGCGTGACGGCGTCCGCGTTGATGAGCGCACCCATGTCGAGACCGGGCTCCGAGCTCGGGTCGCCGTACTTCGTCGCGGCGATGGCGTCCGTCATCCGGCTGATGAACTCGTCGGCGACTCCGCGCGTGACGTAGACGCGTTCGGCACAGTTGCACACCTGCCCCGTGTTGATGACCCGGGACGCCTTGATGGAGCGCACCGCGAGGTCGAGATCGGCGTCGTCGAGGACGATGGCCGGTGCCTTGCCACCCAGCTCAAGGCTCACCTTCGTGACGTTCTTGCTCGCCGCGGCCATGATCGCCGACCCGACAGGCACTGATCCGGTGAAGCTGACGATGTCGACGCGGGGATCGCCCGCCATCTTCTCGCCGATGGCGCCGGAGCCCGCGACCATGCTGAACACACCCTTGGGCAGCCCGACGCCGGACGCGATGCGGGCGAACTCCATCGCGTTGATCGGTGTGACGGACGCGGGCTTGATCACGCAGGTGTTGCCCGTCACCAACGCCGGGGCGAGTTTGCGGGCGATGAGAAAGAACGGGAAGTTCCAGGGCAGGATCCCGACGGCGACACCCAGCGGCTTCCGCAGCATGAAGATGGTCTCCTTCGGCCGTGCCGAGTTCAGCACCTTGCCTTCGACACGCAGCGCGAACCCTGCCATGTAGTCGAGGTAGTCGGCGGTGAACAGCACTTCCACGTTGGCGAGTTCCGGAGTCTTCGACTGCTCCTTGACCAGCACGTCGGTCAGCATCGCCTCGTTGGCGCGAATGCCCTCGGCGATCTTGGTCAGGTAGGACGCGCGCTCCGGCGCGGGCGTGAGAGCCCAGCTCTTCTTGGCTTCGAGGGCGGCCTGCAGCGCGTCGTCGACGTCGGTCTGTGTGGCACGGGGGGCGTAGGCCAGCACCTCACCGGTGGCCGGGTTCTCCACCGGGATCGTCTCGGCGGTGGCGCGGAACTCACCCGCGATGTAGTTCTGGTAGGTGGTCAGTTCGGGCATGTCCTTCTCCTTCATTGCAGATGGATCGATTCAATAACGGCTGAATCGATGTGCTGGCCTGGACGCCGCGTCCCCCCGATGCTGGATCGGCGGGACTGCCATATCGATCGTAGTGCGCGCACCACGCCGCAGGGGCGTCCGCGCGAAGGCATTCCTGTCACCGCAGGGATGCGGGCAGCGCCTGCTCCACGGCGTCAGCGAGCTGACGCTCCGCCTCCTGCGAACGGCGGCGTTGTTCGGCGATAGCGGTTACGGCCAGATCGTCAGAACGGCCCGCGAGGACGAGCTCCACGACGACGGAGTCCTGAACGATCCCGAGTACATCGGCAACATGGGCATAGCGTTCAGCCTTGCCATCCGCGGCATGCTTGGCCGACGCCACGGCCTCTGCCGCGTAGCGGGCCGCCTTTGCCCTGCGACGAAGCCGGTGCTCCCACTCTCTCCGGTCCTCCTCGTGAGCAGGGATTTCTCGCCAGACCAGCCCCACGCGCCGCTCGGCCCACCGGACGCGCCGCAATATCTGCCGACGTGAAGGGTCTCGACCGCCACGGCGCAGGGCACGCCGCCACGGCTTGAAAGTCAGTTCCTCCACAAGGTCATCGAGTTGGTCGACGCGGTCGGTGGCCAGCATGGCGTCGGCCTTTCCGGCCAGGCGTTCCCGCTCGGCGGCCAAGTCGTCCAGGAGTGGTTGCGCACCGGGATGACCGGACAGGAGTTCGGCCATGTGTTCGTGGACGACCTCCGCGTCCCTGGCACGCCCGAGCACGGCGTTGTACCAGTCGAGTTCGAGCAGAAGCCGCTCGGCGAGCCGGGGACGCAGCAGCGGCCTGAAGATGCGCACCGTGGCCTTCAACCGACGTCCGGCCGCACGCAGATCGTGGATCGATTCCGGCTCGCGGGCCCGGACAGCAGGAACGAGCCTACGCATGAGGTCGAACTGCTCGGCCCAGTAGCGCTGCACACTGCGCGCCGCCCGTGACATCTTTTCATGCTATTCCGGGCTTCGCGTTTCGGTGCCCGAGCCGACGAACCGGTGGCTTTTCGACCTGCCCGGGAAGCCGCGCGGGTCGTCCCTCGCTCGTCCTCGCCGCGGACAGGACCCTAGACGCGTGCGTCTTCGAGCCGTGCGTGCTCGGCGAGCGGCGCGGCCGAGCGATGCACCATGCCCGCCAGGCACCCGCGTTGTCCATCAACGGGCACGGTCGCAACAGATTCTCGTCGAACGGCTGGGTTCCCGTCGTCATGAGCTCAGGCGAATACCGGCGCGGAGCGATCCCTTCGACCGACCGCACCAATGAGCTCAGGTCGCACGCGCGTGTGGAGGCCGTGCGCGGCGGCGTCGAGCGGGTGCGCTCAGGGGCGCAGTCGCTCGCGAAGATCGGGCGGAAGCAGCCGTGCCAGGCAGATGAGATGGTCGGCGACGACCACGGTGATCGCCTGACCGGTCATGATGCCGAGAAGGACGAGCAGTTGTGAGGCGCCCGCCTGGATCGCGGTGCCACCGCCCAGCAGCACACCGATGAAGGCTCCCGGCAGGGTGACGAGCCCGACCGTCCTGGTCGAGTCGAGATTGGGGATCAGGGCATCGGCGGCCACAGGCTCGACGACCATCCAGATCGCCCGGCGCCGGGGCAGCCCGAGCGCAAGAACGGCGTCGTAGATTCCGATGTTGTCCCTCAGCGCGGCGAAGACCCTGCGTCCGGCCAACGTATGGGCCGTCATGGTGTTGCCGACGATGATGCTGCCGATGGGGATCAGCGAGTACCCGTTGAGAGGCGTGGTGCCGGTCAGGTAGACGATCGCGAGCACGGGCAGGACGCCACTGGCCATGGCGAGCGCCGTCCATGGCCACACGGCGCGGGTGCCCACGCGTCCGGCGGTCGTGAACACCCCGATGGTGAACATGGCCATGACGAACAGCACCGAACTCCACAGCTGCTGGATGGCGGCGATGATGATGGTGGAAACGACCGCCAGCTGCAGAGTGGCCCGCACGGCGGCGAGGACGACCTGCCGGCTCATCCGCAGGCGCCCCAGGTACGTCGCCAGCGCTGCTGCCCCGGTCAGGAGCACCAGGGCGACGGCGAGACGCCACGTGGGATCGATCTGCACGTCCCCACCTTCGCATGGGCGGTGGCGAGTGGGAAATCCGACTCGGCGGGAGCGGCCTAAACTGTCACCCATGGCCGCGCGAATCAACGAGGACGACATCGCGCTCGTCCGCGAGCGCGCCCGCATCGAGGACGTCGTCGGCAGCTATGTGCAGTTGCGCAACGCGGGTGGCGGATCCCTCAAGGGGCTGTGCCCGTTCCACGACGAGAAGACCCCCAGCTTCCAGGTGACGCCGGCACGCGGTTTCTACTACTGCTTCGGCTGCGGCGAGGGCGGGGACGTCATCACCTTCATCGAGAAGATGGAGAATCTCGGCTTCGCCGAGGCCGTCCAGGTGTTGGCGGACCGGGTCGGCGTCCAGTTGCGATTCATCTCGGATGGCCAACCCGCCCCGCAACCGGGGTTGAGGCAGCGGATCCTCGCGGCGAACGAGGCGGCATCAGAGTTCTTCCAGGCACAGATCACCACGTCCGAGGCGATCATCTTCCGGCAGTTCGTCGACGGCCGTGGCTTCGACAGGCAGGCCGCCGAGCACTTCGGCATGGGGTATGCGCCGAAGGACGGCAGGGCACTGCATCGGCGCCTCAACAAGGCGGGTTTCCACGACGACGAGCTCGTGAAGGCCGGGCTGATCAGGGAGAACGGCTGGGACTACTTCCAGGGACGCGTCGTCTGGCCGATCCGCGACTCCGCGCGGTCGGTGCTGGGCTTCGGCGCGCGGCGCGTCCACGAGGACGACCGGTTGCCCGCCAAGTACATCAACACCCCCGAGACCCCGGTGTACAAGAAGTCGCATGTGCTCTACGGGCTCGACCTGGCCCGGCAGCCGATCGGCAAGAAGTCACAGGCCGTCGTCGTCGAGGGTTATACCGATGTGATGGCCTGTCACCTGTCGGGCATCGACACCGCGGTCGCGTCGTGCGGCACGGCGTTCGGCATCGATCATGCGCGCACCCTGCAGCGGCTGATGGGCAACAACGACGCGTTCAACGGTGAGGTCGTCTTCACCTTCGACGGCGACCAGGCGGGGCAGAACGCCGCCCTAAAGGTTTTCTCTCTCGATCGGACGTTCGTCGCCCAGACCTACGTGGCCGTCGAGCCGAACGGGCTCGACCCCTGTGACCTCCGGCTGCAGTCGGGAGAGCCCGCGGTGCGGGAACTGGTCGGCCGGCGCGTCCCGTTGTACCGGTTCGTGATGAGCAACGTCGTCAAGCAGTACGACCTCGATCGGGCGGACGGCAGGCTGGCCGCGGTGCGGGCTGCGGCACCGTTGCTGGCAAGTGTCCGCGACGGCTCGCTGGTGCGCGGATACCTGCATGACCTGGCCCAGCTGGTGGGTATGGACGTCGAAGAGGTGCGGCAGGTGGTCGCCCAGCAGACTCGACACCCGGTGCCCTCGGCGCGAGAGGAGCGCCGTCGGCCCGCGCGTCCGGTGCCCGAGCAGGGGCCGGTGTTGGAGGGGCTGTCCCTGCCCTGGCCGGACGCCGGGGATCGGAACATCTCCGTAGAGCGGGACACGCTCAAGCTGATGCTGCAACACCCGACGCTGTTCGACACCGAATGGAACGGGGTGAGTCCCGACGACTTCTCGCATCCGGCCTACCGGGCGGCGTTCGAGGCGATCCTGGCCACGCCGTTCCAGCCCGATCGGTGGACCGAGTTGTTGCAGCAGCGGACTGCGGACGTGGTCGTCCGCCAGCTCCAGGTGGCGTTGCTCGTCGAGCCGATCGTGCGGGAGCCGGACGAGGCGTACGCCTCCGGATACACGGCCAGGCTTCAACTGCTCACCACCATCCGGAGACTCGCCGAGCTGAAGTCGCGGCTTCAGCGCATCAACCCGGTGGAGCATCCGTCGGCGCACAAGCAGGCGTTCAGCGAGTTCATCGCGCTCGAGTCCCGGCGGCGGACGCTCGAGCAGGCCAGTCTCGGCGTCGACTGAATCCGGCATCGGCAACCGGAGGCACCGACGAAGTCGGGCACGGCCGTCGTCCACAGCAGTCGGTGTTGTCCGTTTTCGGGCTGTGCACAGGTGCGATCAGGCCTCGTGCGGCCGAAAGGCTGTGCCCATGGGAATCGCCGAGGAACAGAGCCTGCTCACCGTCGAGGACGAGACGAGGCTCGCCAGGGTGATCGAGGCGGGAGTGCTCGCTGAGCACGCCATGGACGAGGGCCATCACCCGTCCGGGGCGATGCGCGCGGAACTCGGGCAATTGGTGGTCGAGGGAAGACGCGCCCACGACGAGTTCTTCACGGCGAACCTGCCGCTCGTCCGGGCGTTGGTGCATCGCTGGGCCGGGCGCACCAACCTGCCCTGGGACGATCTGTTCCAAGAGGGCTGTTTGGCGCTGGCAGAGGCCGTCATGCGGTGGGACAACGCTCGAGGCACACGCTTCTCCACCCTGGCGTGGGGGATGATCAATCGCGCGCTGGCCGCGTCGGCGCTCGTGCGCTGCGGCGAACTCGACTCGAGTCATCATCGCGCCCGGCTGTCCTTCGAGATCCGGCGTACCTGGGCGTCCATGGAAGCCGAGCTGGGAAGGATCGTCAGTGCCTCGGAGGTGGCCGGCCGAATGGGGCGTGGGATGTCTCTCGTGCACACGGTCGCGAGCGAGGCACGGACGATCCCTCTGACGCATGAGCTCGCGGAACAACTCGCCGAGTCGCATCCCGACCGTCCATCGGCTGAATCGTCACCACCCTGGTGGATGGACCGGCTACCACGAGACGAGCGCGTCGTCCTGTGTGGTCGCTTCGGGCTCGGTGAACCGGCCGTTTCGCGAGCCGCCCTGGCCGAGCGGCTGGGGATCAGTCGTTCGACGGTGACACGCATCGAGCGCAGGGGGTTGAATCACGCGCGGCACCTGCTGATTCCGGACTGATGCGGCTGACCGTGAGTCTGCGGAGGCCGGAGCGCTCGGGCCTGCGGCCGGGCCGGGTGGAACAATGGGGACATGGCTCACCGGAACCCCAACAGGCTCGACGCGGCAGAGACAACCGAGTTGCGGGAGGCGCTGGGCAGGCGCCCGGACGTACTCGTGGCGGCTCACGGCCCCGAGGCGACGGCAGCGGTTCTGCACGACGTGTTCGCCGTGAGGCGTCCCGGCGGCTGGAACCTGGTGGCGTGGGTCGACATTCGCACCGGAAGCTGGGACTACGAGTCCAGGCGATTGCGGTGGGAACTCGTCGACGGAACCAAGGACGATGTCGTGCTGACCGAGCCCGGTCAGATGCCCGTCACCTTCGCCGAACGGGTGCAGGCCTCGATCGCGGTGCAACGTCAGGTGCAACTGCCCGATGGCCTGGGTTCAGTGACGTTGGTGGGACGACGCCAGCCCGGCAGTAGCGACCCGATCTCGTGGCAGGCCCAGGGACTCGGGCGAACCGACTTGGGGAATCCCGCGATCGCCAAGCACGTCGTCGGGCTGATCGGCGAACTGCGACGTGAGTTTGACTAGCCATAATCCATCGATTGGGGTCTTCGCGTATGATCTGCTAACGTTGCTTCTCGCGTCGACAGACGTGAGCAATCCCTGGTAGCTCAATTGGCAGAGCATCTGACTGTTAATCAGAGGGTTACTGGTTCGAGTCCAGTCCGGGGAGCCTATTTGACTAGGTGAAACGTGGCAGGGCCCAAAGATCCCGGGCTGCAGACGGGCAATTTGGTTCGCTAGCGACCAGATGCCGGTATCGTCAACCAGCACCCATACCGCGCCCCGCACGGAAGACCCTCGATCTCGCGCGTGAGCACTTCTGTGGCATTTGGGCCGGGAATCTCGCGTCGTCTTTCCATGGCCCGTGCATCCCATACCCCCCGCTCAGGCCCCGTGACCGATCCCTCTCGGCAGGCGGTCCGGCGCCCACCCCAGCAGCACCTCGGCTCGGTCGAAGGCGAACCTGTCGGTCATCCCCGCCACATAGGTCACGGCCTGACGCACGAGGTCGTCGCCGGCCCGGAAGTCGTCCGGCAGTGCGTCGGGATGCTCGATGTAGTAGCCGACGAGGTCGCGCAGCACGTCGATCACGGCAAGCGACTGCGCCAGCGACTCAGGGCGGGTGTAGATCCGCTCATAGTTGAATCGCCGCAGCTCCGCCAGTGCCCCGGCGCTCTCCTCGTCCATGCCCACCCGGCCGGTCTGGCACACCGCGGCGCTGACGGCATGGATGAGGGCGCGGAGCTGGTCGCGCCTGGTCGTCCCGAGCCGCTCGCGGACGACGGCCGGGAGATCTCCGGTGTGGACGATGCCAGCGTGCACCGCGTCCTCGAGATCGTGGGCACAGTAGGCGATGCGATCGGCCCAGCTGACGAGTTCCCCCTCGACGGTCGACGGCGCCGGTCGCGACCACGAGTGGTTGCGGACGCCGTCCAGGGTCTCCCGGCACAGGTTGAGCTCGGCCAGGGCGACGTCGGCACCCCAGGGGCCGTGGTCGAAGCCCTCGGGCAGGAAAGCGTCGAACGCCTCCTCAGACGCATGTCCGCCCGGTCCGTGCCCGCAGTCGTGCCCCAGGGCGATAGCCTCGGCGAGCGACACGTTGGCGCCCACGGCCCTGGCCAGGGATGTCGCGACCTGCGCGACCTCGAGCGCGTGTGTCAGGCGGGTTCGCTGGTGGTCGGTCGGATAGACGACGACCTGAGTCTTGCCCGCCAGCCTCCGGAACGCCGCCGAATGGACGATGCGGTCGCGATCGCGCTCGAAGCAGGTCCGTTCGTCGTCCGGTTCCTCAGGGCGCATCCGGTCACCGGCGCCGACCGCGAGGGTAGCTCCGGGACGCAGGTACGCGGCCTCGCGAGCCTCCCGCTCCGCCCTGCCGATCGACGGGCCGGCTGCGACACCGGCATACGAATCACCATGGGCCGCCACGAATTCCCCGCCGTGCCCTCGCATCGTCGCAGCCCAGTTCACCGCACGGGGATTGGGTCGCAGGTCGTCCGCGCTCACGAATCCAGCCTGCCACACCGCTCGGTCCGTCCACCCCGACCGCGGCCCCGGTACAGTGGACGATCAAGGGAAGAAAGGGTTACGACTCGATGACCGCGGCATTCGAAGGCCTCGACAGGCGCGGACCCGTGCCGCTCTACGCCCAGCTCGACGACATCTTGCGCCGTCACATCGACAGCGGTGAGTGGGCCACCGGGATGATGGTTCCCTCCGAGAACGCGATCGCCCGCGACTACGGCATCAGCCGGATGACAGCACGCGGAGTGCTCAACGGCCTCGCGGACGAGGGCCTGCTCGTCCGCGTCCCCGGCAAAGGAACCTATGTCGCGGCACCCAAGATCGAGACCTCGTCGCCCGCCTTCCACGGCATCCGTGCCCAGTTGGAGGCGCAGGGATTCGAGACGACCACACAGCTGGTGCGGGCGCAGGTCGTCCCGGCGGGCCGGCGGGTCGCGCGTCACCTGGGCGTGGACGCAGGCACTCAGGTGACGCTGATCGAGCGCGTCCGCAGCGCGGACGGCAATCCGATCAGCCTGCACCGCTCGTGGGTGCCGGTCGCCCTGGCTCCCGACCTGATCGACAGGGACGTCGTCGGCGAGCAGTTGTGTACCATCCTCGCGCGCGATTACGGCCTGGAGGCCGCCCGTGTCAGCCAGCAGCTCGAGAGCGTGCAGGTGGACGACGCCGATGCCCCGCTTCTCGGTCTGCCCGCCGGGCGCCCCGCCCTGCAGCTGGAGGACACCAGTTCTGCGGAGCGGGGGCCCTACGAGTTCTCACGCATCACGTTCCGCGGCGACCGGATCCGGCTGGGGTTCACGTTCGACATCGCCAGCGGGAGCGTGAGCCACGACGTCACTACCCACATGTGACGTCCGCCCGCCGCGCAGCGGCCTCCGTCCGCCCGTGAGTAGGGCCAGGTCGGCGGCACGGACGTAGCGTCCCAGACGCACACCCGCCTGGTTGGCGATGACCGTCATGGGCGCGTCCGGCTCCCCGAGGTCGCTCACGACCACGGCCGCGCCCGACATGTCCTCGTCGATCGTGTAGCTGGAGACGGTGACGAGCGTCGGTATCCCGGCGGCCTGCGCCGCCTGCAGCCCCTGACGGCTGTCCTCGACAGCCACGGCCTCGCCGGGGCCGACCCCGAGCCCTTCCAGGGCCAGCAGGTAGATGTCGGGAGCCGGTTTCTTGGCGCTCACCTGGTCGCCGCAGAAGAGTTCGAACCCGCTCGCCGAGCCCGGGCCGAACACCATGTCGAGCACCGCCCGCACCGCCGCCGGCTGCGATGTGGACGCCACGGCCACCTGCCAGCCCAGTTCGCGGGCCTCTGCCACGAGACGACGGACCCCGGGTCGCGGTGGGACGCGGCCCGAGGCGATGAGCCGCCTGTAGTGCGTTGTCTTGCGCCGATGCCAGTCGGCCAGCAGTTCGCGCTGTGCCCCGGGATCGCTCGGCAGATGATGCCTCGCGACGAACTCGGGGGTCAGCAGTGTGGCCATGCGTTCCTTGCCGCCACCGATCCGCAGGAGCCTGCCGTACTCCTCCACACCCCAGACGACATCCAGCCCGAGCTCGGCGAACGTCGCGTTGAAAGCGGGCAGGTGTGCGTCGCGCTCGGTGTCGGCGAGCGTCCCGTCGCAGTCGAGGATCAGTGCGCTCATGCGTGGGCCAGGGTTTCCGCTCGCGCCAGCAGATCCATCGCCTGCCCTGCCGACCCGAACACCGGCGGCAACTGGGCGATGGACGCCGCGACGGCCTCGGTGACCGCGTCGAGATAGGCCGGCGGGTCCCAGTGGTCGTCCACCTCGGCCTGGCGAAGGTGGACGAGCCCGGCCTGCAGGTAGGCGCGTTTGCACTGGGTGGAGATGTTGATCTTCGACACCCCCGCGCGGACGAAGCGCCGGAACTCGTCGTCCGACAGCCCAGTGCCACCATGCAGGACGACGGGCCGCCCGCTCGCCCGGCGCACCTCGGCGGCGCGTCCGAACAACAGCACGGGCGCCGCGGTGTACAGGCCGTGAGCGGTCCCGAGCTGCGGGGCCAGTAGATCGGTCCCGGTCCGGGCGGCGATGTCGGCCAACTGGCTGACGCTGTAGGCGTGGACGGCCTCGTCCGAGCCCACCCCGTCCTCGACGCCCACGATGTTCTCGATCTCGGACTCGACCGCCACCCCGGCCGCATGTGCCTGGCGGACGACCTCCGAGGTCTCCGAGACCGCGGCCTCGAGTTCGCGGTCGGACGCGTCGAACAGCAGGGACGACCAGCCCGCCTCCACCACCTCGTCGATGACGCGGCGGTCGGGGCAGTGGTCGAGATGCAGGGCCACCGGCACCGGCGAGGACCCCGCGATCGCGTCGAACAGGTCGGTGACAAGGCGCACGCCCAGCGATCGAGCGGTCTTCGTGGAGATCTGCACGATCAGCGGGGACGAGCAACGCTCGGCCGCCAGGACCGCACCCCGCATGCTGAACTCGTCGAAGACGTTCACGGCCGGAACCGCGTAGCCGCGGCGCTCGGCATGTTCCACCATGGTCAGTGTCGAGATTCTCATCAGGCCTCCTAGACTTGTATATACAAGTCTAGGACAGAGAGGGTTCTTTGTCACGCCCGGTGAGAGAAAACAGCCCCGGATCAACCGCCGGAGACGTCCGACTCGGCCGCTGACAGGTCGAGCCCGAGGCCACAGCGGTCGTCCAGCCAGCCTTGCGGCATTGCCACCCTGCCGCGCGGACTTCCTTGACGACCGCGCGGTCGTCCGAGTTCCTCGACAGGGAAGGCCAGATCGGGACCGAGGTCCGCGAGCAGAGCGTCCAGCTCGGCCAAGCTCGACACCATGCCGAGCGCATGCCGCAAGTCCCCGCCCAACGGGAAGCCCTTGAAGTACCAGGCCATGTGCTTGCGCAGGTCCTTCATGCCGTGCCGCTCGCCCCAGACATCGGCCAACAACTCGGCGTGACGGCGAACCATCGCACAGATCTCCCCCAGCCGGGGCAGTGTCGTCACCTGCTCCCCCGCCATCGCGGCAGCGATGTCGCGGAACAGCCACGGTCGTCCGAGACAGCCCCGCCCGACCTCGACACCCGCGCACCCTGTCTGCTCGACCATCCGCACCGCGTCCGCGGCTTCCCAGATATCGCCGTTGCCGAGCACCGGGATGTCGACGGCCGACACCAGACGCGCGATCGCGTCCCAGTGCGCGTGCCCCGAGTACGCCTCCTCGACCGTGCGCGCGTGCAAGCAGATCGCGGCAGCGCCACAGTCCTCGGCCAGCCGCCCCATGTCGAGATAAGTGAGGTGGTCGGCGTCGATGCCCAGTCGGGTCTTCACGGTCACCGGCACACCCCACCGGTCGGCGGTGCGCACGGTGCTCGTGATGATCTCGCGAACGAGATCGAGCTTCCAGGGCAGCACGCCTCCCCCGCCCTTGCGCGTGACCTTCGGCACCGGGCATCCGAAGTTCAGGTCGATGTGATCGACACCGAACCCGTCGCACAGGATGTCGACCGCCACTTCGAGCGACACGGGGTCGACGCCATAGGTCTGGACGCTGCGTACGGTCTCGGCGGGTGGGAAGACGAGCATGTCGGCCGTCTTCGGATCGCCGACGACCAGCCCGCGCGCAGTGATCATCTCGCACACGTACAGCCCGGCACCCTGCTCACGACACAACTGCCGGTAGGCCGCGTTCGTGACCCCGGCCATCGGGGCCAGGACGACCGGCGTGTCGACGACCACCGCGTCCGGGTTCGACGGCGACCCGAGCCGCAAGGCAGGCCGCAGCCGGGTGGGCCTATCGGTGGTCGTCGTCATCTGCTCAAGCGTAGACGAACACGTGAAACACCCCTCCGGGTGCGCCGGGGTCGCGCACTCACAACGACGTGCGCGCCTCGATCAGCCGCTGGAATCCGGCGTCCAGCCCAGGGTCGGCGGTCGCCTGATCGGTGTGCGCGAGGTACCACTCCACGGTCTCACGGGCCCCGGCGTCCCACGACGTGGTGCAGACGAAGTCGGGGACGAGCGCCTTGATCCGCGAGTTGTCGAACATCAGGGAGTTCGCCTTGTCGCCCACCAGACCCGGGCCGAGGTCGGGGATCACATCGGCGATCATGTCGGATGCCACATGGACGATCCGCGGCTCCCGGCTGGCGATCGCACCCAGACTGTAGGCGGCCTCGTACAGCGAGCCGGCGATCTGGTCCCAGGTGTGCACCTCGTCGGTGGTGATGTGGAACGCCTCGCCGATCGCCTCGCGCCGGCCGAACAGGCCGACGAATCCCTTGGCGAAGTCGCGGGAGTGCGTGAGCGTCCACAGCGACGTGCCGTCCCCATGGATGACGATGGGCCGTCCCTCGATGATCCGTTGCATCGCGGTCCAGCCGCCCGGGAGCGGGCAACTCGTCCCGTCGTAGGTGTGGCTCGGGCGCACGATCGTCACCGGGAACCCTTCGTCGCGCCATGCGGCCTGCAGCACCGATTCCGCGGCGATCTTGTCGCGGGAGTACTGCCAGTAGGGATTGCCCAGGGACGACGCCTCGGTGATCGGCCACGTCGTGGGTGGCTTGTGGTAGGCGGACGCCGAGGAGATGTAGATGTACTGGCCGACGCGTCCACGGAAGAGCTCGATGTCGGCCGCCACCTCGTCCGCGTTGAACCCGAGGAACTCGCAGACCACGTCGAAGGTGCGCCCCTGGAGCGCCTCCTGGGCCGCGTCGAGGTCACGCACATCGGCGACGACGACCTCCACGCCGTCGGGAGGCGGAACCCGCAGATGGGTTCGCCCGCGGTTCAGCAGGGTCACCGCCCATCCCCGCTCGACCGCGAGGCGGACGCAGGCCGTGCTGATCCGCCCAGTACCTCCGATGAACAGGACACGTGGCTTCATGTCTCCATCCTGTCACCGAGCCCGGAACGACGAGTGGGCGGCTACTCCACCATGTTCTGGTTCCGCCGCTCCGGGAGAGCCAGCGCGCTGCCCGCCGCGATCACGAACGACACGGCGAACACCCCGAACACCAGCGGATTCCCGCCACCGGTCAGCAGCAGCGGGACGAGAAGTGGCGCGATGACGCCGGCCACTCGTCCGGCGGCGGCGGCTGCTCCCGTCCCGGCCCCGCGCATCGACGTCGGGTAGATCTCGGGGCCGATCGCGTACAGCGCACCCCAGGCGCCGAGGTTGAAGAAGCTGAGGGCGCATCCGGCGACGATGATGCCCGCCGGGGTGCTCTGCAGGCCGTAGAAGGCCGCAGCGATGCCGGACGCCAGCAGGAACACGGCGAGCGTGGCCCGTCGTCCCCACTTCTCGATCACCCAGCCCGCGACCAGGTACCCGGGCAACTGCGCGAAGGTGATGATCAAGGTGAACTCGAACGACCGGACGAGCGAGTGCCCGGAGCGGAACAGCAAGGTCGGCAGCCACGTGAAGGCTCCGTAGTAGCTGAGGTTGACGAAGAACCACACCGCCCACAGTGCGATCGTCCGCACGCGGAACTCGGGTGAGAACACCGACGCCGGCTTGTCGTCGGCCTCCACGCTCGCCGGGGTCTGCTCGACCGCGATGTCGAAGTCGACCTGCGGTTCGACACCGGAGCGGCGTTCGAACTCCCGCACCGACCGTTCCGCCTCCGCGAGCCGCTTCTTCGACTCCAGGAACCGGACCGACTCGGGCAGGCCGTGCCGCACCACCAGTGCATACAGCGTCGGGACGACGCCCACGAGCAGCGCCCACCGCCATCCGGGCCATCCAGCCGGGGAGTGCGGGACGAGGAAGTAGCCGAGCAGCGCCGCCATGATCCACCCGATCGCCCAGAAGCTCTCGAGCCACACGACCATGCGTCCCCGGATCCTCTGCGGCGCGAACTCGCTCACCAGGGTGGAGGCCACCGGCAACTCCGCGCCCAGGCCCAGCCCGACGACGAACCGCAGGACGATGAGCATCGCGACGCCGGTCGACAGCGCCGCCGCGCCGGTGGCCACTCCGTAGACGAGCAGGGTGAGCGCGAAGACGTTCCGGCGCCCCAGCCGGTCGGCGAGCAGCCCGCCGACCGACGCACCGATCATCATGCCGACGAAACCGATCGATCCGATCCAGCTCAGCTGGGTGTTGCCGAGGTTCCACTCGCTGGCCAGGGCCGTCATCACATAGCTGATGAGGCCGACGTCCATGGCGTCGAGCGCCCACCCGATCCCCGAGCCGACGAGCAGCTTGGTGTGCTCGCGGCCGAACGGCAGGCGGTTGAGGCGCTCGGCCCGGGTCGGCAGTGCGGCGCGAGTGGCAGGAGTCTGGGTCATGGCTTCTCCGTTTCGGCGAACGGGCCTCAGCAGCCGGCGAGCCGCTCGGCCAGGTATGCCCTCACACCGGTGATGGGCACCCGTTCCTGCGTCATAGTGTCGCGCTCCCGCACGGTCACGGCGTCGTCGTCCAGCGATTCGAAGTCGACCGTCACGCAGTACGGGGTACCGATCTCGTCCTGGCGGCGATACCGCTTGCCGATGGCCTGCGCGTCGTCGAAGTCGACGTTCCAGCATGTGCGCAGTTCCGCGGCCAGCGCCCGGGCCTTCGGCGACAACCGCTCGTTGCGGCTGAGTGGGAGCACCGCGACCTTCACCGGCGACAGCCTCGGGTCGAGCTTGAGCACGACGCGTGTGTCGACGCCGCCCTTGGTGTTGGGCGCCTCGTCCTCGGCGTACGCGTCGACCAGGAACGCCATGAGCGAGCGGGTGAGGCCTGCGGCGGGCTCGATGACGTACGGCGTGTAGTGAATGCCCCGCGCCTGGTCGAAGTACTCCAGCGCGACACCCGAATGCTCGGAATGCGTCGTGAGGTCGAAGTCGGTGCGGTTGGCGATTCCTTCGAGCTCACCCCAGTCGGACCCTGCGAAACCGAACTTGTACTCGATGTCGACCGTGCGCTTCGAGTAGTGCGAGAGCTTCTCCTTCGGATGCTCGTAGAAGCGCAGGTTCTCCTCGGTGATCCCGAGACCGGTGTACCAGGCCTTGCGGTGATCGATCCAGTACTGATGCCACTCCTCGTCCGTGCCGGGCTCGACGAAGAACTCCATCTCCATCTGCTCGAACTCACGGGTACGGAAGATGAAGTTGCCGGGGGTGATCTCGTTGCGGAAGCTCTTGCCCACCTGGCCGACGCCGAAGGGAGGCTTCTGGCGAGTGGCGTTCAGCACGTTGCGGAAGTTGATGAAGATGCCCTGGGCTGTCTCGGGACGCAGGTAGCGCAACCCTGATTCGTCCTCGATCGGGCCCACGTAGGTCTTGAGCATCATGTTGAAGTCGCGCGGCTCGGTGTAGCGTCCGCGCGTGCCACAGTTCGGACAGGGCACCTCGGCGAGCGGGACGTCGTCCGGGTTGTCGAGGCCCTTGCGGTGTGCGTACTCCTCCTGCAACTGGTCGGCCCGGAAGCGCTTGTGGCACGACAGGCACTCGACCAGCGGGTCGTTGAACACCGACACGTGCCCCGAGGCCACCCACACCTCGCGCGGCAGGATCACCGAGGAGTCGAGGCCGACGATGTCGTCACGGCCGGTGACCATGTAGCGCCACCACTGCCTCTTGATGTTCTCCTTGAGCTCGACGCCCAGCGGTCCGTAGTCCCACGACGCACGCGAGCCTCCGTAGATCTCGCCGCACGGGAAGACGAAACCCCGCCGCTTGCAGAGATTGATGACCTTGTCGAGTGTGCTCTCAGCCATGTGCTGCCCCATAGTTCGGGTCCCCACTGGGACGCGTGTCCCGGTACCTGGCTGGCATCGGGTGCGGACGACATCGCGGGTCACCCGGCGAACGTCCACCAGACAGGCTATCGTCTGGGCGCCCGATCGCGAACCACCGCCGATTTGGCTGACCACGAAGTGAGGTTGATAATGAATCTCATGTTGAACCAGTCAATCCGCCGGCTCAGCGCCGCCGCGCTCGCCGCCGGACTCCTGGCGGTCACCGCCTGCTCATCCGGCGACGCACAGGGATCGTCCGACGCCCGGACGTCCATCGTCGTATCGGCATACCCCTTCCAGTTCGTGGCCGAGCGCGTCGCGGGCGATCTCGCAGACGTCACCAATCTGTTGAATCCCGGCGCGGAGGCGCACGACCTGGAACTCACTCCCCAGCAGGTCGAGGCCGTCGCGACGGCCGACCTCGTCATCTACCAGGACGGCTACCAGACCGCTTTCGACGAGGCCGTCGACCAGGGCGAACCCGCGCACATCGTGGACTCGGCCACCTTCCTCGAACTGCGCACCGCCGACGAGGACGAGCATGCGGACGAGGGCGAGTCCACGGAGTCCGAGGAAGAACACGAGCACGGCGCCTACGACCCGCACGTGTGGCTGGACCCGGAGAACCTCGCCGAGATCGGACGCCATGTCGCCACCGAACTCGCGGGCATCGACCCTGACCACGCCTCGGAATACTCCGCCAACGCCGACACGCTGGCCTCCGACCTGTCGGCCCTGGACGACGAGTTCTCCACCGGGCTCGCGAACTGCCAGGTCGACACCTTCATCACCAACCACGCCGCCTTCGGCTACCTCGCCGCCCGCTACGGCCTGACGCAGGTGGGCATCAGCGGCCTGTCGCCCGAGGAAGAGCCGAGCCCGGCCCGCATAGCCGAAGTGCAGCAGGAGGCCACCGAACACAACGTGACAACGATCTTCTACGAGACCGCAGTCTCGCCGAAGGTGGCCGAGAGCATCGCCGGTGACCTCGGCCTGGCCACCGATGTGCTCGACCCGCTCGAGACCCTGAGCGACCAGTCCCGTGGAAGTGATTACATTGCCGTCATGGAATCCAACCTGGAATCGCTGAAGACGGCGAACACCTGCCAGTGACGACGGTCATCGAGGCGCGGGATGTCAGCACCTGGCTGGGTGACGTGCAGATCCTCCACAGTGTGGACCTGCACATCACGGCAGGAGAGGTGGTGGCGCTCCTCGGCGGCAACGGATCAGGGAAGACCACCCTGCTGCGCACCCTGCTGAACCTGGTGCCCCACCAGGAAGGCACCGTCGAACTGTTCGGCACCCCACTCGAGAAGTTCCGCGCCTGGACGCGGATCGGCTATGTGCCCCAGCGCGGGCGGCTGCAGGTGCAGAACGCGACCGTGGACGAGGTGGTGATGCTGGGACGCCTGTCCCGGCGCCGTCCGTTCACCCCACACGGCCGCGCCGACCGCGAGGCGGTCGCAGCCGCCCTTGCGCGCGTGAACCTCACCGGCTTCGGCTCGCGCGCCATGGCCCACCTGTCGGGCGGCCAGCAGCAGCGAGCACTCATCGCCCGCGCGCTCGCCGCGCACGCCGACCTGCTCGTCCTGGACGAGCCCTTCTCAGCCCTCGACGTGCGCACCCAGGCGAGCCTCGCCCGGCTGTTGGCCCACCTGAACGCGGAGGGCCTGACCATCCTGGTCGTCCTCCACGAACTGGGCCCGATGGAACCGCTGCTCGAGCGCAGCGTCGTGCTGCAGGCCGGCAGCGTCGTCCACGACGGCCCCCTGGCAGGCGCACCCTCGCCCGAGCACACCCACCACCACGAAGCCGCCCCGGGCAGGGCGCTGCTCGAACCCGAGTTGCACGCCCCCTCCGCGGAACAGGAGGACTGACATGGGCCCCTTCGCCCTCGATTTCATGGTGCGCGCGCTCATCGCCGGTCTGCTGACGGGTCTCATGGCCCCGGCGGTCGGCACCTACATCGTCCAGCGTCGCCTCAGCCTTCTCGGCGACGGTCTGGGGCACGTCGCTGTCGCAGGGGTGGGCCTCGCGCTCATCACCGGCCAGTCCCCCGTGCCGGTGGCGGTCGTCGTGTGCATCGTCGGCGCCGTCCTCATCGAGTTGCTCCGGCAGTCCGGGCGGGCGTCGGGCGATGTCGGGCTCGCCATCCTGTTCTACGGCGGGCTGGCGGCCGGCGTCCTCATGGCGGGCATCGCGGGCGCCGGTTCCGGCTCCCTCACCCAGTTCCTGTTCGGCTCGCTGACCTCGGTCAACTCCACCGACCTCGTGATCGTCGCCGTGGTGGCCGTCTTCGTCCTGATCGTCTCGATCGGATTGTCCCCGGAGCTTTTCGCGGTGTGCGCGGACGAGGACTTCGCCCGCACCCAGGGGTTGCCCACACGGCTGCTGAGCCTCCTCATCGTCGTCCAGGCAGCCGCGACGGTGGCCGTCTCGATGCGTACCGTCGGCCTGATGCTGGTGAGCGCCCTCATGGTGATCCCGGTCGCGACGGCGAACAATCTCGTCACGGGATTCCGCCGCACGATCTTCTTCTCCATGGTGATCGGCCTGGTGGTGGCCTTCCTCGGCGTCGTCGGGTCGTACTACCTCGACACCGCCTCGGGCGCGACGATCGTCGTCCTCGCGATCGTCGTGTTCGTCGTGTCCCTCCCCATAGGTCGCCTGATCGGGCGCCGGATGCGGCGCACGATCCTCCCCGACGACGAGAACGTGCCACAGCCCGCCGGCGAGCACTGACAACCTGCGGCGCGCCCGGCCTTCCCTTCGCGCAGCGGCGCCACTCGATTCCGGGACGCGTCGATCTCAGGACGCGCGCAACGAGCCCGCGATCCGCCCGTCCAGCACCGCGTCACCCGGTCTGACGGGAGCGCACTCGCCCCGATCGACGAAGGGCAGCGAGCGCAGGCTGCGCTCCATGTGCCAGGACGCGAAAGCCGCCACCAGGCCGCTCACCTCGGACTGCACCCGGCGTTCCACCCCCTGCGTCGCCGGCCAGTCACCGCTGAGCAGGGAGGACAGCAGTCGCCACGCCCCCGCGCTCGGAAGTACGGACCGCGCCGGGCGGCAGCTTCGGCAGACCATGCCACCGGCCTCGGGGGCGAACGCCTCGTGCGGCCCCTCGAGCCCGCATCGGGCGCAGTCGTGCACCGCCGGCGCATATCCCGCCACGGCGAGGGCCCGCAGCAGGTAGGAGTCGAGAACCATCGGGGCAGGACGCGGCCCGTCGCCCGTCCCCTCGCCGAGGGTGCGCAGCGCGCCGACGAGCAGCCGGTACTGCTGCAGGGCCGGCTCCCCCTCTTCGGCCACGAGCCGATCGGCGGTCTCCACCATCGCCTGGCCCGCGGTGAAGGCACCGTAGTCGACGCGAAGAGGCGCGTCGTAGGCGTGCAGGGTCTCGACCTGCGTGACGACATCGAGCGTGCGCCCCTGGGCGAACTGGACGTCCACATGGCTGAACGGCTCCAATCGCCCGCCGAAGCGTGACGACGGCCTGCGCACACCCCGGGCGACGGCGCGAACCTTGCCATGCGTCCGCGACAAGAGCGTGACGATGCGGTCGGCCTCGCCGAGCTTGTGCGTGCGCAGCACAACGGCTTCGTCACGATAGGTCGGCACCTGTCCATAGTGCCCCCGCTCGCCGCCGTCCGTCGGCAAGCGACACGCATCGGCCACAGGGACTAGGGTGTGTGGACATGCCACGCGCGATCGCCCGTCCGGCCAAGCATCCCCCGGTCCCGCATCCCAGCGGTGCCCGGCCTCCCGAGATCCCGGCCGAGGTTCTCCCCCGCCATGTGGCGATAGTCATGGACGGCAACGGCCGCTGGGCCAAGCAGCGCGGGCTGCCGCGGACCGAGGGACACCGAGTGGGCGAATCGGTGCTCTTCGAGGTGATCGAGGGCGCGATCGAACTCGGCGTCAAGTACGTGTCGGCGTACGCCTTCTCGACCGAGAACTGGAAACGCTCCCCCGACGAGGTGCGCTTCCTCCTGGGATTCAACCGCGACGTGCTCCATCGCCGCCGCGATCATCTGGACGCCCTGGGCGTCCGGGTGAGGTGGGCGGGGCGCAGGCCACGCCTGTGGTCCAGCGTCATCAAGGAGCTGGAGCTCGCCGAGCGGCAGACGGCCGACAACGACGTCCTCACCCTGCAACTGTGCGTCAACTACGGCGGACGCGCCGAGATCGTCGATGCCGTACGCGAGATCGCGCGCCAGGCGGCCGCCGGGCGGATCGATCCCGAGCACATCAGCGAGCGGACCTTCCGCAACTACCTGGACGAGCCGGAGGTGCCCGATGTCGACCTGTTCATCCGCACCTCGGGGGAACAACGCACCTCCAACTTCCTGATCTGGCAGGCGGCCTACGCGGAGCTCGTCTTCAGCGACAAGCTGTGGCCCGACTGGGATCGCCGTGATCTATGGGCGGCCGTCGAGCAGTACGCCGGACGCGACCGGCGCTTCGGCGGCGCGAAACCGAACGACGCATCGAACGCCGGCTGATCGGGCTGCCGTCCCCGACGTGTTCAGGGAGCATGATCCGACCATTTGACGATAACGATTTTCATTATGTAGGATCGTCCCATGCACGCACGCTGCCAGGTGCTCGGCACCTCGCCCGGATTCGGTAACTCGGTCTCCCACTCCCACCGGCGCACCAGGCGCCGCTGGGACCCCAATGTCCAGCGCAAGCGCTACTGGGTGCCGTCACTGGGCAGGAACGTCACGCTCACCGTCTCCGCCCGCGGCATCAAGACGATCGACAGGCTCGGCATCGACGAGGTCGTCCGGCGCATTCGTGCACGCGGGGAGAACCTCTGATGGCCTCGAAGCGCACCGAACTGCGCCCGTTGATCAAACTGCGGTCCACCGCCGACACCGGATACACGTATGTGACCCGCAAGAACCGTCGCAACGACCCCGAGCGCCTTGTGCTGCGCAAGTACGACCCCATCGCGCGGCGCCACGTCGAGTTCAGGGAGACGCGCTGACATGGCCAAGAAGAGCAAGATCGCCCGCGAGGCCCAGCGCCGCGTCGTCGTCGCCCGCTACGCCGAACGCCGCGCCGATCTCAAACGCCGCTCCGTCGATCCGAACCTCGCCCCCGAGGAGCGGGACGCCGCCATGGCCGCCCTGCACGCCCTCCCGCGCAACGCCAGTCCCGTCCGGCTGCGCAACCGCGACGCGATCGACGGCCGCCCGCGTGGCTACCTGCGCGCCTTCGGCCTTTCGCGCATCAAGGTGCGCGAATTGGCCCACGACGGCGTCCTGCCCGGCGTCACGAAATCGAGCTGGTGATCGCGCCGTGAAGAAGGGGATTCATCCCGACTACCACCCGGTCGTGTTCCGGGACCGCGCCGGAGGCCTGGAGTTCCTGACGCGCTCCACCGCGACCTCGTCCGTCACCGTCGAGTGGGAGGACGGCAACACCTACCCCGTCGTCGACGTGGACGTGTCGAGTGCCAGCCACCCGTTCTGGACCGGCACGTCCCGCGTGGTCGACACCGCCGGGCGTGTGGAGAAGTTCAACCGGCGCTACGGCCGGACCCGGCGAGAGGAAAACAGCTGATGGCCGTCCCCAAGCGCAGAATGTCGCGCAGCCGCACCCGCTCACGGCGGGCCCAATGGAAGGCGGCCCCGGTGGATCTGGTGCCGGTTCGCGTCCAGGGACGCGTCGTCCAGGTCCCCCGTAGGCTCGTCCGTGCGGTTCAGCGCGGGCTGATCGAACCGTAGGCCCTCAACGCAACCTGCCGTTCCTGGGGGCCCGGTCGCCTGAGCCCGGGGCGTCGTTCGGCCTTACAGCCCGCGCACTGCCCTCACCGGGGGACGATCTCCCCGGATGGACGCAACCATGTCGAGCGTCCGCCTGGTCGCCCGTACGTCATGGGTGCGGAACACCGTCGCACCTTGCCAAGCGGCGATCGCCGTCGCAGCCAGCGTTCCCTCCAGCCGCTCCTCCACCGGCAGGTCGAGGGTCTCACCGACGAAGTCCTTGCGGCTGATCGCCATGAGCACGGGGAAACCGAGTTCGACGATGCGGGACGTGACCGCCACCAGCCGCAAGGAGTTCTCCGTCGTTTTCCCGAAATCCAAGGTGGGGTCCACTAGCACCGCTGCGGGGTCGACACCGGCCTCCACCGCACGCCGCGCACCCTTCGCCAGGGTCGCGAGGACGTTGTCCACGACGGCATCGGGGTCAGGACCGTAGTCGACCCCGCTGGGATCGGTTCGCGGAGGCAGTCCGCCGGTGTGTGACACCACATAGCCCACACCGCACCGCGCGGCCACACCGACGAGCTCGCCGTCTGCTCCCGCCCACGTGTCGTTGACCAGGTCGATCAGTCCGTCGCAGGCGGACGCCACCTCAGCGCGCCACGTGTCGAGGCTGACCAGCAGCCCGGGATGCCGCTGCCGCAGCCGTTCGAGGAACGGCCGTACCCGCGCGACCTCCTCGTCGGCCTCCACCCAGTCGCCCTGATGGCCAGCCCTGACGCCCCCCACATCGACGATGTCGACCCCCTCGCCGACCATTGCGTCCGCGCGGGCCAGCGCGTCCTCCACGTCGACGTAACGGGCCGGTGGGTAGAACGAGTCGGGCGTCCGGTTGATGATGCCCATCACGGCTGGCTGGGCGGCACCGAAGTGCCGGCCCCGCAACACCAGAGCCGCTGGCTGGGGAGGGTTCACCCCTGCGAGTCTGCCACACGGCGACCGCTCATCGGTTCTCCTTCGAGTTGTCCCGCGTACTCACGGGACAACTCGAAGGAGGTCAGCCACATGCCGCCCCTGGCCGGCCCCTCAGGCCTTGGACCGGTTCACCGCGCTCACGAGGGCCTTCAACGAAGCCGTCGTGATGTCCGGGTCGATGCCCGCGCCCCAGAAGACCTGCGAGTCGCCGTTCTCGCCGATCTCGCACTCGACGTAGGCGGCGGCCTGCGCGTCCCCGCCCGACGTGAGAGCGTGTTCGGCGTAGTCGAGGACGCGTACGTGCGCGCCGAGAGCGGCCAGTGCGTCGACGAAGGCCGACACCGGTCCATTGCCCTCACCGGTCAGCTGGGTCTGCTTGCCGTTGTAGTCGACCTTCACGTTCAACCGGAACCCGTCGTCGCCGGACTCCGAGGTGAAGCCACGCCCCTGCAGCGGGCTCGTCCGCGACAGGTACTCGTCCGAGAAGATCTGCCACAGCTGGTCGCTGGTGACCTCGCCGCCCTCGGCGTCCGTATGCGCCTGAACGACGCGGCTGAACTCCATCTGCAGGCGCCTCGGCAGGGCGAGCTTGTGGTCGGTCTTCATCAGGTAGGCCATGCCGCCCTTGCCGGACTGGCTGTTGACACGGATGACGGCCTCGTAGGTGCGCCCGACGTCGTGCGGATCGATGGGCAGGTACGGTGCCTGCCATGCCACCTCGTGAACGGCTACATGTTCCCTGGCCGCCTTGGCCTCGAGGTCTTCCAGCCCCTTCTTGATCGCGTCCTGGTGCGACCCCGAGAACGCTGTGTAGACGAGGTCGCCGGAGTACGGCTGACGCGCGGGTACGAGCATCCCGGTGCAGTACTCGACGGTGCGCCGTACCTCGTCCAGGTCGCTGAAGTCGATCATCGGGTCGACGCCCTGCGAGTACAGGTTGAGGCCCAAGGTGACCAGGTCGACGTTGCCCGTGCGCTCGCCGTGCCCGAACAGGCATCCCTCCACCCGGTCGGCCCCCGCCATCAGCCCCAGCTCGGTGGCCGCGATGCCTGTGCCCCGATCGTTGTGGGTGTGCAGCGAGACGCAGAGGTGCTCACGGCGATCGACGTTGCGGCAGAAGTACTCGATCTGGTCGGCGTACGTGTTCGGTGTGCTCATCTCGACGGTCGCGGGCAGATTCACGATGAGTTCCCGCTCGGCGTCGGGCTGCCATACGTCGATGACGCCGTTGCAGACCTCGATGGCGAAATCGGTCGGCGTCTGGGTGAAGATCTCGGGCGAGTACTCGTAGCCGAACTCGACCTCGCCCAAGTACTTCTCGGCGGCGTCGACCACCCAGCGGGTACCCTGCTTGGCCAGCTCGCGGCACTCGTCCTCGCTGACGCGGAACACCACCCGACGAAACAGTTCCGCGGTGGCGTTGTACAGGTGGATGGTTCCCCTGCGGGCGCCGATCAGCGACTGCGCCGTCTTGTCGATCAGGTCGGGACGCGCCTGGGTCAGCACGGAGATCGTGACGTCGTCGGGGATCGCGTCGTCGGTGATCAGCGAGCGGACGAAGTCGTAGTCGGTCTGCGAGGCCGACGGGAAGCCGACCTCGATCTCCTTGTAGCCCATCTTCACCAACAGGTCGAACATCTTGCGCTTGCGGCCGGGGGTCATGGGGTCGATGAGTGCCTGGTTGCCGTCGCGCAGATCGGTGGACAGCCAGCGCGGCGCCCTGGTGATGCGCTTCGAGGGCCACGTGCGATCAGGCAGGTCGAGCGGGCGGAAGGGTACGTAGCGCTGGAACGGCATGGGGCTCGGCTGCTGCACGGGACGCGTCTGGGGCCGGGTGCGGGGCTTGGTGGACCGGACGTCGGCTTCGACGCCGTCGACAGTGGTGGTCATGATTGATGCTTCTCCTCGTCTGTGGGTGGTGGCTGCCAGCCGACACGACAAGACTCCGCAGCGAGGAGGACTGGCTAGAAGCGAGTCTCGCTGCGGCGACCAAGGAGGAGCGCCACTCCACAGGCACTCGGCGGTCGAAGCATGCGACCACCATAACCCCGCCCCCGGCCGGGAACCAAACCCCATACCACAGGCAAGCACGGCAACTGTGATCTACAGATCGGGTCCGGCTGCTAGAAAAGGACACACAACGTTCATCGACAGATTGGTCGCTTCATGCCACATCTCAATCGGTCCAACGCGCCGTTCGAGCGGCGCATCGGCGCGTCAGCCCCCGACGCCACGGGCATCGTCCACCTGGGCCTCGGTCAGTTCCATCGCGCCCATGCGGCCGTCAACACCGCCCTTGCCATGGCAGACAAGGGCGGCGACTGGGGCATCGTCGGAGTCGCCAACCGGTCGCGGCGCATCATCGACGCCATGCAGGCGCAGGACTACCTCTACTCGATCCTCCAGCTGAGCCCGGAAGGCACCGACGTCCAGCTCGTGGACGTGCACCGCAAGCTCCTCGTCGCCGCCGAACAACCCGGCGACGTGCTCGCCGAGATCGCCGACCCCGCGCACAAGATCATCACGCTGACGATCACCGAGAAGGGGTACAACAAGGACTCCGCCACCGGGAAGCTGTTGGTCGGCAATCCCGACATCGCTGCGAGCCTCGCCGGGCCCGACACCGCCAAGGCACCGCTGGCGCAGTTGGCCTGGGGCCTGGTCAAGCGCGCGCGGGAGTCGCAGGCACCGGTGACGGTGTTGTCGTGCGACAACATGCAGTCCGCGGGCACCACCACCCGCGAGATGGTGTTCGAGTTCCTGGAGGCCGCGGGTGTCGAGGCTCCGGTGCTCGACTACGTCACGAACCAGGTCAGCTTCCCGAACGCGATGGTCGACCGCATCGTCCCCGGCACGAACGAGGAGACGAAGGCCCAGGTCGAGAAGATCCTCGGTCTTCGGGACGAGGCCCCGGTGCCCGCCGAGCAGTTCACCATGTGGGTGCTGGAGGATCACTTCAAGGCCGGGCGTCCCGCCTGGGAGGCCGCGGGAGCCATCTTCTCGGAGGAGGTGGAGAAGTACGAGCTCGTGAAGCTGCGCCTGCTCAACGGGTCACACTCCCTCATCAGCTACCTGGGCGGTCTCAGCGACTCGCCGACCATCCCGTCGGCCCGCGACAAGGACTTCGTCGCCGAGAGCGTGCGTGCCGCGATCTACAACGAGTACCTGCCCAGCATCGATCTGCCGACCGGCTTCGACCCCGACGCCTACGTCGCCCAGCTCTTCCATCGCTGGCAGAACCATGCGCTCGGAGACAAGACCGCGCGCGTCGGGTCGGACGGCTCGGCCAAGCTCCTGCAGCGCATCGTCGAGCCGGCGATCCGCCTGCTCGACCTCGGCGAGATGCCGCACGAGATGGCGCTGACCGCCGCGTCGTGGATCGCGTGCGTGGCTCCGCCGGCCGGGTTCGACCCGGGGGCGATCGCCGCCGAGATGGAGGAGCCGCAGCGTGAGGCCCTCGCGAAGGCGACGGCCGGCGCCACCGGCGTGCGTGACCACGTCGAGCGGATCATGACCGGAGGGTTCTTCCCCGAATCCCTGGGTTCACGCACCGAGTTCAACGACCGCATCGCCGAACTGCTCGGCATCATCACCTCCGCCGGTGTCGAGGCTGCGGCCAACGACGCTCTGGGCAAGTAGCCGAGCGCCGGGCAAGGCGTGACAGCCACCCGTCATCGGGCCGGTTGGGGCCTCAGAACCCCAACCGGTTCAGGTGGCGGGGATCGCTCTGCCACTGCTTGAGCACCTTGACCTTGAGGTCGAGGTGCACCGGCGTCCCGAGGAGCGCCTCGATCTGGCGGCGGGCGTCGATGCCCACCTGTTTGATGCGTTCCCCCTTGTGGCCGATCATGATCCCCTTCTGGGAGTCGCGCTCGACCACCATGGACGCGAACACGTCGACCAGCGGGTGATCGGCCGGTCGCCCCTCCCGGGGACGCATCTCGTCGATCTCGACGGCCAGCGAGTGCGGCAGTTCGTCGTGCACACCCTCGAGCGCGGCCTCCCGGATGAGTTCGGCGACCAACGTCTCGGTCGGCTCGTCCGTGATCTCACCGTCGGGGTAGTAGGCCGGGCCGGGCTCGAGCAGAGAGACCAGCACGTCGGCGACCTCGTCCACCTGAGCGCCGGTCATCGCCGAGCAGGGGATGATGTGCTCCCATCGCACGCCCAGCTTCTCCTGGAGCGCGTCGATCTCCACCAGGTGCTTGGCGAGCCGGTCGGGCCCGACGAGATCGGACTTCGTGGCAAGCGCCACGAGCCGGGGGCGGCGTGCCAGCGCCGCCAGTTCGCCGACGAGGTACTCGTCACCGGGCCCCACATGCTGGTTGGCGGGAAAGACGACGGCGACGACGTCCACCTCGCTCCACGTCTGGTGGACGAGATCGTTGAGCCGTTCCTGGAGCAGGGACCGCGGCTTGCTGAGCCCGGGCGTGTCGATGACGACCAGCTGGGCGTCGGGACGCGAGATGATCCCGCGCACCGCGTGCCGCGTGGTCTGCGGCTTGCTGCTCGTGATCGCGACCTTGCTTCCCACCAGGGAATTCGTGAGCGTCGACTTGCCCGCGTTCGGCCGCCCGACGAAGCAGACGAATCCCGATCGGAAGGTGGGCTGGTCGGCCGACGGCTCGGTGGACACGTCATCACTCATCGTCGTCATCCTCGCTCTCGACGTCCTCGGGCTCGGGCGGCAACTGGCGCACCAGCACGGTGTCGATCTGGTGACGGCGTCCCGTGGCCTTCTCGGCGGTGATGTCGAGACCCCGCCATTCGATATGGGACCCCTTGATCGGCACCATGTTCAGCTCCTTGGCCAGCAGGCCACCGACGGTCTCCACGTCCTCGTCGTCCAGGTCGAGACCGAACAGGTCGCCCATGTCGTCCACCGGCATACGCGCCGAGACGCGCCACAGACCGGGCTCGGCCTCCTCCGCGAGGTCGGGTTCCGCGTCGTACTCGTCGGTGATCTCGCCGACGATCTCCTCCACGAGGTCCTCGATGGTGGCGATCCCCGCCGTGCCGCCGAACTCGTCGACGACGACCACGATGTGGTTGCGGGTCAGCTGCATCTCGCGCAGCAGGGCGTCGACGGGCTTGCTGTCGGGGGTGAAGGACGCTGAACGCATGATCCGGTCGACCGTCTCGCGCCTGTCGGCATCGGGATTGTCGTAGACACGCTTCATCAGGTCCTTCAGGTAGACGATGCCGACGACATCGTCCAGATCGTCCCCGATGACCGGGATGCGGCTGAAGCCCGAGCGCAAGGCCAACGAGAGCCCCTGACGCAGTGTCTTGGCGCGTTCGAGATAGACGACGTCGGTGCGGGGAACCATCACCTCACGCACCAGGGTGTCCCCCAGCTCGAAGACCGAGTTGATCATCTCGCGCTCGCCCTCGCTGGCCTCGGCGATCTTCTCGGCCTCGGGGCTGAACGGCCCGTCGGCATACCCCGGGCCGGGCGTGATGACGTTGCCGAACCAGATCAGCAACTGCGACGCCGGCCACAGGAGGGTCGCGAGGATCGACATGGGGCGAGCGGAGGAACGCGCCACCCGTTCGGCGTGCAGGCGTCCCAGCGTGCGCGGGGCGACTCCCCAGGCCACAAAGGACACGACCACCATGACGGCGATCGACCAGGTGAGCCGGGCACCGGTCGTGCCGACCAGCTGGACGACCACCAGAGTGACCAGGACCACCGAGGAGACCTCGGCCAGAACCTTCAGCAGCCGGGCGGCCGTGAACTCGGGCGCGGGATCGTCCACGATCTCCTTGAGCGCAGCGGCGCCGGGCAGGCTCTCGTCCACCATCCGTTCCGCGCGGGTCGGCGTGATCGCGTGCATCGCGGTCTCGATCACCGTCATGACCATGGCGAGCGCCGCCAGCACGAGCGCCACGGCCAGCATGATCCACTCCCGTGAGGTCATCTCGAGGCCTTCGCGCGGCGCCATTCGGTGATCAGCCGGTCGTTGAGCCCGAACATGACCGACTTCTCCGCGGGCTCCGCGTGGTCGTGCCCCAGCAGGTGGAGGAGCCCGTGCACCAGCAGGTACTCGATCTCGTCGGCCGGCTCCCGGCCGTTCTCGGGGGCCTGCGCCGAGGTGAACTGGGGGCAGATCACGATGTCGCCGAGCATGCCGCGGGGCGGGTCCTGGCCGGGCTCGGGGGCCCGGAGTTCGTCCATCGGGAAACTCATGACGTCGGTCGGCCCGTCGAGGTCCATGAAGCGCTTGTGGTAGGTGGCCATCACGTCCTCGTCGACCAGCAGGATCGACAGATCGGCCTCGGGGTGGATACGTAGCGCCGACAGTGCGAACCCGGCCAGCTGGACGAGCCCGAGCTCGTCGACCTCCACGCCTGATTCGTTGTTGATGTCGATCATCGGACGCCCTTCCGGGTCTCGGCAGTGGTTCCGGGTCTGAGCGGCGGCTCCATGTCGTTCACCTCCGCACCCTGGAGCGCTGTGGCCCCATGGCGTCGGCGAGCGTGGCGTCGTAGCGGTCATAGGCCGCCACGATGCGTCCCACCAGCTTGTGGCGGACGACATCGCGGTTGGTCAGCTGGCAGAAGGCGATGTCCTCCACACCGTCGAGGATCTCCTGCACCGCCCGCAGGCCACTGCGGACTCCCCCGGGCAGGTCGATCTGCGTGACGTCGCCGGTCACCACGATCCGCGATCCGAACCCGAGCCGGGTGAGGAACATCTTCATCTGCTCCATCGAGGTGTTCTGCGCCTCGTCCAGGACGATGAAGGCATCGTTCAGCGTGCGCCCGCGCATGTACGCCAGCGGCGCCACCTCGATCACCCCACCGGTCAGCAGCTTCGGGATCGAATCCGGATCGAGCATGTCGTGCAGGGCGTCGTACAGCGGACGCAGGTAGGGGTCGATCTTGTCGTTCAGCGTGCCCGGCAGGTATCCCAGCTTCTCACCGGCCTCTATCGCCGGCCTCGTGAGGATGATCCGGTTGACCTGCTTGGCTTGCAGGGCCTGGACGGCCTTGGCCATGGCCAGGTAGGTCTTGCCGGTGCCCGCCGGCCCGATGCCGAACGTGATGGTGTGGCGGTCGATGGCGTCCACATAGCGCTTCTGATTGAGCGTCTTGGGCCGGATCGTCTTACCTCGGGACGACAGGATGTCGTGCGTCAGCACCTCGGCGGGACTCGCCACCTCGGGGGACGCGGTCATCGTGACGATCCGCTCGATGGTCTCGGCGCTCAGCCCCTGGCCGGTGCGGACGATGGCCACCATCTCGGTGATGACGTCGGCCGCCAACTGGATGTCGCTCGTGGTGCCGGTGATCGTGAACTCGTTGCCCCGGACGAGAAGATCAGCGGCGAGATCGCGCTCCAGGATGCGCAGGAACTCGTCCCGCGGCCCGAGGATGCGCACCATGTCGATCGAGGGAGGGATGGTGAGCTGCCGCTTGCCCGTGAGATGAGCCACGGTGTTGCTCGGAGTGTCCGCGGTCGACGCCGACGTGGGACCCGTGGGTTCAATGGACGATGAGTGGCTGGTAGTCAGGGTGATCCTTTCGCTTATCTGCCACACAAGTGTAACTGCCCGTGGGCGCCGACCGCGCGCCGCGCACGATCAGTCCTCGGACGCGTCGTCAGCGGGGCCGTCCTCGTCGTCGTCACGCGACTGGTTCGCGAGATCGGACTCGTCGATGATGTGCATCGCGGCCTCCTCGGCGCTGGCGCCCGCGCCGTCGATGCCGACGTCACGTGCCAGCACCTCCGACTCGGTGTCCTCGCCGACCCCGCCCTGGGTGTCGACCAGCCGGCCGGCGCGCTTGCTGCCGACCTCTCGCGACTCCCCGTTGGGGTTCCATCGGCCGGTGAGTTTGCGGGGATCCTCCTCCGGCACCTCCTGGACGACACGCTGCTCGATGGTCTCGCCCTGCCGCATCTCCGCGGGCGTGCTGCCGAAGCCCTGGGCGGGCGACCAGTGGTCGGGAGGTGTGTATCCCTCGTCCAGCACGTCGTCGACCCCGCGGTCGACCAGGGACTCGGCTGGGCCGATCTGGTCGAGCTGCTCCGAGGCATCGGGGGCGAACTCGGCTGCCTCGCTACCCGGTTCGTCTCGTTCACTCATGAACCGATACTGCCACCTGGGGCGCCCGATCGTGCATAGAACCGCCCGAGCACCTCCGTGCGGCAGGCGTCGAAGTCGCCTGCCTCGATCGCCTCGCGGATCGTGTCGACCAGCCGCACCGTGAACCGCTCGTTGTGGATGGTCGCCAGCGTCGCCGACAGCATCTCCTTGGCTTTGAACAGGTGGTGCAGGTAGGCGCGGGTGTAGTGGGTGCAGGTGTAGCAGTCGCACCCTTCCTCCAGCGGACGGAAGTCGCGGCGGTTGGCGGCGGTGTTGACGTTGTAGCGTCCCTGTGCGGTGTAGATCGCCGCGTTGCGCGCCACCCGGCTGGGGTTCACGCAGTCGAAGGTGTCGGCGCCGGCTGCGACAGCGGCGAACAGGTCGTCCGGCTCACTGATGCCGAGCAGGTGTCGCGGCTTGTCGTCCGGAAGTTCCTCGGAGCACCAGCCGACGATCTCGCCAAGGCGCTGCTTCTCGATGGCTCCGCCGATGCCGTAGCCGTCGAAGCGCTGCCCCTCGACCTCGGTGGCCACCAGACCACGGCATGCCATGCGGCGGAGATCCTCGTACTGGGCGCCCTGCACCACGCCGAACAGTGCCTGATAGGGACGATGGGAGCGCTGCGCGGTCAGTTGCCTGTGGGCCGCCAGACAACGGACCGCCCATTGCCGCGTCCGCTCGACCGACGACTCCTGGTAGGCGCGGGTGTTCATCAGCGTCGTCAGTTCGTCGAAAGCGAACATGATGTCGGCGCCCAACTGGTGCTGCACCCGCATGCTGACCTCGGGGGTGAACCGATGCCGGTCGCCGTTGATCGGGGAGGTGAACCAGACGCCGTCGGAATCCACGTGCGCCTGTCGCTGCTTCCCCTCGGCGATCACATCGTCGTCCTGCAGGCCGGTGACGTCCATGGCGAGCACCTTCTTGAACCCCACGCCGAGGCTCATCACCTGGAACCCACCCGAGTCCGTGAACGTCGGGCCAGGCCAGTTCATGAACGCGCCCAGGCCTCCCGCCTCGTCCACGATGTCACTGCCCGGCTGCAGATACAGGTGCAGCGCATTGGCGAGCACCGCTTGGGCGCCGAGCCCCGCGACCGTCTCGGGCAGCACCGACTTGACCGTCGCCTTGGTGCCCACCACGACGAACGCGGGGGTCGAGATGTCGCCATGGGGGGTGTGGATCGTACCGGTGCGGCCCAGGCCGTTCGCCAGCCGCGTCCCCTCGACGAAACCGACATCATCGGGGCCGGGTGAGGCCTCACTCCCCACGTTCGCGGGCCTCGGCCTCGGCCAGTGTGATCTCACCGTTGCGTAACTGCTCCTTCAGCAGCCGGGCGTCGTGCCGCGAGCAGATGACCTCGCTCACGAGGTACATGATCGTCAGCGGAAGCGACAGCGCGAGCATCGAGAACGGATCGCCGGACGGAGTGGCCACCGCGCCGAAGACGAAGCAGCCGAAGATGGCGATCGGCCGGGCTTTGGCCAGGGCCTTCGCCTTGACCACCCCCATGAGGTTCATCATCACGAGGACGACCGGAAGCAGGAAGCTGATCCCGAAGACGAGCAGCATCTGCATCTCGAGGGCGAGGAAGTCGTTGAGGTCCTGCAGGTTGGCCACACCCGCGTCCGCGACGGTGAAGCCCAGCATGAACTCGAACGCCTTGGGCAGGATCAGGTAGCCGACCACCACCCCGGCGATGAACAGCGGGATCGCCGACAGCAGGAAGAGCCGGGCGACCCGCTTCTCCTTGGTGAGCAGGCCGGGGACGATGAAGGCCCAGAGCTGGTAGATCCAGACCGGGCACGCGGCGATGATGGCCGCCAGGCCCGCCGACTTCAGGGCGAGCAACATGGGTGCGGCCACACCCGAGTTGACGACCTGGATGTTCGCTCCCGGGTTCTGGGTGCGGACGACGTCCGCCGCCAGCGAATAGGGACGCAGGATCAACTCGACGATCTGGGGGTAGAAGATGAACGCGACGATGAACAGCACCACGATGGCCACCGCGGATACCACGAGGCGGTAGCGGATCTCGCGCAGGTGATCCCACAGGGTCATCGACCCGTTCTCATCGAACCTGGGTGGCCTGAACCGGGCGAACCTCCCCTCCCGTTTCGGGCTGCCCACATCGGCAGACATCTCGCCTTGTCAGTGCTGGTTGTGGTTGTCGGGGTCAACGACCTCGGCGTCATAGACCTGCCCCTGGTACGGCTGCTGCTGTCCTGGTGACAGCTGCTGCGGGGGCTGGGGCGCCGGCTGCGACTGCTGGGGCGGCACCGGCGGCTGAGTCTGGACGTTCGGCTGTGCGGCCTGGGCGTCCTTGTCGTTCAGTCCCCTCGTCTCCTCCTTGAACTCGCGGATCGCGCGACCGCCGGCCTTGCCCAACCCCGCCAGACGCGTGGTGCCGAAGATCAGCAGGACCACCACCAGCAGGATCAGCAACTCCGGCCAACCCAGGGAACCCATAGCAACTCCTTCACGTCGGGCGTGATCTCCATGCTATGCCCTACCCGGCAGCGCCGAAAACCTCCTCCGCGAGCGCCACGGCCTCCCGAGCCGCTCGCACGGCCTCGTCCGCGGCGTCGGTGGGATCGATCACTCGGGCCCCATCGCCCAGTCGCAGCAGCAACGAGGTGAGCCAGGCCGGATCGGCCACGGGGAACGTCGCCCGCAGTCCCCCGTCGTCGCACGCCTGCACGTCGCTCACCGGGTAGTAGTCGACGACCCAGGAACAGGCCGGTCCCAGCTCCAGCGTCACCCGCCCACCCGAGGTGTCGAACCAGCCCTCCGGCAGACCGGGGACGACCCCGTGGTCGCCGGTCCGCTCCCCGGTCGGGACCGCCTCGACGATGCGGTCGAGGCGATAGGTGCGCCAGCCGTCCCGCTCCAGGCTCCACGCCTGAAGGTAGGCCGCTCCGTCCCGCATCTGGATCGCGCCCGGGTCGACGACGGGAGTGGTCGTCTCGCCGCGGGCCGCCCCGTCGTAGGTGAGCCGCAGCCGTTGCCCGGCCTCGATGGCGTCCAGGAGCGCGGAGCGCAGCGCATCGTCGCCAGTGTTGATGGCCAGCAGGACCGGGTCGTCATGACCGCTCGCAGCCGACAGCTTCCCGGCGGCACCGGCCGCCGCGTCCTGCAACGCGCCCGCCGTCATCCCTCCGATGGCGTTCAGCGCCACGAGCAGGCTCACCGCCTCGTGCTGGGTGAACCTCAACGGCTTGGTCAGGAAACCCGCGTTCGAGATGTGGATGACCCGCTGGCCGTCGACGGCGTCCATGTCGAAGTCGATCAGGTCATCGGTCAGGCCTCCCGGCAGACCGCACATCCACAGCACATCGAGGTCCTTGCGCAGCTGCCGGGGCGTCACGCCGAAATCGGCGGCGGCTTGGTCGAGAGTGACCCCGTCGTGCGATTGCAGGTACGGCACCAGCGACAGCAGCCGAGCCACCTGGCTTCGCGACGTCATCATCGGGTGGCCCCCCGCGAATCCGCCGGCTGTGATCCCGGCGCCGGGGAACCGTGCGCCCCGATCACCCCACGCAGATGCGCCACGACGTCAGCCCGCAGGTCCGCGGGTTCCAGAACCAGGACATCGGCTCCGAAAGAGGCGATCTCGGGAGCCGCGAGGCTGTCGTTCAGGGGCACCCGCCACGCCCGGAAACCGGAGGGCAACGTCACGTCCGTGGTCCACTGCTCACCGCGCCGGCGGAGAGCCGGAGCACGATCGCCCCTGATCGCGACGACGGCCCACGTGTCGGTCGCGGGCCGCAGGTCCTTGAGCAGCTCGTCCTGCCGCTGCCGGTCCGGCGCATCATAGGCATCGGGCTCCCCGACGGGAACCGGCACGTCGCTGATGCGCGACAGCTTGAAGACGCGGGGGGCCTCGCGTCCCCGGTCGAATCCGAGCAGGTACCAGCTGTTGTTGCGCCAGGCGACACGCCACGGCTCGACGGTGCGGATCTCGTCCGTGCCCCGGTAGCGGAACGTGATCGCCTGCCGCGCGACCACCGCGTCGAAGGCCGGCTCGAAGGCGGCCTCCCGGGCGCTGAGCCGGGGAGCCAGGGCGGTCAGTCGCGCCGGATCCGGTTCGACGCCGGCCGCTCGCAGCTTGGCGAGCGCGCGGGCGGTGTGATCGGCCACACTGGCCTGCTGCCACACCGTGGACGCGAGCCCGAGCACCATCAGTTCCCGGGGCGTGAAGTCGATCGGCGGGAGTTCGAAGTCACAGCGCGGGATGCGATACCCGACCTCGTCGTCGAACATGGGGTCGTTGCTCCCCATCTCGATCGGGACGCCGAGTGCACGCAACTCGTCCTTGTCGCGTTCGAACTGACGCTGGAACGCGGTCTCGGACTGGCCGCGATAGCCCTCGATCGTGTCGCGGATGTGTTCCTTGGACACGAAACGGGACGAAACCAGCAGAAGGATCGTCAGATTGACGAGCCGTTCGGTCTTGCGGGCTGCCACGACAGACAACCTAGCAGCACCGGAGCGGCTTTACAGGGGCGTTCGCGCTAGTGCGATGCGGATGAGGCGTACGCGGCGTGTCGGGCTCGCGGCCGCGTCCGGCAATCGGCCACAACCCGTCATAGGCTGCCGTTCATGCCCGCAGGACGCTTCGCACCCAGCCCGACGTCCGACCTTCACCTGGGGAATCTGCGCACCGCACTTCTCGCGTGGTTGTTCGCCCGGGACGCGGGTCTCGGCTTCCTGCTGCGCGTCGAGGACCTCGACCAGCAGCGGGTGTCCGCCGCACCACACGTGGCACGCCGTCAGCTCGCCGACCTGTCGGCGCTGGGGATCGACTGGGACGGGGAGGTCGTCCGGCAGTCCGAGCGGCTCGAGATCTACCGGGACGCGGCCGCGGGACTGGACACCTACGAGTGTTTCTGCACCCGCCGCGAGATCGCCGAGGCATCCCGGGCCCCGCACGGCTCCTACCGCCCCTACCCGGGAACGTGCGCGCACCTCACCGAGGCTCAGCGAGCGGAGCGCCGCGCCACGCGCGTCCCGGCGATCAGGGTGCGGTCGGGCGGGGCCAGCGCCACGATCACCGACCTGCATGCCGGGACACTCACCGGCGCCGTCGACGACTTCGTGCTCTTCCGCGCCGACGGGACCCCCGCCTACAACCTCGCGGTGGTCGTGGACGACGGCCTCCAGGGTGTGACGCAGGTCTGCCGGGGCGCCGACCTGCTGGACTCCTCACCGAGGCAGGCATGGCTGGCCGACCGGCTCGGGTTCACCGTTCCGCGGTACGTACACGTCGGCCTGGCCGTCAACACGGCAGGAAAACGCCTGGCCAAGCGAGACGGGGCCGTCAGCCTGGCAGCGCTGGCCGAGCTGGGGGCCGACGCGGGAGATGTCGTGGCCGAGTTGTGCGCGTCCGCGGGCCTGCCACGGGTGCGCTCCGCCGGTGAGGTGCTCGATCGCGTCCGGGGAACTCCGTGGTGGCAGAGCGAGGCGATCTGGCGTCCGTGGGTCGTCGACCCGGCACGCCCACCGCGATGAGCATGGGCCGCCGGGCCGTCGACGCCTCGGGTCAGCCGACCTCGGAGCCGGTGTTCTCGGTGCTTCCCGCCTTGCGGGCACCGAGTTCGGAGTCCAACCGCAGCAGGCCGTTGCCGTCGCCCTCCACAAGGCTGAGGCGGGTGATGATCTCGCTGACGGTGGACTCCTCCTCGATCTGCTCCTCGATGAACCAGAAGAGCAGCGGACGGGATTCGAGGTCCCCGGCCTCCTCGCTCGCGCGATAGAGGGCGCGGATGGCCTCCGAGACCCGCTGTTCGTGTGCCAGGGCCGCCTCGAAGACCTCGACCGGGGAGGCTCCGGGCTTCACCTCGGGGGCGGCCACCGTCCCGATCGACGGGTGGTTGTCCCGATCGACGAGGTGGTCGATGAACTTGTTGGCATGGACGATCTCCTCGTCCGCCTGGTGACGCAGCCACGCGCCGATGCCGGGAAGGCTCTGGGCGTCCATCTCGATGGCTAGCTGACGGTAGGCCATGGACGATGCGAACTCGAGGGTGATCTGGTCGTTGAAGTGCTGTTCCAGCGATTCAGGGAGCTTCATGCCCAAAGGCTACGGCCCGAATCCGACGATCTGGTTACGAATACGTTGAGGTGAACAGGATGTCCACGACGCAGGCGACCGACGTGTTCGCGGCGAGGCTGGGCGTCCTGTTCCCGTTCGGGTAGGCCACGGAGCCCGGCATCGTCACCAGCACCCGGCTGCCGGTCTTCTGGCCGACCAGCGCGTTGAACAGCGCCTGGTGGACGCTGCCCGACGAGGCGTCGCTCACGGCGGCCTCGCCGTAGTCGTTGTAGTACTCGTTCCCGTCCCACGTGGTGCACACGGCGTGGGAGGTCAAGGCGTCGGACGAGCCCAGCTCGCGGCCGGATCCCTGGATCAACGGTTGCACCTGCACGGCTGTCGGCTCGGCCAGTCCCTCGGGAATGGTGATCTTCGGGACGCCGTTCTCCTCGCTCACCAGCGGCAGCCCGTCCGGCGGCGTCACGGTCTCGCCCGAGGGGCCCGAGAGCTCGGTGTCGAGGATGTCGACGATGAACAGCAACGTGTCGCCGGCCTCGATGCCGATGGTGCTGTAGCCGCTGTCGCCGTACCCGTCGTCGCTGGTGATCGCGATCGCCAGCCGCGAGCCGACGGTGTGGTTGACCACACCGCTGCCGAAGCCGGAGATCAGCTGGGTGAGCTGGAAGGCGACCGGTGAGCCCGACGACCAGGAGGAGTCGAACGTGGCACCCGTGCGGGCGTTGATGCCCACGTACTGAACCTGCACCGTGGCGCTGGTGTCCGGCACGGTGCGCCCGCTGCCCTCCACGATCACCTTGGTCATGGTCTGGTCCACCACGAACGGATAGGGCGCGGTGATGGTGGGCTCGACGCTCATGTCCTGGCTGACCTCGATCGTCGACAGGTCGCCCAGGGTGGTGGGTTCGACCGTCGGCGTCGCGCTCGGGGTCTCGCTCGGCGTGGCCGTCGCACTGTCACTCGACGCGGGAGTCGACGGGCTGGTGCTGGCGTCATCGCCGCTGTCCCCACCGCAGGCCCCCAGCAGGAGTGCGAGAACGGTCACCGACGCGACGCCCATGAGGCGGATCGTCCGGCGCTTCCGGGAGCTCGGTACGAAGTTGTGCACCCGTGCACACTACCCGACGAAGCTGGGAGCCCATCCGGGCCTCGTCGGGACCGACCGGCGGCCCGTCCGGATCAGCGCCCGATGATGTCGAGCAGCGCCCCGAGTTCCTCACGGGTGAGCTCGCGGGTCTCGCCCACCGGCAGCTGGCCGAGCCGCACGGGCCCGATCGACAGGCGCGACAACTGCCGCACGGGATGACCGATGGCGTCGAACATGCGCCGGACGATGCGGTTGCGCCCCGAGTGCAGGGTCAGCTGCACCAGGCTGCGCGACTCGGCGCGTGTGACCAGCTTCACCTTGTCGGCTCGGATATGCCCGTCCTCGAGAGTGACGCCCTTCTCCAGACGCCGGATCGCCTTGTTGTCGAGCAGCCCCTCCACCTCGGCCAGGTAGGTCTTGGGAACCTCGTGGCTCGGGTGCATGAGGGTGTTGGCGAGGTCGCCGTCGTTGGTGAGGATGATCAGGCCCTCGGTGTCGGTGTCGAGGCGCCCGACATGGAACAGGCGCTGGTGCCGCGGCACGTACTGATCGAGGCTGGGGCGGCCCTCGGGATCGTCCATCGTCGACACCACGCCACGCGGCTTGTTGAGAGCCAGGTAGAGATGGCGTCGTGGCGGCGGGATGCGGGCGCCGTCCACGCGGATCGTGTCGCGCTCGGGGTCGACACGCGTGCCCTGCTCGGTGACGATGTGCCCGTTGACCTCGACGCGGCCGGCCGCGATCAGTTCCTCGGACGCCCGGCGGCTGGCCACACCGGCCTGGGCCAGGGCCTTTTGCAGCCTGAGGCCCTCGTTCTGGGAGTCATGCTCACTCATGGTTCTCCTCGCTGATTTCGGGGACGATGGCCAGCGCCGCCAGTTCGGCCTCCAGGTCGGAGGCCTCGGGCAGGTGGGGGGCGATCGGCGGAAGGTCGGACAGGGACGCGAGCCCCAGTCGCTCAAGGAAATAGTCGGTCGTGGTGAGCAGACCGGCGCCCGTGACGGCGTCCTGCCCCTGCTCGGCGACCAGGTCGCGGGCGAGCAGCGTGCGCACCACCCCGTCCACGTTGACACCCCGCACGGCGGAGACGCGGGAGCGGGGCACCGGCTGCATGTAGGCGATGACGGCCAGCGTCTCCAGGGCGGCCTGGGTGAGCCGGTTCTGCTGGCCCTCGACCACCCAGCGCGAGACGAGTTCGGCCTGCTCGGGACGCGTGGCGTACTGCCAGCCGCCGGCTATCCGGCGCAGCTGGAATCCCCGGCCAGTCGCGTCGTAGAACGTGGCGAGATCGTGCAGCACATGTCCCACGGCCGCCACCGGGACGTCCACGGCCTCGGCCAGCACGACCTCGGCGAGCGGCTCGGTGGCCAGCAGGAGCAGCGCCTCCAGGGCGGCTCCCAGCGCACGGGGGTCGTCGGTCGCCGCGGGCTCGTCGCCCGGCACCTGGGTGTTGCCCGGCGTCATGCCGGCATCCCGTTCGGTCATTGCTGTCCCCCCTTCTCGTCGGACGGTAGCTCCTCGCCCGGCGGAGTGTCGAACTCGTCGGTGACGGTCAGCTCCCCCGACTCGGTTCCCGTCCACCGGATCGTCAGCTCGGCCAGCGGCGCGAGTTGTTCGAACCCGACCTGTCCCTGCCGGAACAGTTCCAGCAGCGCCAGGAAGCGAGCGACCGTGGTCAGGCGGTCGGCGTCCCCCGTCAGCGCGCGAAACGTCAACGCCCGCGCACGTCTCAACCGGGCGGCCACCAGCCCGGCCTGCTCAGCCACGCTGACGTGCGGCACATGCAGCTGCGAGATCGGCATGACGGGCTCGGCGTCCGGGGTGAGGGCCTTCTCGGCCAGACGGGCGAGCCGCTCGGCACCACCCGGGATGGTCACCTCCGGCAGCAGTCCCCGGAACCGGTCCTCCAGCCCACCGGGCCGCGCGTGCACCAGCGCCGCGCGGGCCAGCGCATCGGCGAACCACACCGAGACCTGTTTGTAGGCGCGATACTGCAGGAGCCGGGCGAACAGCAGGTCGCGCGCCTCCAGGGCGGCCAGGTCCTCGGGGTCGTCGACCTCCCCGCTGGGCAGCAGCCGGGCCGCTTTGAGGTCGAGCAATGTCGCCGCGACGACCAGGAAGGACGAGGTCTGCTCCAGATCCCACACCTCACCGCCGGCCTTCACATGGGCGATGAACTCGTCGGTCACCTTGCTCAGCGCCACCTCGGTGATGTCCATCTGGTGGCGGCTGATGAGCTGCAGCAGCAGGTCGAACGGCCCCTCGAAGTTGTCGAGCCTGATCAGGAAGCCGCCGTCGGCCGACGCGACGCCGGCGTCGGCGGTCACTGTCGCAGCCGCTGGACCACGACCGACCCAGCGCCCCCGGTCGCCAGATCGTCGACGAGCAGGGCCACGGCCTCACGTACCAAGCGCCCCCGGTCGACCGCGATGTCGAAATCGGCCCGCAGGCGAAGCCGCACCTGTTCAAGCGCCAGCAGTTCGTCACGGCTCACGTAGACGGTGATCTTCTCGTCGTGGCGCACCCGGCCCGTGGCGTCGGACGGGTTCATATCGCGTGGCATCGGTACAGCACCTCCCTCGCGAGCATGCGGTAGGCGTCCGCACCCGGATTGGTCGGCGCGTACGTCGTGATCGGCTCGCCGGCGACCGTGGTCTCGGGGAACTTCACGGTGCGGCGGATCACGGCGTGGAAGACGGTGTCGTCGAAGGCCTCCAGCACGCGCTGGAGCACTTCACGACTGTGCAGGGTGCGGGAGTCGTACATGGTCGCGACGATGCCCAGTACCTCCAGGTCGGGGTTGAGCCGGTCGACGACCTTCTGGATGGTGGCGGTCAGCAGGGCCACACCGCGCAATGCGAAGAACTCACACTCGAGCGGGATGAGCACCTTGTCGGAGGCCGTCAGCGCGTTGACCGTCAGCAGACCGAGCGAGGGCGCGCAGTCGATGAGGATGTAGTCGTAGCGATCGCGGATCGGGTCCAGCACCCGCTTCAGGGACTGCTCACGGGCGACCTCGCTGACCAGTTGGAGCTCGGCGGCCGACAGGTCGATGTTGGCCGGCAACAGGTCGAGCCCCTCCACGCTCGTCGACAGGACGACCTCGTCGAAGGTGTAGTCGTGGGACAACAGCAGGTTGTAGATGGACTCGTCCAGCGTGTGCGGGTTGACTCCGAGCCCCACCGACAGCGATCCCTGGGGGTCGAAGTCGACGAGCAGGATGCGCCGGCCGGTCTCCACGAGGGCAGCGCCCAGGTTGATCGTGGTGGTGGTCTTGCCGACGCCGCCCTTCTGGTTGGTCATCGAGATGATGGTCGCGTTCTTCGGGCCGGGTGCCGGCGGTGTCACCTCGGGGAGGTCGGGAAGCGGGCGCCCTGTCGGGCCCATCGAGTCGTCGGTCTCATCATCGAAGAGGCCCTCGTCGGCCCGCAGCGACCCATTGTCCATTCCATGCTCCCTGTCCATCACCCGTGTCGTCCACACAATAGTCGACATAGCGTTGCCGCGACCGCTTTGCGGCGCGGTTGGAGGCGCGTGGCAGACCCCTCAGCCCAGGGCCCGGGGATGGGCGCTGCGAAAGACCTCGCGGAGATGGTCGACGGTGACCTCGGTATAGATCTGGGTGGTCGTAACTGAGGCATGGCCGAGCAACTCCTGGACGACACGGACGTCCGCGCCCCCGTCGAGCAGGTGCGTCGCGAAACTGTGCCGCAGGCTGTGCGGTGACACCTCCGTGGTGATCCCCGCGTCGGCCGCCCGGGCGCGGATGATGCCCCACGCGCTCTGGCGCGAGAGCCGGGCGCCGCGAGTGTTGAGCAGCAGCGCGGGCGTCGCCGCCCTGGCGTTCCGCGCGAAGGCCGGACGACCTCGGACGAGCCAGGCGTCCACCGCCTGCGCGGCGTAGCTGCCCAGGGGGACGACCCGCTCCTTGTCACCCTTGCCGACCAGGCGCAACCCCAGTTCCGGAGCGGCCAGGACGCGCGTCAGATCGTCCACGTCCAGGCCGACGGCCTCGCTGATGCGGGCTCCGGTGCCGTACAGCACCTCGAGCAGGGCCGCGTCCCTCAGTCCCTCGGGGGTGGTCCGGTCGACGGCATCGAGCAGGCGGCGCACCTCGTCGATCGACAGAGCCTTGGGCAAGCGCTTTCCCGGCGACGGAGGGCTGATCTCGACGGCCGGGTTGTCGGGAGCCAGGTGCTCGGACGCGGCGAACGCGTGCATCGCCCGCACGGCGACGATCGCCCGGGCCACGCTCGCGGGCGACAGCGGACGGCGTCCCCCCTCTCCCGAGGCGAGGGCGAGCTGGTAGCCGGCGACGTCCGCGGCATGGACCTCGTCGGGCGCCTCGATGCCCCTGCCTGCGAGCCAGTCGCAATACCGGGTGAGATCGCGCCGATAGGCCGACACCGTGTTGGCCGACAGGCCCCGCTCGACCACGAGGTGATCGAGGAACTCTCCCACCAGCCGCAGCATCGGGGGCTGCGGCGCGGGATGGTCATCGGGGGGCTGGTCAGGCACCTTTCCGATCGCGCGCCTCCTTCAGCGTGCGGGCCGGCCACGGCGCCGTCGGGGGACGCAGCCGCTCCACGCGTCCGGTGGCAATGGCCAGCGCCAGTGCCAGTGTGCCCGCCACCATGGTGGGGTTCTGCACCTGGCCCGCATAGACCCGTTCGACGAGGGTGTCGAGCGGCAACCATGCGAGCCCCATGTCGGTCTCCTCGTCGGCGACCACGAACCCGTCGGGACGCGGCGCGGGCCGTAGGTCGCGCGCGAGGTAGACGCGCAGCGACTCCTCCAGCCCACCGGGTGAGGTGAACAGGTCGACCAGCACCGACCAGTCGGACGCGGCCAGCTGCGCTTCCTCCGCCAGCTCGCGCTGGGCGGCCTCCACCGCCCGTTCGCCGTCCATGTCGAGAATGCCCGCCGGTGGCTCGACCAGCCGCATGCCCACGGGGTGCCGGTACTGGTGGACGACGGCGATGCGGCCCTGGTCGTCCAGTGCCATGATGCCCACGGCGCCGGGATGGCCCACCCACTGTCGCACCATCGTGTCACCGGTCGGAGTGACCACCCGCTCCTCGACGAAGTTCTGCACCCGGCCGGTCGCCTTGACCTCGTGGGAGACCACGGGCCAGCTCTCGGGCACATCCACCAGATCGTCCATGACCGCGTTCACCCGGCCTCCTCAGGCCGTGACGGTCGCGGTGGGAGCCGTCACCAGTTCCTCGGCGGGCGCGGGCTGCGACGCGGGCTCGGGCGCGTCCACGGGCAGACGCGACTCGGCCTGACGGGCGAGCGCCGCAGCGATCAGCCCCTTGAACAGGGGGTGTGACCCGATGGGCCGCGACTTGAACTCCGGGTGTGCCTGCGTGGCGACGAAGAACGGGTGGACGCTGGTCGGCAGCTCGATGAACTCGACCAGGTTGCGGTCGGGCGACAGGCCCGAGATCACCAGGCCTGCGGCCTCCAAGCGCTCACGGTAGGCGTTGTTCACCTCGTAGCGGTGGCGGTGACGCTCCTCGACCTTCGTCCTGCCGTAGAGCTGCTGCACCAGGGTGCCCCTGACCAACTCGGCCGGGTACGCACCGAGCCTCATCGAGCCGCCCAGGTCGCCGTCGCCCTGCACGATGGACTGCTGCTCGGCCATCGTGGCGATCACGGGGTTGGCCGACTCCGGGTCGAACTCGCTCGACGCCGCGTCGGTGATCCCGGCCATGTCGCGGGCCACCTCGATCACCATGCACTGCAGGCCGAGGCAGAGCCCGAGGATGGGGATCTGGTGCTCCCGGGCGTAGCAGATCGCGCCGACCTTGCCCTCGACACCGCGGATGCCGAAGCCACCCGGAACCACCACGCCGTCGACGTCACCCAGATGGGAAGCGGCCCCCTCAGGGGTCTCGCATTCGTCGCTGGGCACCCACCGCACCTCGACCCTCGCCCAGTTGGCGAAGCCGCCGGCACGAAGAGCCTCGACCACGCTCAGGTAGGCGTCCGGCAGGTCGATGTACTTGCCCACGAGCGCGACGGTCACGGTCTGGCGCGGGTGCTCGATGCGCTCGAGCAGATCGTTCCAGCTGTCCCAGTTGACGTCGCGGAAACGCACGCCCAGGCGGCGCACGACGTAGGCGTCCAGGCCCTCGGCATGCAGCACCTTCGGGATCGCGTAGATGCTGGGCGCGTCGGGGCAGCTGATGACAGCCTCCTCGTCCACGTCGCAGAACATGGCGACCTTGTGCTTGATTCCCTGGGGAATCGGCATGGCCGAACGGCAGACGACCGCGTCCGGCTGGATGCCCGCTCCCCGCAGGGCAGCCACCGAGTGCTGGGTGGGCTTGGTCTTCAGCTCCCCACTGGGCCCGATGTACGGAACGAGCGAGACGTGCAGGAAGAACACGTTCTCACGGCCGATGTCGTGACGGACCTGACGAGCCGCCTCCAGGAAGGGCTGCGACTCGATGTCGCCCACCGTGCCGCCGATCTCGTGGATGACGATGTCGTCGCCCGGCTGTGCGACTCCGAGCATGCGCTCCTTGATGTCGTTGGTGATGTGCGGGATCACCTGAACGCACTCACCCAGGTAGTCGCCGCGGCGTTCCTTGGCGATGACGCTGCTGTAGACCTTGCCGGTGGTGACGTTGGCCTCGGCCGTCAGGTTGCGGTCGAGGAAGCGTTCGTAGTGACCGATGTCGAGATCGGTCTCGGCACCGTCCTCGGTGACGAACACCTCACCGTGCTGGAACGGGTTCATCGTCCCCGGGTCCACGTTGAGATACGGATCGAGTTTCTGCATGGTCACTCGCAGGCCGCGAGCCACCAGCAATCGGCCGAGGCTGGAGGCCGTGAGCCCCTTACCCAGCGAGGAGGCGACGCCTCCAGTCACGAACACATGTTTGGTCTGATTGGCGTTCCCCACGGGCCTCCAGCCTACAACGTCGCTGTCGTCCGCGTGGCATCGGCACACCCTGGCGTCCGATCGTGTCGCCCACGGGGTTCCCTGAAGCGGCCTGCCGTGCTGGGATGGTGCCCATGACGCTGCCGCTGCGGCTGCCCCTGGCGCCGATGCTCGCCAAGTCTGTCGACGTGATCCCGACGGGCGGCGATTTCGCCTATGAGCCCAAGTGGGACGGGTTCCGGTGCATCGTCGGCCGGGACGGTGACCAACTCGTGCTGGACAGCCGGGGCCGCAAGCCACTGACGGGTTACTTCCCCGAGGTCGTCGCCGCGCTCGGACGATGGATGCCCGACGGAATGATCGCGGACGGCGAACTCGTCGTCCGCACGGGCGCGGCCGGGGCGGAACGTCTCGACTGGACGGCGCTGAGCCAGCGCATCCATCCGGCCGCCTCGCGCGTGGCCCGTCTCGCGGCCGAGACGCCCGCGGAACTGATCCTGTTCGACCTGCTCGCCGAGGGCGGTGACGATCTGACCAGCCTCGGCTGGCAGGAGCGACGCGACCGTCTGGACGCGTTCTTCGCCGCGCGCGAGGACCACCCGTCGGTGCACCTCAGCCGCTGGACCGACGAGCCCGACCTGGCCGCGCGCTGGTTCACGGGCTTCGAGGGGGCAGGCCTCGACGGGATCGTCGCCAAGGACCGCCGGGGCGTCTACGAACCCGGGAAGCGGGGATGGCTGAAGGTCAAGCACCACCGCACCGCCGAGGCGGTCGTCGTCGGTTACCGCGTCCACAAGCGCGGGCACGGAGTGGGTTCACTGCTGCTGGGTCTGTACACCGACGACGGCACGCTGGTGCCGATCGGGGGGATCGGCGCGTTGCCGGATCAACTGCGCGACAGTCTCGAACACGAACTCGCGCCGCTGGTGGTGCGGGACGATACCGGCACGCCGATCACGCTGGAACGTCCCCGTTCCCGCTTCCAGGCCGCCGACGATCCGCAGGCCGTGGCGCTGCGCCCGGAACTCGTCGTCGAAGTGGCGTTCGATCAACTCGAGGGCTACCGCTTCCGGCACGCGGTCACGCTGTTGCGGTTCCGTCCCGACAGGCAGCCGGCCTCATGTCTGTTGGAGCAGGTCGAGCGAGCGCCCGCGTACGACCTCGCACGGGTGTTCGCCGACTGATCACGGCCAGCGAAGGGTCGCGTCCCAACGATGGGGCTTGGTGGCCGCCTGGACCTCCTCGGGTGAGCACCCCAGAGCAGTGAGGAAGATCGCCATGCGGATCAGAAGGCCGTTGTCGGTCTGGCGGAAGATGGACAGCCCTGGCAGGTCGTCCACGTCCGTGGCGAGGTCGAACGAGTCGAGCCGTGAGTCGCGGGGCAGCGGATGCATGATGATGATGTCCTCCGCGTCGGCATCCCGCAGGATCCGGCGGTTCAGCAGGTTGCCCGACACGTTCGCCGTAGCCAGCACTTCCTCAGTCATGCGCTCGCGCTGGACGCGGGTGGCGTACACCACGTCGGCGCCCGACACGGCCTCGGCCACGGAGTCGCACTCGTGCACGGTGTGGCCGCGCTCGTTGACGTAGCGTTCCACCTCGATCGGCAGTTCCAGGCTGGGCGGGCTGAACATGCGGAATGCGATGTGATCGGCCACCGCGAGCAGTTTCATCAGCGAATGCACCGTGCGGCCGTACTTCAGGTCGCCGACGATCGCGATCGTGCACCCGTCGACCGGCTTGCCCCGCGCCTGGAGCTCGTTGCCGAGTGTGTAGAAGTCGAGCAGCGCCTGGCTGGGGTGTTCTCCCGTCCCGTCGCCGGCATTGACGACGGGGACGACCGATGCCGCGGCGAACTCCGCCACTGAGCCCTCGTCCGGGTGACGGACGACCAGCACGTCGGAGTATCCGGACACCACACGTGAGGTGTCGTGGATGGATTCCCCCTTGGCCATGGACGAGAACGTGAAGCCCGTGGTGGTCGTGACCTCCCCACCGAGCCTGAGGAAAGCCGACTCGAAGCTGAGCCGGGTTCGCGTGCTCGGCTCGAAGAACAGGCTGCCGAGCACCGCGCCGTCCAGCACGGTGCACCGCTCACGGCGGGCGGCGATCGGCCGCACGAGATCGGCGAGCCCGAACAACCGCATCAACCCCTCCCGATCGAACTGCTGGACGCTCAACAGGTGGCGTCCCGGCCCAAACGGGGGCAGGTCATTCATCGGCGACTCCTTCGCTCGCGCAGTCTGGGACGGCAGCCTACTCCCCCGCGAGCCGGTGCGGATGCCCTAGTCCTTGCGGGTCGTCCGACGATGGACCACCAGCCATGCCCCCAGGCCGAGAAGGAGCACAGCCCCTACGCCCGCACCGGCCCCGACGAAACCCCCACCGGACGACGGCGCACCGCCGAACAGTCCGGTCTGCGGCAAGGGACGCCCATCGGCACCCGTAGGAGCGCTGGACCTGGGCGCGCTCGACGCGGGATCCGACGACGTGGGGCTCGAGGAGACGGGGCTGCTGGGTACGGAGTCGGTGGGTTCAGGAGCCTTGACGACGGTGAGACCCACCCAGCCGATGAGGCCACCGTCCAGCGCCTGCACCGCGATCCGGTGTTCCCCGGGTGTGAGCCCGCTGACGTCCACCACGATCGCGCCGTCCCTGACCTGGTGCCATCCCAGGTCGACCGGTTCGGAGTATCCGTGCAGGTAGACCCAGTCCCCGTCGGTGACCGCACCGTCCGCGAAACGGATCGTGACGGTACCCTCGTCGACGACCGCCCGGAGGCCGCTGTGATTGCCGTCGTCGAGTTCGTCCGCGGCCGGGGACGCGGGCGGGTCGATGAGGGGCTGCCGGTCGATGACGACCCCCTCGGTGGTCGCGACGGCGTCCTCGTAGCCCTGGGCGACGAGGGTCACAGCCGCGCTGATGGTCGCACCGGCGTCCGCGACGCCTGGCGTGTAGGTCGCTCCGGTCGCGCCCGTGACGGGGTGGCCGTCGCGCAACCACTGGTACGAGACGGAGTCGGGAGCGGGGGTCCATCCCCCCTCGCTCGCAGTCAGCACCCCGCCCACGGCCGGGGTGCCCGAGATCGAGGGCGGAGCCGTGTTGACCAGGGTCGCCCCCGGCATCTGGACGTTGATGGCGTCGGACTGCGCCGCAGCGGACTCCTGCGACCACCGAGGCGTGAAGTTCGCGGTCAGCGAGTGGCCACCGACCGACAGCGCGACATCGGACAGGCTGGCCTGGCCGTCCTCGACGGTCTCCCAGCCCAAGGAGGTGCTGCCGTCGAAAAACTCCACGTAGCCCTCGGCCTCGGCCGGGGCGACGGTGGCGGTCAGCGCCACGGTCTCGCCGACGCCCGGCTCCGCCGGATCGGAGGTCAGCGCGACGGTGGGCGTGACGGTCGGGTAGTCCGCCATGTCGCCGACGAAGAAGACGTAGTCCTGGGTGGCGGTCTGGGGCGTGCCGTCGATGATGGTCGACAGCGTGAACTCGAGCACATACCTGCCGGGGTCCGAGAAGGCCCAGTTCACGTGGGTGTGCATGTTCGCGTTGCGCGACCACGAGGTCAGGGAGTCCTTCGTGGAGTAGATGCGTGTCGGGTTGCCGAAAGCCCCCATGGTGAACACCTCGAGATAGCTGTCGGACTGCGGCCCCTCGAACCCGGTGAGGTCGATCCCGACGACCCCGCTGGTTCCGATCGCCTCGATCAGGCTCGGTGCCTGCGTCGAGAACCCGGGCCAGATGAGGGACATGTTCTGGGTCTGCGGTGCCATCCAGATGGTCTCGCGGGGGCCGAGGAACTCGTACGAGGCTCCAGCCGGAACGCTGGTCTGGCCGCCGTCCAGGTTGAAGATCAGCGAGTCGGTCTCGAGACGCTTCCCCAGCTCGCCGTCGACGTCGGCCATCGTCCGTGCGACAAGCCGACCGTCGTCCACGAAGGCCGCGATCGCATCGGTGTGGACGGCGCCCAGCACTCGCTTGTCCTGCGGGGCGGGAGGTTCACCCTCCTGTCCGAAGGCCGCTGTGACACCGCCCAGGGCGCCCCCGATCATCATCAGCACTGCTGTCAACACCGACACTGCGCGACGTGCCATTCTTGCGGGCATCCCACGGCTCCCTCATCACACGGTCACCATTCATAGAGAATGATAGTCGTTCTCATTTATGACGATAGGGACGCTACACGACATCGCACGCCGACAACAAACCGGCGGCACCACGGTGGAGCCCGCTCAGACGCTCGGAGTGGCGTCGTCCCGAGCGTTGGCCAGCAGTTCGCGGGCATGGGCGAGCCCCGACTCGCTGTCGGCGAGGCCCCCCATCATCCGGGCCAGCTCGGCCTCCCGGTCGTCATCCGTGAGGCATCTCAGATCGCTGGTCGTGACGCGGCCGTCGTCCGACTTCGAGACGACCCAATGAGCGTCGGCGAAGGCCGCGACCTGGGCGAGGTGGGTGACCACGATCACCTGGGAGTGGGCGGCCAGGCGTGCCAGGCGACGGCCGACCTCGACGGCGACCGCGCCACCGACCCCGGCGTCCACCTCGTCGAAGATGAAGACGTGCCCGGGATCGCCGGCCGCCAGCACCACCTCGAGCGCCAACCGGACGCGCGAGAGTTCGCCACCGGAGGCGACCTTGGCCAGAGGCGCGGGTACCGCTCCCGGGTTGGCGGCGAAGAGCAGCACGATCTGCTCGCGTCCCCACGGCCCGGGCTCCGGCAGGGGGCGCAGGTCGAAGCCCAGTCGGGCATGAGGCATGGCGAGCGCGGCCAGCTCACCCTGCACGGCCCTGGTGAGCCGATCGGCGGCCTGCTCACGCAGGTCTGTCAGTTCCTGCCCGAGTTCCGCGACGCGTCCGTCCAGCCTGGACAGCTCCGCATCAAGGTGCGCGAGCCGGTCGTCGCTGTCCGACAGGGTGGCGCAGCGAGCGGCGGCCTCCTGCGCCCAGGCGAGCACCTCGTCGATGGTGGTGCCGTACTTCCGGGTGAGGGACGCGAGCTCTGCCCGCCGCGTGGTCACCGCCTCCAAGCGCAGGGGGTCGGCATCGAGATCGGCGAGGTAGGACGCCACCTGTGCCGCGAGGTCGTTGACCTGTCCGGTCACCGAACGGGCCAGCCCGGCCAGTTCACGGGCGCCGTCGTCCAGCTGGGCCACCTGGTCGAGGGCATGACGCGCGACCCCGGCGAGACCGACGGCGCCCGGGTCGTCCGGATCGCCCTCGTCCGAGCCCGACAGCGCATGACCCGCGCGTTCGGCCAGCATGCGGAGATCGTCGATCGCCTGGAGCCGCGCGGCCTCCGTCGCCAGTTGCTCGTCCTCACCGGGCTGGGGATCGACGTGCGTGATCTCGTCCAGCCCGAACCGCAGGAGGTCGGCCTCGCGAGCACGCTCCAGCGCATGGGCGACGATGTCCTCGCGCTCAGCACGAAGCGCCGAACGCCGGGCGAAGGCCTCGCGGTAGGCGGTCAGCGAATTCGCGAGCGCGGTGCCACCGCTGCGGTCCAGCACTTCTCTCTGCCGCTCGGCCGTCCCCAGTCGGAGCTGTTCCGACTGGCCGTGGATCGTGGCCAGTTCGCCGGTGATCGCGCCCATGTGCGAGATCGGCGCCTGGACGCCGCCGACGAAGGCCCGGGAACGGCCCTGGGCGCTCACGTGCCGGGCCACCAGCAGTTCGTCCCCGTCGAGGCCTGCTCCCACTCCGTCGAGGGCATCGGTCACGGCATCGAGGCCGGTGAACCTACCCTCCACGACGGCCCTCGAACTGCCCCTGCGGACGATTCCGCCGTCCGCCCGCTCCCCCAGCAGCAGGCCGAGCCCCGTGACGATCATGGTCTTGCCGGCGCCGGTCTCGCCGGTGACCACGGTCATGCCCGGCGACGGGGACAAGGTCGCGTCCGCGATCACTCCGAGGTTCGCGATCCGCAGCTCGACCAGCATCAGCGCTGCCCCGGACCCCGGAAACCGTCGATCGGCAGTTCGAACTTCTTCACCAGCCGCGACGTGAACGGCTGCTCCTGCAGCCTGGCCACCCGGAGGTTGTGCTCACCGCGGTACACGGTGATGTGGGCGCCCGGAGCCAGGTCGATCGAGCGCCGTCCGTCGCACCAGACGATGGCATGCGCGACGACGTGGCTCGACAGCGTCAGATCGACCCGCGAGTTGGGTTCCAGCACCATGGGACGGGCGAACAGTGCGTGAGCGGCCATCGGGACGACGAGGAAGGCCTGCACGTCCGGCCAGACGATGGGTCCCCCGGCCGAGAACGCGTAGGCGGTCGAGCCCGTGGGCGTCGACACGAGCATGCCGTCGCAGCCCCAGCGCGAGATCGGCAGACCGTCGATCTCGACGAGAACGTCGAGCATCTTCTCGCGGGCGGCCTTCTCCAGCGAGACCTCGTTGACGGCGAACGAGTGCCAGACCGGGAGACCGGCCCGGTCGGAGACCTCGACGCGCAGGGTGAGCCGTTCCTCGACCGTGTAGTCGCGGTCGGCGACGTGCTGGACGAGCTTGTGGAGGTCGTGCGACTCGAGCTCGGCCAGGAACCCGACATGTCCGAGGTTGACGCCCAGCAGGGGAACGCCTAGCGGGACGACGAACTCCGCGGCCCGCAGGATCGTGCCGTCCCCACCGAACACGACCATGAGCTCCACGTCGCCGAGCCGGGACGCCGGCTGTCGCTCTATGGGAATGTCGGGGAGACGGTGCTGCAGTTCGGGGACGCGCTCGCCGAGCCCGACGCAGGTGATGCCGCTCCCGGCGATACCCCGCACGAACTCGACCGCCGCATCGACGGCTTCAGGCCGCGCCGGGTGCAGCAGAATGCCCACCCGGCGTGGCTGGCTCGGGTGCCCGGTGCTCGGCGCTGCGGTCTGGCTCACGCGTTGCAGCCTACCCACCCTCACCCCGGAACGGCGTCGGCCCACTCGTTCGGGACGACGACTCGCGTTCGAAACGCACGAAGTGCTCCAGGTTTCCGGCGGGTCCCGGCAATCGGCTGTCCCCTCGCCACGTGTCCGTCCAGCCGAGTTCACCGGCACGAGCGACCACCCGATCGATCGCCTCGGCACGATCGGCCGCCGACCGGACGACGCCCCCGGCGCCGAGTCGTTCGCGTCCCACCTCGAACTGAGGCTTGACCATGAGCAGCGCCTGCCCGCCGGGGGCGACGACAGCGAAGATCGGCTCCAGCAGCATCACCAGGGAGATGAAGGAGACGTCGCCGACGGCGAGGTCGACCGGCTCGTCGTCCAGGTCGTGCATGCCGAGGTCTCGCAGGTTGAGCCCCTCCCGCACGCGGACGCGCGGATCCTGCCTGATCACCGGCGCCAGCTGATCGTGCCCGACATCCACCGCGTAGACGCGACGGGCACCCCGATCGAGCAGCACCTGCGTGAATCCGCCGGTGGAGGCTCCAGCATCGAGCACACGTGCCGGCACGGCGGTGCCGCTCGCGTCGAGGGCACCGATCAGCTTGTGCGCCGCCCGCGACACCCAGCGATCGGCATCCGCTTCGACCGTGTCGCCCGCATCGACGTCATGGGCCGGACGGCGCACCCCGCTGCCGTTGACGCGGACCCGCCCGGAGCGGATGAGTTCGTGGGCCTGCGACCTGGAACGCGCCAGCCCGCGTTGGACCAGGGCCAGATCGAGTCTCATGACTAGTGCGCGCCCGGCCCCGGAATCCGGCCTGCCTGGCCCGCCGAGGAATCGCGTGAGGTCTCCAGCACCTCGACCAGCGCCTCGTGAGCCTCGGTCAGGCGTTCCAGCCGCGCTCCCGCGGGGAGATCGTCGAGGTCGCCGAGCGCCGCGATGGCCGAATCGATGCGCTCGTCACCGGTCACCGGAGGCGTCGTCCGGCCGGAAGCACGATCGGGCTCGTCGCTCATGACAGCAGTCCCAGCCGATCGAGTGCGGCCGATGCGTCGAGCCCCGCATCACGCCACGTGTGCTGGACGACGGCCCACAGCGCGTCGAGTTGCTGGTCGACGTCGTCCAGCGGGCCCTCGACATGCACCTGGCCGCTCGAAGCCGTCGCCACCGCGTCCTGGCACCGGACGATCGCTCCGTCCCACGTGGCCTCACGCTTGGGACGCACGAGCCCGCGCAGGTCGTGGCCGATGGCCGTGGGACGCTGCTGGGGCACCGCCGCGACCAGCTCCCGCTTGCCGTGGGCGCCGGTGAAGACGAGGAACGAATCGATCCCGACGTTGTGGGCGCCTGCGATGTCGGTGTCGAGACGATCGCCCACGAACACCGGATGCTCAGCTCCGATGCGTTTGATCGTCTCCTGCAGCAGCGGCGGGTAAGGCTTGCCTGCGATCATCGGCTCGGTGTCGACGCACACCTGGACGCAGGCGATCTGGGAGCCGGCGCCGGGGGTCAGGCCGAGGTGGGTCGGCCGGTTGATGTCGGTGTTCGTGCCGAACCATCTGGCTCCGCGCTGAATGGCGAAGCATGCGTCGTCGATCTGCGGGAACGACATCTGCGGGTCGTAGCCCTGCACCACCGCGTCCGGCTCGCCGAGATAGTTGTCCACCAGGGTGAAGCCCACGGACGCCATCTCGTCGGCAAGTGCCTGGGCCCCGCACACCAGCACCTTCGCGCCGGTGGGGAGTTCGCGCAGCATCAGCTGGGCGATCGCCTGGGTGCTCGTCACGACGTCCTCGCGATGGCATTCGATGCCCAGCGAGTTGAGGTGTTCGACCACGACCTCGGCCGACCGACCGGCGTTGTTCGTGACGAATCCGATGCGGACGCCCAGAACGCGCAACTCCGACAACGTCTCCGGCGACCCCTTGACCGGTTCCGGCCCCAGATAGACCACCCCGTCCAGGTCGAACATGGCCGCGTCGTAGGCGTCGATGAACCGCGTCATTCCTCCTCCTCAGGAGCCTCGTCCGTTTCGACGTCCACGTCCACGACCTCGAACTCGTCGTCGTAACCGTCGTCGGACCCTTCGGGGACCTCGATCCCGTCGAGTTCGGCGATTCGTCGGCTCACCTCGAGTTCGCCCTGATCGTCGTAGGCGTCGGCGGAGGCGAACCAGTCCCGCGCCGCCGATTCCTGCCCCGCCTCGTGCAGCAGTTCGGCATAGGCGAAGCGCAGCCGGGCCTGTCCCCGGCGCCCACCCCGGCGAGCCTCGATCGCTTCCTTCAGCAGCCGCTGTGCCTCGGGCCGCTGGCCCAGGTCGTCGCGGGTGCCCGCTTCCACCAGGATCGCCTCGATCCTCTGCTCGGCGCTCAGTCGTCCGTGGTTCGCCTCCCGCAGCGTCCGCAACGCCGCTTGTGGCTTGCCCACCGCACGCTCGCAATCGGCTATCACCGGTAGGTAGTCGTCGTTGCCCGTCATGCGGTGGATCGCCCGGTACTCCGTCAGGGCGATCCCGAACTCGCCGGCCGCATAAGCCGCCTCGGCAGCTGCCTCACGCACCACCGGCAGACGGGAGGCCAGCCTTCGTGCGACCAGGGCATGTCGGAGGGCGAGCGCCGGATCGAGATCGACGAGCTCGGCCGCGGCGGCGAGATGTCCGCCCACCCGCCCGGCGAGCTGCTTGCTGAGTCCGCGTAGCTCGGCCCGGACGCCGAAGGGCAACGTCGACTCGTCGTAGCCCTCGGGCAGGTCTGGTTCGTCCGCTCCGCGCTCCAGCCCGGGTGGGACGATTCGCTCCACCTTCTCGAGTTCGCGTTCGGCGCGCCCGGCTCGCTGCGAGACAGGGCGACGCTGAGAGTCCGGACGACGCTGAGAGCCTGGACGCTGACCACCGCGCCGGGAGGCGGAGCCTGCCCGGTATCCACGTGACTCGTCGCGGGACTTCGAGTTCCGCTCGCCGTCAGCGCCTCGGGCCCCGGTGGTGGGGCGCTCACCGCGGCCACGAGACTCGTCGCGGTCCCGTGGCTCGGAGCGGTTCGCAGAGCCCGCGTAGCGAGGCTTGCCCGTGTAGGAGCGCTGTCCCTTGGGACGAGAACCCTCGGAGCCGGAGCGGGACGCAGGAGCGCCCTCGTCACGCCTGCGCGTCTTGGCGCCGGCGGACCGCTCACGACGATCGTCGTCACGAGTCCCTTGTTCGCGAGTGTCCCGGTCACGCCGTGAGGCGTCAGCAGGTCGGCGTCCGTTGCGCCGACGGTCGTCGGAGTCCGAACTGCCTGACCGAGAGCCCCGGTAGCCCTGCGAGCGAGAGGCTCCCTGCCGATCGGACCCCGATCGCGCTGAGCCGGACGAGTTCGAGCGCCGGGCAGCACCCGGCCCCTTGGCGCCGGATCCTGATCGACCGCTGCGGCCGCCGGCGCCTCTGCTTCGCCGATCGTCCCGGTCATCCGGCGTGGCTGCTGAAGTCATGGACCAATTCTGCCTGTCTGTGGAGCGGCCGGTGAACACCAGCTCGCGGACAACAAAAAACTCCCCCGGGGGCCGAAGCTCCAGGGGGAGTTTAAATGTCCGGCGGCGTCCTAGTCTCCCACAGGTTCCCACCTGCAGTACAATCGGCGCTGAAAGGCTTGACTTCCGGGTTCGGAATGGAACCGGGTATTTCCCTTTCGCCATGACCACCGAAACACTATGGAGATGTGGCGGAAACGAGGAGTCATCGACTCCTACGAGTCCCCGACCGTATCTCGGGAACCACACAGTGGACGCGTAGCATCTTTGTAGAAACAAGCCCTCGGCCTATTAGTATCGGTCAGCTCCATGCGTTACCGCACTTCCACGTCCGACCTATCAACCCGGTGGTCTGCCGGGGGCCTTACCAGATTAACTCTGAGGGAATCCTCATCTTGAAGCGTGCTTCCCACTTAGATGCTTTCAGCGGTTATCACTTCCCAACGTAGCCAACCAGCCGTGCTCTTGGCAGAACAACTGGCACACCAGAGGTTAGTCCGTCCCGGTCCTCTCGTACTAAGGACAGCCCTTCTCAAGATTCCTACGCGCGCAGCGGATAGGGACCGAACTGTCTCACGACGTTCTGAACCCAGCTCGCGTGCCGCTTTAATGGGCGAACAGCCCAACCCTTGGGACCAACTCCAGCCCCAGGATGCGACGAGCCGACATCGAGGTGCCAAACCATGCCGTCGCTGTGAGCGCTCGGGCAAGATCAGCCTGTTATCCCCGGGGTACCTTTTATCCGTTGAGTTACGGCGCTTCCATTCGCCACCGTAAGATCACTAGTCCCGACTTTCGTCCCTGCTCGACATGTCTGTCTCACAGTCAAGCTCCCTTGTGCACTTACACTCGTCACCTGATTGCCAACCAGGCTGAGGGAACCTTTGGGCGCCTCCGTTACCTTTTGGGAGGCGACCGCCCCAGTCAAACTACCCATCAGGCACTGTCCCTGATCCAGATAATGGACCTAGGTTAGATAACCAGAACGACCAGAGTGGTATTTCAACGTTGACTCCACAACCACTGGCGTGGCTGCTTCAAAGTCTCCCACCTATCCTACACAAGTCGTCCCGATCACCAATACCAAACTATAGTAAAGGTCCCGGGGTCTTTCCGTCCTGCTGCGCGTAACGAGCATCTTTACTCGTAATGCAATTTCGCCGAGTTCGTGGTGGAGACAGTGCCCAAATCGTTACTCCATTCGTGCAGGTCGGAACTTACCCGACAAGGAATTTCGCTACCTTAGGATGGTTATAGTTACCACCGCCGTTTACTGGGGCTTAAGTTCAGTGCTTCGCTTGCGCTAACACGTCCCCTTGACCTTCCAGCACCGGGCAGGAGTCAGTCCGTATACATCGTCTTTCGACTTGGCACGGACCTGTGTTTTTGGTAAACAGTCGCTTGGGCGTGGTCTCTGCGACCATCAGGGCTATGCACCCCTCCGGTCCCCCTTATTCCGAAGTTACGGGGGTATTTTGCCGAGTTCCTTCACCACGATTCTCTCGATCGCCTTGGTATTCTCTACCTATCCACCTGAGTCGGTTTAGGGTACGGGCGGCTCACAACTCGCTCACGAAGCTTTTCTAGGCAGCATAGGATTACCGAATTCGGCCATAAGGCCTATGCATCAAGTTTCAGGCTAACGGCAGACGGATTTGCCTATCTGCCACCCTACGCTCTTACCCCGGGAAACCATCACCCGGTACGGCTACCTTCCTGCGTCCCTCCGCAGCTTGCCTACTACAAGTTTGGGTCGCAGACTCAGCGGCTTCAGTCCGAAGACATCCACAACCTCGCGTGCTTAGCATTACCTGATTCGGCAGGGTCGTTAGTTTTGCCGGTACGGGAATATCAACCCGTTGTCCATCGACTACGCCTGTCGGCCTCGCCTTAGGTCCCGACTTACCCAGGGCAGATTAGCTTGACCCTGGAACCCTTGGATATTCGGCGGACGGGTTTCTCACCCGTCATTCGCTACTCATGCCTGCATTCTCACTCGAGTGCACTCCACGGCTGGGTCACCCCGCCGCTTCCTCGCACACCCGACGCTCCCCTACCCATCCGCGCACCTGGACCGAAGTCAGGTACATGCGCGAATGCCATAGCTTCGGCGGATAACTTGAGCCCCGCTAAATTGTCGGCGCAGAATCACTTGACCAGTGAGCTATTACGCACTCTTTCAAGGGTGGCTGCTTCCAAGCCAACCTCCTGGTTGTCTCCGCAACTCCACATCCTTTTCCACTTAGTTATCGCTTAGGGGCCTTAGCTGATGATCTGGGCTGTTTCCCTCTCGACTACGAACCTTATCGCCCGCAGTCTCACTGCCACGCTCTCACTTGTCGGCATTCGGAGTTTGGTTGATTTCGGTAAGCTGGTAGGCCCCCTAGACCATCCAGTGCTCTACCTCCGACAAGAAACGCGTGACGCTGCACCTATATGCATTTCGGGGAGAACCAGCTATCACGGTGTTTGATTGGCCTTTCACCCCTATCCACAGCTCATCCGCCAGGTTTTCAACCCTGGTCGGTTCGGGCCTCCACGACGTCTTACCGTCGCTTCACCCTGGCCATGGATAGATCACACCGCTTCGGGTCTAGAGCATGCGACTGAACGCCCTATTCGGACTTGCTTTCGCTACGGCTCCCCCACACGGGTTAACCTCGCCACATACCACTAACTCGCAGGCTCATTCTTCAAAAGGCACGCCGTCACCCTTACGGGCTCCGACGGGTTGTATGCAATCGGTTTCAGGTACTATTTCACTCCCCTCCCGGGGTACTTTTCACCTTTCCCTCACGGTACTTGTCCGCTATCGGTCACCAAGGAGTATTTAGGCTTGGCGGATGGTCCCGCCGGATTCATGCGGAATTTCAGGGGTTCCGCATTACTTGGGGTGACGCTCAGGAGTGATCAGGTTACGTGTACAGGGGTTTCACCTTCTGTGCCACAACTTTCCAGAGTGTTTCTACTTCGCTGATCATTTTTGACTCCTTGACGGGATGACAGTCCCATCAGAGCGACCCCACAACCCCGCATGTGCAACGCCTGTCAGCTATCACACACATACGGTTTGGCCTGTTCCGCGTTCGCTCGCCACTACTTACGGAATCACGGTTGTTTTCTCTTCCTGTGGGTACTGAGATGTTTCACTTCCCCACGTTCCCTCCAGCTGCCCTATGTGTTCAGGCAGAGGTTGCCGGACATGACTCCGGTATTTCAGGGTTTCCCTATTCGGAGATCCCCGGATCAGCTTGGTTACCAGCTCCCCGGGGCTTATCGCAGGTTCCTACGTCCTTCTTCGGCTCTTGGTGCCTAGGCATCCACCGATTGCACTTAGTAGCTTGTTGTTCTACAAAGATGCTCGCGTCCACTGTGTAGTTCTCAAAATACGGGCGGGCCCAACTCCCTCGGCCTCATGGGCCTCAGTCCTTGGTCCGCTGAAAGATGGTTGCATCGCAACCGACCCTTCAGGGCCCAACAGCGTGCTCAGGTCAATTCGATCGCTTTCGAGGTTCCACTCCCTTGCGGGTTGTACTGACGTCGATGATCGAATCGACTTAGCGGTCAATGTTCCACATTCCGTAGCCAGTGTTCCTTCGAGACGTTCGCTCGAAGACAACACAATGGACCAGTACGCTTCGCGTCTGGCCAATGGCTCCTTAGAAAGGAGGTGATCCAGCCGCACCTTCCGGTACGGCTACCTTGTTACGACTTAGTCCTAATTACCAGTCCCACCTTCGACGGCTCCCTCCAAAAGGTTGGGCCACCGGCTTCGGGTGTTACCGACTTTCATGACTTGACGGGCGGTGTGTACAAGCCCCGGGAACGTATTCACCGCAGCGTTGCTGATCTGCGATTACTAGCGACTCCGACTTCATGGGGTCGAGTTGCAGACCCCAATCCGAACTGAGACCGGCTTTTTGAGATTCGCTTACCCTTGCGAGTTCGCAGCTCTTTGTACCGGCCATTGTAGCATGCGTGAAGCCCTGGACATAAGGGGCATGATGACTTGACGTCATCCCCACCTTCCTCCGAGTTGACCCCGGCGGTCTCCTATGAGTCCCCGGCATTATCCGCTGGCAACATAGGACGAGGGTTGCGCTCGTTGCGGGACTTAACCCAACATCTCACGACACGAGCTGACGACAGCCATGCACCACCTGTATACCGACCTTGCGGGGCACCTGTCTCCAGATGTTTCCGGTATATGTCAAACCCAGGTAAGGTTCTTCGCGTTGCATCGAATTAATCCGCATGCTCCGCCGCTTGTGCGGGGCCCCGTCAATTCCTTTGAGTTTTAGCCTTGCGGCCGTACTCCCCAGGCGGGGTACTTAATGCGTTAGCTACGGCACAGAGAACGTGGAATGTCCCCCACACCTAGTACCCACCGTTTACGGCGTGGACTACCAGGGTATCTAAGCCTGTTTGCTCCCCACGCTTTCGCTTCTCAGCGTCAGGAAAGGTCCAGAGAACCGCCTTCGCCACTGGTGTTCCTCCCGATATCTGCGCATTCCACCGCTCCACCGGGAATTCCATTCTCCCCTACCTTCCTCTAGTCAGCCCGTATCGAAAGCAGGCTCAGGGTTAAGCCCTGAGTTTGCACTTTCGACGTGACAGACCGCCTACAAGCTCTTTACGCCCAATAAATCCGGACAACGCTCGCACCCTACGTATCACCGCGGCTGCTGGCACGTAGTTAGCCGGTGCTTCTTCTGCAGGTACCGTCATTTTCACTTCGTCCCTGCTGAAAGCGGTTTACAACCCGAAGGCCGTCATCCCGCACGCGGCGTTGCTGCATCAGGCTTGCGCCCATTGTGCAATATTCCCCACTGCTGCCTCCCGTAGGAGTTTGGGCCGTATCTCAGTCCCAATGTGGCCGGTCGCCCTCTCAGGCCGGCTACCCGTCGTCGCCTTGGTAGGCCACTACCCCACCAACAAGCTGATAGGACGCGAGTCCATCCTTGACCGCCGGAGCTTTCCAACATCCACGATGCCGAGGATGCTGAATATCCGGTATTAGCAGTCGTTTCCAACTGTTATCCCAGAGTCAAGGGCAGGTTACTCACGCGTTACTCACCCGTTCGCCACTCGTGTACCCCGAAGGGCCTTACCGTTCGACTTGCATGTGTTAAGCACGCCGCCAGCGTTCGTCCTGAGCCAGGATCAAACTCTCCGTTGAAAAACAATCGACGACGGTCAAAGACCGATGTCGTCAACTTTGAGGTTGATGCTGACAAGATCTCCATCACTGGATTGTCACTCATCAAAGGAATCCGTTACTTGGATTTGAGATTTCTCTCGCCGCCAAGTGACGGGTTTGTTTAGTGCATATTTGGCATTGACTTTAAGCACGCTGTTGAGTTCTCAAGTTTCGGGTGCGTCCCTCGTTTTGGCTTGTCAGCCGCAACTTGGGGCAACTCGGTTAACCTTAGGCGATCTCGTTTGGATTGTCAAATCCTCACTTCGACCGCCTTATTGGCGATCACCTTCAGGTATTGCAAAGGCTTTTGAAGGCCTTTCCTGAAGCCGATCTGTAGTTGTCATCCTCGCCTCTCCGGCAACCGGAGCGGCTCGTCCAACGTTACTCCCTGGTTCCCAGCCCGTCAAATCCGTTTCCGGATCTTCTGACCGATTCCCTCGATCCGCAACCATCCGGGCTCGAGGCGCGCTCAGTGGCGGGCCCAATCTGGACACACGCCCGTCTGCGCACCGCGCGGTCGGCGGCGAATCGTAGAGGTTCGTTGGTCGGCCTCTGGCCCAGCCGCAGACCGTGCCTGCCCCACCCATCAGGGGGTTCAGAACCCGTTCTCTTTGCGTCTGTCTCGCTCAGAAGGCTCGGCCTACATTACACACGGGATCAACTCCGCACAAATCGGCATCTGCAACCCGTTGTCCAACCTAGTCAGAAGCAGATTCGGTCGGAACGAGGTCGACGGCACCCACGGTCTTGCGTCCACGCCGGAGCACAGCCCAGCGTCCCTGCAGCAGGTCGTCGGCGTGCAGGCGAGCGTCCACCTGCTCCACCTTCCGGTTGTTCAGGTAGGCGCCCCCCTCCTCGACCGCCCGCCTGGCGGCCGACCGCGACGGAACCACGCCCGCCGAGGCCATCGCATCGACGACCAGGGGAAGCTGCCCGTCGACCGGCGGTAACGGCGCGGCGGAGAGCTCGTCCATCACCGCCGACAACGTGCCCGGCGGCAACGCGGCCAGCTCCCCTCGACCGAACAGCGCACGTCCCGCCAGTTCGGCGGATTCCCGCTCGGCCCGCCCGTGGACGAGATCGGTGATGTCGTCGGCCAACGCTCGCTGAGCGGCACGCGCCTGGGGTCTGTTCCTCGTCTGGTCGTCCAGCTCCGCGATCTCGTCCCTGGTTCGCCAGGAGAAGATCTTCAGGTAGTCGACGACCTTCGCGTCCTCGGCATTGAGCCAGAACTGGTGGAACGCGAAGGGGGAGGTGAGTTCGGGGTCGACCCAGACCGTGCCCGTCTCCGTCTTACCGAACTTCGTTCCGTCGGCCTTCGTCAGCAGGGGCGTCACCAGCCCGTGGACGACCGCCCCCTCCTTGCGCCGGATGAAGTCGATGCCGGCGGTGATGTTGCCCCACTGGTCCTGCGCTCCGGTCTGGAGCGTCACCCCGTGGCGACGGAACAGCTCCCAGTAGTCCAACGACTGCAGCAGCACGTAGGCGAACTCGGTGAAGCTGATGCCGTCGTCCAGGCGTCTGGCCACCACGTCGCGCGCAAGCATGCGGTTGACCGAGAAGTGCTTGCCGACGTCCCGCAGGAACTCCAGGGTCGACAGCTTCGAGGTCCACTCGTAATTGTTGACCACGACTGCGGGGTTGGATCCCCCGAAGTCCACGTAGCGGGTCACCTGTCCGCGCAGCCGCTCCGCCCACCCGGCCACGACGTCCGCGTCGTTCATGACGCGTTCCCCGGTCAGCTTGGGGTCGCCGATCAGCCCTGTCGCCCCGCCGACCAGCAACACCGGGCGATGGCCCGCCTCCTGGAGGCGCCGGGCGACGATGAGCTGCATGAGGTGGCCGATGTGCAGGCTCGCCGCCGTGGGATCGAAGCCGACATAGGACGCGACCGGCCCCTCGTCCAGATGCGCGGCCAGAGCCGCCTCATCGGTCGATTGGGCGATGAAGCCACGCCATGTCAGTTCGTCGAGCAGTGCGTTCACCCGATCAGGTTATCCGCCAGCGCTCGTGACGGCCCAACGCGTGCGTCCACCGGGACGCCATCGGATGTCCAGGGGACGACCGTCGCGTCACTCCGCCCGCCGGGCGCGCGCCTTGCCTGCCTCCTCGTCCGTCGCCCAATCGCCGGCCTGATGGACGGCCTCCTCGAGCTCGGAGAGCTGCTCGCGTACACGTTCTGGTGCCGTACCGCCCCGGCCGTCGCGTGAGGCCACCGACCCCTCGATCGTGAGGACCTCCAGAACGCCCTCGTCCAGCTCAGGGGCGATCTCGGCCAGCTGCTCCGCGTCCAGGTCGGCCAGGCCGATGCCCGCGGCCTCACAGAACCTCACAGCCCCCCCGGCGACATCGTGAGCCCGGGCGAACGGCACCCCCCGACGAACCAGCCAGTCCGCCATGTCGGTGGCCAGCGAGAACCCCCGTGGTGCGGCCTCGGCCATGCGCTGCGCGTCGAACCGCAGGGTGGCGACCATGCCCGCCACCGCCGGCGCCAGCACGTGCAGCTGGTCGATGGAGTCGAACAGCGGCTCCTTGTCCTCCTGCAGGTCGCGGTCGTACGCCAGTGGCAGAGCCTTGAAGGTCGCCAGCAGTCCCGTGAGGTTGCCGATCAGCCGTCCGGCCTTGCCACGTGCCAGCTCGGCCACATCGGGGTTCTTCTTCTGCGGCATGATGCTCGATCCGGTCGACCAGGCGTCGTCCAGCGCGGCGAACCCGAACTCCGGGGTCACCCACGCGATCACGTCCTCCGACAGCCGCGACAGGTCGACGCCGATCTGCGCCAGCACGTAGGCCGCCTCCGCCACGAGGTCGCGGGCCGCGGTCCCGTCGATCGAGTTCGGCACCGATCCGAAGAACCCCAGCTCGGAGGCCACCTGCTCCGGGTCGAGGCCCAGCGACGTCCCGGCCAGCGCACCCGATCCGTACGGGCTGAGCGCCAGGCGTCCGTCCAGGTTCTCCAACCGCTCCACGTCCCGGACCAGCGGCCAGGCGTGAGCGAGCAGCTGGTGGCTGAGCAGCACCGGCTGTGCCGCCTGCATGTGCGTCCGGCCAGGCATGATGACGCCCAGATTCGCCTCGGCCTGACCGCGCAGGGCATCCACCACGCCGAGCGCGTCCAACGCGACGAGCCTGATCTCACGGCGCAGGTACCGGCGCACCAGAGTCGCGATCTGGTCGTTGCGCGACCGGCCGGCACGCAGCCGCCCACCGAGTTCGGGACCGACCCGCTCCACGAGCATGCGCTCCAGAGCCCCATGGACGTCCTCGTCGGTGGGAGCCGGAGTCTCCGCGCCCGACTGGACATCGGCCCGTAGCTGCTCCAATGCCTCGACCATCGCCGCGTGGTCGTCGTCCGACAGCAGGCCGGCGGTGTGCAGAGCCCCGGCATGGGCGATCGAACCGTCGAGGTCGTCCAAGGCCAGACGCCAGTCGAACTGGGTGGACTTCGACAGCGCGAACATCGCGTCCGCGGGACCACCGGAGAACCGGCCCCCCCACAGGAATCCGGCCGCGTGATGTGATTCCGCTTGCTGCGCTGGGGGCTTTGCCTCGTCGTTGCTCACGCGATCATCATCCCCCATCGAGCTCACGACGGAACCCCGACGCGAGGGCGATGAACCAATCGGCCAACGGCTGGCCGCCGGTCGGGCCGCTGGCGATCACGAGCACGGTGTCGTCCCCGGCGATGGTGCCGAGGATCTCGGGGCGCGCGACACGGTCGATCACGGACGCGAAGTACTGGGCCGCTCCCGGCGGGGTCTTCAGGAGGGCGAGGTTCGCCGATGCCGACGCGGACACCAGGATCTCGGTGCAGACCCGCGCCAGCCGCGCCTCGTGCGCGGTGTGGTCCGAGGCCACCTCGGTCGCCGGAGGCGCGTAGACCAGCGTCCCCGCGCTGTTGCGCACGCGCACGGCCCCGATCTCCAACAGGTCCTTGCTCAATGTCCCCTGGCTGACGGAGATGCCCTCCGCCGCCAGGATGTCGGCGAGCTCGGCCTGCGACCCGATCTCGCGGCTCTCGATCAGCGAGAGGATGCGTCCCTGCCTCGCGACGCGGGACGAGGCTCGCGGGCCGTTGTCATCAGACATCCCGCACCTGCCGGTTCAGCACGCTCGCCAGCGCCTGCGCGAACGCGTCGAGTTCCTCGCGGGTGATGACGAGCGGCGGGGCGAGCCGCAGCACCGAGGGCCGCGGTGCGTTGATGATCCAGCCCTCGTCCAGCATCGCGTCGGCCACGGCGGGAGCCACGTCGGCGGTCAGCTCGACACCACGCAGAAGGCCGCGTCCCCGCACGTGGTCGATCAGGGGATGCCCCAGCCCGGTGAGAACCGATGACAGGTGATCGCCGAGTTCCCGGGCGCGCATCAGCAGGCCCTCACGCTCGATCGTGTCCACCACAGCGAGCCCCGCCGCCGCGGAGATCGGGTTGCCCGCGAAGGTGCTGCCGTGGCTGCCGGGGGTGAAGAACTCACCTGCCGGGCCCACAGCGATGCAGGCCCCGATCGGAACGCCGTTGCCCAGGCCCTTCGCCAGCGTGATGAGATCGGGAGTCACCCCGTCCGCGACGCTGGTCATCCACTCGCCGCATCGCCCCATGCCGGTCTGCACCTCGTCCACCCACAGCAAGGCCCCATGCCGTGAGGTGATCTCCCGCACGCCCGCCAGGAATCCCTCGGGCGGGACGACGACGCCGTTCTCGCCCTGGATGGTCTCCAGCACGACGGCTGCCGTGCTGTCGTCGACGGCCGCAGCCACCGCGTCCAGGTCGCCGTAGGGGACGAAGACGACCTCCCCGGGCAGCGGCTCGAACGGCACGCGGTACTTGGCCGTCGAGGTGACCGCCAACGCTCCCATCGTCCGGCCGTGGAAGGCCCCGTCCATCGCCACGATCCGGGTACGACCGGTGAGCCGGGTCGCCTTGAAGGCGGCTTCGTTGGCCTCGGTGCCGGAGTTGGCGAAGTACACCCGCGCCACCGCCCCGGGGCTGGCTGCGGTCGCGAAGCCCGCGAGGCGCTCGGCCAGGGCGATCTGTGGCGGCGAGGCGTACAGGTTGCTGATGTGCCCCAGGGTGGCGAGCTGCTTCGACACCGCCTCGACCACCGCCGGATGGGCATGGCCCAACCCGCCGACCGCGATGCCGCTGAACATGTCGGTGTACTGCTTGCCGTCGGCGTCCCACTGCTGGGTGCCGGCGCCCCGGACGAACACCCGCGTCGGCGTGAAGTTGTGCATCATCGTCGCCTCGTAACGGGCCAGCCACGCGGCCTGTGCGTCCACCGACACCGTCTGCTGTACTGTCGACCCGGTCATCTCAGTTCTCCTCGTCCCCGTCCTCGTCCGCCTTCACCATGGTGCCGATGCCCTCGTCGGTGAAGATCTCCAGCAGCAGCGCGTGCCGCACCCGGCCGTCGATGATCGTCGCTCGCGAGACGCCGCCCTCGACCGAGCGCAGGCAGGCCTCCATCTTCGGCCGCATCCCCGATTCCAGACCCGGCAGCATCGTGCGCAACTCGCTCGCCGCGATCTGGGTGACGACCTTGGACGAGTTCGGCCAGTCGGCGTAGAGGCCGGCGACGTCGGTCAGCATGACCATCCGCTCGGCACCCAGCGCCACGGCGAGCGCCGCGGCCGCGGTGTCGGCGTTCACGTTGTAGACCAACCCGTCCGGCCCCGGCGCCACCGTCGCGACCACCGGCACCCGCCCGGCGTCGATCAGGTCGAGAACGGCTCCCGGGTTCACCGAGGCCACATCCCCCACCTGCCCGAGGTCCACCTCCTCGCCGTCCAGCTCGATCGTCTTCGGCTCGGCGACGAACAGGTTCGCGTCCTCACCCGACAGTCCGACCGCGAAGGGCGCGTACTGGTTGATGAGGTTGACCAGGTCGCGGCCCACCTGCCCCACCAGAACCATGCGGACGACGTCCATGGCCTCGGGAGAGGTCACCCGCAGGCCACCACGGAACTCCGAGGTGATGTTCAGCCGCTTCAGCATCGCGTTGATCTGGGGCCCGCCGCCGTGGACGACGACCGGCCGCACGCCGCAGCGGCGCAGGAAGACGATGTCCTGGGCGAACGCCCGCTTGAGGTCCTCGTCGATCATGGCGTTGCCGCCGTACTTGATGACCACCGTCTTGCCCGCGTACTGCATCAGCCAGGGCAGCGCCTCGATGAGCACGCCGGCCTTGGCGACGAGCGTCTTCTCGTCCAGCTCCCGTTGGACCGCCATCATGACCAGCTCCCGGGGATCGACCGACCGTTCATGACGAGTACTCCGCATTCTCCTTGACGTAGTCATAGGTGAGATCGTTCGTCCAGATCGTGGCAGCCGCGGCACCGGCATGCAGGTCGACGAGCACATGGCATTCCCGCGGGGCCAAGTCGACAAGGCTGCGGTCCTCACCGATACCGCCGCCGCGGCAGATCTGGACCCCGTTGATCGTGACGTCGATGTTCTCGGGTTCGAAGGCCGCGTTCGTCACCCCGATCGCCGACAGCACACGTCCCCAGTTGGGGTCGTTGCCGAAGATCGCGCACTTGAACAGGTTGTTGCGGCCGATCGACCGTGCCACCTCGAGGGCATCGTCCTCGGATGCCGCGCCCACGATCTCGATCGCGATGTCGTGGGAAGCGCCCTCCGCGTCCCCGATGAGCTGGCGAGCCAGATCCCAGCAGACCTGCGTCAGCCGCGTCGTGAACTGGCCGAGGTCGGGAGCCACGCCCGAGGCGCCGCTCGCCAGGCACAGCACGGTGTCGTTGGTCGACATGCAACCGTCGGAATCGATGCGGTCGAAGGTGAGGCCGGTGGCCGTGCGCAGGGCGGCATCGAGGTCGGCGGACTCGATCACCGCGTCGGTGGTGATCACCACGAGCATCGTCGCGAGCGCCGGGGCCAGCATGCCCGCACCCTTCGCCATACCGCCGATCGCGTAGCCGTCGCCGAGGGACACCGCTTGCTTGGCATGGGTGTCGGTGGTGCGGATCGCCTCCGCGGCATCGTCCCCGCCCTCGGCGGAGAGCTGGCTCGCGGCCTGCGCGACACCGTTCAGCACCGCGTCCATGGGCAGCCGGACGCCGATCAGACCGGTGGAACAGACGGCGACATCGCCCGGCGCGCATCCGGCCGCCGCCGCCACGGCCTGCGCGGTCGCCACGGCATCCTCGTACCCGGGCTTCCCGGTGCAGGCGTTGGCCCCTCCCGAGTTGAGGACGACGGCTCGCAGCGTCCCGTCCCTCAGCGCCTCGCGCGACAGCCCCACCGGAGCCGCGAAGACACGATTGGACGTGAAGACCCCCGCCACGGCCTGGCTCGGGCCCTGGTTCACGACCAGGGCGAGATCCTTGTTTCCGCTGGCCTTGATGCCGGCGGCGACGCCGGCTGCGAGGAACCCCTTGGGAGCGGTAATGGTCACGGTGCAACTCCGATTGCTGTCAGACCGGTCGTCTCGGGAAGGCCGAGCGCCAGGTTCATGGACTGGATGGCACCACCGGCGGTGCCCTTGGTGAGGTTGTCGAGGGTGCCGACGGCCACGAGGCGGCCGGCCGCCTCGTCGACGGTCGCCTGCACCAGAAAGCCGTTTCCACCGAGCACCGACTTGGAAGCGGGCCACGAGCCCTGCGGGAGCGTGGTGCAGAACGGCTCGTCCCGATAGGTGTCGGCGTACGCCTGCTGCACCTCGTCCGGTGTGTGGTCACCGATCGGGGCCGTGCACACGGCGAGGATGCCGCGGGACATGGGAGCCAGCATGGGCGTGAAGCTGACCGAGGGGTCGACGGCACCCAGCCGCGCCAGGTTCTGCAGGATCTCGGGCACGTGCCGATGGCCACCCCCGACGCCGTAAGCGCTCATCGAGTTGAACAACTCCGTGCCGAGCAGGTGCGGCTTGAGTCCCTTGCCCGCCCCCGAGGTGCCCGAAGCCGCCGCCACGGTCACATCGTGGCCGTCGATGAGGCCGTGCACGAGAGCCGGGAGCAGCGACAGCGTGGCTGTCGTCGGGTAGCAGCCGGGGACGGCGATACGCCGCGTCGACGACAGCACCTCGCGTTGGCCGGGAAGCTCGGGCAGCCCGTAGGGCCAGGTGCCCGCGTGCTCGGTGCCGTAGAACTTCTTCCACTGTTCGGGGTCGCTGAGCCGGAAGTCGGCGCCGCAGTCGATCACCAGGGTGTCGTCCCCCAACTGGGCCGCGACCACGGCGGACGCACCGTGGGGCAACGCCAGGAAGACGACGTCGTGGCCCGCCAGGTTTTGCGGTGTGGTGTCGAGCACCTCACGGTCGGCAAGGGGAATCAGGTTCTGGTGATGAGCCCCGAGGCGGCTGCCCGCGTTCGAGCCCGCGGTGAGCGCCCCGATGCTGACCTCGGGGTGACCGAGCAGCAGGCGCAGCACCTCGCCGCCCGCGTAACCGGTGCATCCCGCGACCGCTATGGAGAAAGTCATGGCATAACTATGCCGCCTTAGGAATAGTTATGCAAGTCTTGTCACCGGGATTCGCTGGGCTCCGCGATCACGTGACAGAACTTCCGCGATTCCGCCGGCCAGCTCGCGCGACAAGGAGAGACCTCTGTCTCCACGGTGCGATCGGCCAGTTCCGGGAGGTCTGGTCACGCCTGCGGCGACCAACCGGCGATGCCCCGCACGACGATGTCCAGCCCCACCGTGAAGCCCTCGTCGTCCAGCACATCGATCGGGGACTTGAGCACACCGAAATCGACCAGGTTGCGGCGCGTCTGCTCCTGCGTGACATGCCCGAGGACGAAGTGGAGCGCCGCCCGCGCCGCCTGGCGGGCACGGACCTCGTCCCACCCCGCGCGGCGAAGAGCGGCGACACAGCCCTCGTCCGGCACCCGCTCCCCCAGTCCGACCGCCAGCGTCGCGGCGACGACCTCGGCGGCGTCCCTGTGCCCGAGCAGCACCGATCGCAGGCTTCGCGCCCACGCGTCCAGCCCGGCCGCGAGCGGCTGGTCGGTGACCGGGACGGGAACATCGGCGAGGATGGCGTCCGACACGCCGGCCAGCAGCGCCTGTTTGTTGGGGATGTGCCAATAGATCGTCGCCGCCTGAACGCCGAGTGCGTCGCCGATGCGCCGCATGGACATGTCGGCGAGCCCGAACTCGTCGAGGATCCCCAGCGCGGCACCGACGATGAGCTCCCGATTCACCGCCACGGCGCGACACCTCGAGCCAGCGGACCACGCCGAACGCCGATTTCCACGATGCGACCCTAGCGCGCGAGGTCAGTACTCTTGGAACGACCCCGCGCGGGGAGAAGGGACAAGTGACGATGGCGACGCGATTCAGCCAAGCGAGCCGGCTTCAGGGAGTGCACTACGACGTACGTGGACGCAACATGGTCGAGGCCCAGCGCATGGAGGCCGCAGGGGAACGCATCCTGCACCTCAACATCGGCAACCTCGCCCCGTTCGGCTTCTCCGCTCCGGAGACCATGGTCCGTAGCGTGGTGGCACATCTGGCCGAGTCCGACGGCTACGCGGACGCCCGCGGCATCTACAGCGCGCGCACCGCGGTCGCGAACTATTACCAGACGTTCGGGCTCGACGTGGACGTGCCGCAGGTGCTCATCGGCAACGGGGTGAGCGAGTTGATCTCGATGCTGCTCCAAGCCCTCGTCAACTACGACGACGAGATCCTCATCCCGGCGCCCGACTACCCACTTTGGACCGCTCTGGCGACCCTCACGGGCGGAGTGCCCGTGCACTACCTGTGCGATGAGCAGAACGGATGGATCCCCGATCTGGACGACATCGCCTCCAAGATCACGAGCAAGACGAGGGCGATCGTCGTGATCAACCCCAACAACCCGACCGGCGCCGTGTACAGCCGCGAGGTGCTGCAGGGCATCGCCGACCTCGCACGCACCCACGACCTGATCGTGTGCGCGGACGAGATCTACTCCAAGATCGTCTACGAGGGCGAGCACCTGCCCATGGCGACCCTCACCGACCCGGACACTCTGTGCTTCACGTTCTCCGGGCTTTCGAAGGCCTACCGCGCGTGCGGCTGGCGATCAGGATGGCTCGTGGCCACGGGCCCGCTGGAACAGGCGGAGAACCTGCTGGAGGGCCTGCAACTGCTCGCGAACATGCGTATGTGCGCCAACGTGCCCGCCCAGCACGCGATCCAGACCGCGCTCGGCGGATACCAGTCGATCGACGACCTGGTGAGGCCCGGTGGACGATTCCACGACCAGCTCTCGCTGGCCCACGACCTGCTCAACGAGATCGAGGGCGTCAGCTGTCAGCCGGCACGCGGTGCCCTCTACCTCTTCCCACGCCTCGACCCGGAGGTCTTCCCGATCGCCGACGACGAGGACTGGGCACTCGGCCTGCTCCAGAGCAAGAAGATCCTCGTCAGCCACGGACGCGGGTTCAACTGGCCCGACCCCGACCATTTCCGCCTCGTCGCCCTGCCCGAGGAGAAGGTGCTGCGCGAGGCGATCGGCGGGATCGCCGAGTACTGCGACGAGACGAGGGTGCGCTGAGGCCACGATGCGCGTGCGTCGGTAGGGGCAGTGCTTTCGACAAGCTCAACCACCGGTCCTTGAGCCTGTCGAAAGGTGCTCCTTGAGCTTGTCGAAAGCACGAGGAAACTCGTTTCGACAAGCTCAACGAGCGTGTGGTGAATGCCCCTTGAGCCTGTCGAAAGGTGCCCCTCGAACCTGCCGAAAGCACGAAGAAACTCGTTTCGACAAGCTCAACGAGCGTGTGGTGAATGCCCCTTGAGCCTGTCGAAAGGTGCCCCTCGAACCTGCCGAAAGCGCGAAGGAACTCGTTTCGACAAGCTCAACGAGCGTGTGGTGAATGCTCCTTGAGCTTGTCGAAAGGTGCCCCTCGAGCCTGTCGACAGGACAGCTCGGCAGCGCTCCGACGATCAGGCCCGCTGAACGGCCCCGCAGACCTCCCCGGCCCGCGTGACCGCGGCCTGGAGCGCGGCCACCGCCTCTTTCTCGGTGAGCGTGCGGTCGGGGGCACGGAAGCCGAGCGCGAACGCCAGCGACTTCTTGCCCTCGCCGGCCTGCGCCCCGGTGTAGACGTCGAACAGCCGGATCGACTCCAGGAGCTCGCCCGCACCATCGACCAGCGCCCTTTCCACCTCGGACGCGGGCACGTCGGCGTCCACGATCAGCGCGACGTCCTCCTTGGTCAACGGGAACGGCGACACCGGTGACACCTCGCCACCGCGAGGCGCGGCGGCGATGAGCGCGTCCAGGTCGAGTTCGACCGCACACGCGCGAGCGGGCAGGTCGTAGGCCTTCACCACGTTCGGATGCAGTTCCCCGGCCCACCCCAGCACGACCTCGCCGTCGCCGGTGCCGACGACAAGCTCGGCGCAGCGTCCCGGGTGCCACGGCGTGTGCTGGGCCGCCCGGCGCGACAGCCGGACGCCCAGGGTCGCGGCAGCCGTCTCCGCCAGATGCACCGCATGGCGCCAGTCGGCCCTGACGGCCGACCCCTGCCACCCCGCGGGCGTCCAGTTCCCGGTCAGCACCCCGGCGAGCATCCGCGGCTGGTCGGGCAGGTTCCCGGTGACCGCGGCGATCTCCGCGTCCGTGGGACGCTGGGCCACCGACGGCATCAAAGCCGCCCCGCGGCCTGTCTCGTGGAAGACCAGCCCGCATTCGAAGAGCGCGAGATCGTCCTGGCTACGTGAGGTGTTGCGCATCACCGCAGCGAACAGACCCGGGAGCAGCGTCGTGCGCATGAAGGGCTGGGTGTCGGCCAGGGGGTTGGCCAGGCGGACGGTACGGCGGCGTGGATCGTCGCCGGAAAGGCCCAGGTGATCGAGTTCCTCCGTGCCGATGAACGGCAACGTGATCAGCTCGACGAAACCGGCCTGCGCGATCGCCCGGATGACGGCGCGCCTCGACCGCTGCTCGAACGTGTAGCCACGCCCGGCGGGGGCCTGAGGCACCCGCGAACGGATCACACCGAACCCGAGCTTTCGTCCCACCTCTTCGACGTAGTCGTACTCGTCCACGAGATCGGAACGCCAGGTGGGGGGCACCAGCCGCAGCCACTCCCCCGCGACGTCCTCACGGTCACCGGTCACCTGGACGCCCGAGGCGCGCAGCACCTCGATCACCTGTTCCTCGCCGACCGGGGCACCGAGGATGCGTCCGGGCAGATCGGCGCGAATACGCTGCGCAGGCATGGCCGGTACACCGCCGACGATCGTCCGCTCCTCACGCAGGACGCCACCGCCCAGCCTGACGAGCAACCGCGCCGCGGCGCGGGCAGCGGCCAGCGGCAGAGCGGGATCCACCCCGCGGGCAAACCGCGTGGATGCCTCGGAGGGCAGCTTGTGCCGCCTGAACGTGCGCCCGATCGACACCGGATCGAAGTGCGCCGCCTCCAGGACGACGCTGCGGGTCTGCTCGGAGACCTCTGTGGTCTGCCCGCCCATGACGCCCGCCAGACCGATGGGGCCGGAGTCGTCGGTGATGAGCAGGTCCTCCGGCGACAGGGTTCGATCGACGTCGTCCAGCGTGACGAGATGTTCCCCCTCGACGGCCTTGCGGACGACGATCGCGCCCCGCAGCTGGTCGGCGTCGTAGGCGTGCAGGGGCTGTCCGGCCTCCAGCATCACGTAGTTGGTGACGTCGACCGCCAGGCTGATCGATCGCATGCCCGCCGCCGCCAGCCGGTGCGACATCCAGACCGGCGTCGGTGCACCGGGATCCAGACCGTCCACGCGCAGCGCGACGAACAGGCTGCACGCGTCCGACTCGAGCCTCACCGGATAGCCGCCCTCGGCCGGACGGATCGCCTGTGCCCCGTAGGGATCGGGGAAGGTCACGTCGAACGCCTGCGCGGCCTCGCGCGCCATCCCGCGCATCGACAGGCAATAGCCCACATCGGGGGTGACGTCGATCTCCAGCACCTCGTCACGGGCCTGCAGCACGTCCAGCCCATCGCTGCCGGGCCGGGGTGGCTGGCCGTCGACGAGCGGGGGCAGGACGATGATGCCCGCGTGATCGGTGCCCAGCCCGAGTTCGTCCTCGGCACAGATCATGCCGTCGGAGATGTGCCCGTAGGTCTTGCGGGCCGAGATCGCGAACCCACCGGGCAGCACCGATCCGGGCAGCGCGACGATGACGAAGTCGCCCACCGCGAAGTTGAGCGCCCCGCACACGATGCCGCGCGGGACGTCCTCACCGACATCCACCTGGCACCAACGGATGGTCTTGCCGTTGCGCTGCGGCTCCTCGACGAACTCGAGGACGCGTCCCACGACGACAGGCCCGCTCACCTCGTTGCCCATGGGCTCGATGTGCTCCACCTGGAGACCCGCCCGGGTCAGCGCCCCGGCGACCGCACCCGTCGTCACGCCCTGGGGCAGGTCGACCAGGTCGCGCAGCCATGACATCGGGACCCTCATCGGGCACCTCCTTGCAGCGAGCGGGGGAAACGGACGTCGCCCTCGACGAAGTCGCGCAGGTCGGGGGCGTTGTTGCGGAACATGACCGTGCGGTCGACGCCCATGCCGAAGGCGAACCCGGAGTACACCGATGTGTCGATGCCCGCGGCGCGCAGCACACGTGGGTTCACCACACCGCAGCCTCCCCACTCGATCCAGCCCTCCGACCTGCACGTGCGACAGGGCCGGTCGGGGTTGCCCACCGACTCGCCGTGGCACACGAAGCACTCGAGATCCATCTCGGCGCTGGGCTCGGTGAACGGGAAGTAGTGCGGACGAAGCCGCGTGCGCACATCGCCGAACATCGACCGCGCCAGGTGGTCCAGGGTGCCCTTGAGGTGCCCCATCGTGATGCCCTTGTCGACCGCCAGCCCCTCCAACTGGTGGAAGACCGGCAGGTGGGTGGCGTCGTACTCGTCGGCACGGTAGACCTTGCCGGGACTGACCACGTAGACCGGCAGCTCGCGCGACAGCATCGCGCGCATCTGCACGGGGCTGGTCTGGGTGCGCAACAGCTTGTGGTGATCGACCGGCTCGACGAACAAGGTGTCCGACAGGAAGCGCGCCGGGTGGTCGGGGGTGAAGTTGAGCGCGTCGAAGTTCAGCCACTCGGCCTCGACCTCGGGCCCCTCGGCCACCTCCCAGCCCATCGCGACGAAGACATCACACATGTCGTCGATCAGCGCGGTGATCGGGTGCATCGCCCCGACCGGGTGAAGTTCGACGGGCAACGTCACGTCGGCCCGTTCGGCGAGCAGTGTGGCCTCGAGCTCGGCGGCCTCCAGCTCCGCCTGGCGAGCTGCGAGCCCCTGGTTCACACGCCCCCGCGCCTGCCCGACGACGCGTCCCACGGCCTTGCGCTGATCGGGCGGCATCGAACCGATGGCACGGTTGGCCAGCGCGAGTGGCGACTTGTCGCCCGCGTGGGCGACGCGCGCCTGCTTGAGCTCCGCGGTGGTGCCGGCAGCCGCGATCGCGGCGAGGGCCGCGTCCACGAGTTCTGCGATACGAGCCTCGTCAACGGGCCTGGCCGCGTCTGACGATGTTGGTGACCCCGTCATGGTCTCCCCTCTGGGTCTGGGACGTCGGCAACCCCGCGCCCGCCGGTGGCGGGGGCATGCCGTGAACAGTCTAGTGAGAGTGAGCCGGGTCTCGGCGGCCCGTGCCGTGGGAACAGGACGGCACGACCGGGGCCACAGGCGCAACTGATACCGGCGCATCGTGAGCGGGCGCACGGCCCGCCGCAGGCCTTAGGCCTGCGCGATAAACTCCACGACCCCGCCGAACAGGAGGGCCCGAACTCGTGAAGCGCCAGGAAGCATGGGGTCATCGTAACCGACACCGCATCGCCGAGGCCACGCGTCCGCCGCGCTCGGGTGCGCACGGCCTTGTCACAGGGGTGGAGGCATCACGTGTGCTGCGCGCTGGCCGACGCGAACAGACACACCGCCGCCGCGGTCGACAAGTTGAGACTCTCGGCCCTGCCCCACATGGGGATCGAGACCACCCGGTCGACACCGGCCAGCACATCGTCCGGCAGACCCCAGGCCTCGTTGCCCATCACCCACGCGGTCGGACGTCCCAGGTCGCCGAGAGCGGCCAACTCGTCCAGTCCCTGTCCTCCGGCATCGGCGGCCAGCACCTGGAGCCCCCGCTGCCTGGCCCAGGCGACGGCGTCGGCGAACTCGACCCCCGTGACCACCCGAAGATGGAAGAGACTCCCGACCGAGGCCCGCACGGTCTTGGGATTGGTCACGTCCACCGATCCACGAGTGAGGACGACGCCGTCGGCCCCGAACGCGTCCGCGCAGCGGATCACGGTGCCGGCGTTTCCCGGATCGCGCACCTGGGCGCAGATGACCACCAGCCGCGGGGACGCCGGCAGATCGGCCAGGCCTGGACGATCCTCCCTGGCGATCGCGAACACGCCCTGGCTCGCGACCGTGTCGCTGAGTTGCGCCACATCACCCGGCTCGGTGCGGACGACCGGGGTCGATCCCGCGAGCGCGATCAGTTCGGCGTGCGCCGAGGGGTCGTCCACGACGAGCAGCCGGACGACGCCGGAGCCGAGTGCCTCGCGCACCGCCTGCGTACCCTCGACGAGGAACTCGCCGGCGGCTTCACGGCCCTTGCGCTGCAACAGCCGACGGGCCGACCGCAACTGCGTCCTCGAAAGGATCGGCAGCGCGCCCGGCCCGTCGTTCGGATGGGTCACCGGCCTCAGGCCGCGGTGACGGCCTGGTTGTCCTGCGCCACCTTGACCAGTGCGGCGAAGGCAGCCTCGTCGTTGACCGCCAGATCGGCGAGGATCTTGCGGTCGACCTCGACGCCGGCGTTCTTCAGCCCGTTGATGAAACGGTTGTAGGTCATGCCGTTGGAGCGGCATGCCGCGTTGATCCGCTGGATCCACAGGCTGCGGAAGTCGCCCTTCTTCGCGCGGCGGTCGCGGAAGGCATAGGTGCCACTGTGGAGGATCTGCTCCTTGGCCTTGCGATACAGACGCGAGCGCTGCCCGCGGTAGCCCGCCGCCTGCTCCAGCACCTCGCGGCGCTTCTTCTGACCATTGACTGCCCGCTTGACGCGTGCCATGTTCGTGCTCCTTGCGTGAAGTTCCGGGTGGTGGCGCTCAGGCGCGCTTCGACTTGGGCTTGTAGCTACCCATGAGGCGACGCATCTTCTTGGCGTCGGCGCTCTCGAGGACGCCGTCGACGTTCAGCCGGCGGGTCTGCCTGCTCGGCTTGTGCTCGTTCAGGTGGGCCTTGCCCGCACGCTTGTGCTTGAGCTGGCCGCTGCCCGTGACCTTGAACCGCTTCTTGGCACCGGAGTGCGTCTTCATTTTCGGCATGGTGCCGCTCCTTCTTCTCGATCGTCCCGGGCGCGAATACCGCTCCGGGACAGAGGCGCCCGTCGCCGGGCGCCCGGTGGTCTACAGGTCGATGTCGGGGTCCATGTTGTCGGCGGGTCCCCGCTTCTTCTTCGGCTGGGACTGGGACGATGCCCTCGCCCTCAGCTCGGCCTCGACACGCTTCTCCTCATCGGCCACGGCCTGCCGCTCGGCGGCCTTCCGCGCCCGTTCGACCGCTTCCTCGGCGCGCGCCTCGCTCTTCTTACGGGTCGGCGCCAGCACCATGTGCATGTTGCGTCCCTCCTGGCGAGGAGCCTGTTCCACCACCCCGTCCTCGGCCACGTCGTCCGCCAGCTGCTTGAGCAGGTTCACCCCGAGTTCCGGACGAGACTGCTCGCGTCCACGGAACATGATGGTGATCTTCACCTTGTCGCCGCCCTTGAGGAACCGCACCACGTGACCCTTCTTGGTCTCGTAGTCGTGGTCGTCGATCTTGGGCCGCAGCTTCATCTCCTTGATGACCGTGTTCGTCTGGTTACGGCGCGACTCGCGGGCCTTCTGGGCGTTCTCGTACTTGAACTTCCCGTAGTCCATGAGCTTGCACACCGGGGGGCGGGCGTCCGGGGCGACCTCAACGAGGTCGAGGTCGTGTTCGCGGGCCAGCTGCAGTGCCTGCTCGACGCGAACAATGCCCACCTGCTCACCCGCGGGTCCGACCAGGCGCACTTCGGGCACCCGGATCCGCTCGTTGATGCGGAATTCGTTGCTGATGGTTTCCTCCCATTGCTGTGTGATCAAAGCGACCGGTCTGCCAGGAACTCGACCCACGAAAAAGGCCTCCGCGAACGCGAAGGCCTGACGCGCGGCCGGATGCCTCGGGGAGTGATTCCCCGCATCGCCCGGCGGGATGCCGGTGCCGCTTGTTACCGACCCGGGCCGTCCGTCTGGTGGCCTCGGGTGGAGGGTCAGGCCCTCACTTCCACTGGAACGACCCTGGACGAGCCGATCACCCGGTGATTATAGCCCAGTGAGGCCATCGAGCCCAATCGCTGTGGAACGCTTGGACACATGAGCAACTCGACCATAGCCATCATCGTCACGGTAGCCGCCTCGGTGCTGGCGATCGCCTATCTCGTGATCGCATGGAACCGGCGCCGCAGCGCTCGCGACCTGTGGCGTGGGGTCGGTGTCGTGGCCGTGGCGGTCGGGCTGTTCGTGACCGGCGTCATGGAGATGCTGGCCCAGTTCGGACGCACCCTGGTCGAATGGATGCGGGCGACGGCCATGGACACCACGCTGGGTATCGGCACCGGGGCCGTCGTGCTCGGCGTCATCTGCTATCTCATCGGCGGACGCATCACGCCGCCCACCCGCGCCGAGGCGAAACAGGGCCGGATCGACCGTGCCATTCGGCGCAAGCCGGTCGTCAGCACCCCTGCGCCCCGGCAGCCCGCGAGCCCGGCCGCGTCCCCCGGACCCGCACAAGGACAGGCCCCGGCAGCCCGGACCTCCGACGACGAGGTCACCGCGATCCTCAAGAAGCACGGCATCGAGTGAAACGGCACCGGCCGGACGCCGCATCCCAGCGGCGTCAGAGCCGGCAGGCCGCGAGTTCGGTGACCAGGATGCCGCGAGCACCGAGATCGTAGAGATCGTCCATCAGGGGCTGGTGTCCCTTCGCCGGCACGAGAGCGCGCACCGCGACCCACCCCTTCTTGGCCAGGGGCGAGATGGTCGGACTCTCCAGCCCGGGCGTGAGGGCCGACGCCCGGTCGAGCAGACTCTCGGGGATGTCGTAGTCGATCAGCACGTAGGTGCGAGCCACCAGGACGCCGGACAGCCGCCGGGTGAGGTGCTCCAGCGCGACGGGATCGATCTGCGCGGCCGACCGCGGACGCCGGACGAGGATGCCCTCGGAGTGCAGGATCGGGTCGCCGAACAACTCCAGGCCCGCCTTGCGCAACGTCGTCCCCGTCTCGACGACATCGGCGATCGCGTCGGCGACCCCGAGCCGGATGGACGACTCGACGGCCCCGTCGAGGTGGATGAGCCGGGCCTTCACCCCACGATCCGCGAGATATCCCTCCAGCAACCCCGGATAGCTGGTGGCGATGCGCTTGCCCTCCAGGTCGGCCAGCGTGTAGTCGCTGCCGGCAGGGGACGCGAAACGGAACCTGCTGGCCCCGAAGCCGAGAGCCATGATCTCCTCGGCGTCGGCGTGGGAGTCCAACAACATGTCGCGTCCTGTGATGCCGAGGTCGAGCGTGCCCTCACCCACGTAGACGGCGATGTCACGCGGACGCAGGTAGTAGAACTCGACGTGATTGGCCTCGTCGGTCAGGACGAGATCCTTGAGATCGGTGCGCTGCCGGTACCCGGCCTCGCTGAGCATCGTCGCCGCGGGCTGCGACAGGGCGCCCTTGTTGGGCACGGCGATCTTGAGCACTTCGGACACTGTGGGTGGGCCTTCCTGGTCGATTCGGGGGCTCAGAGGTAGGAGTAGACGTCGTCGAGGGTGATCCCCAGGGCGACCATCATCGTCTGGACGTGGTAGAAGAGCTGGCTCATCTCTTCGGCAGCCGCTTCCTTGCCCTCGTACTCAGAGGCCATCCACACCTCGGCGGCCTCCTCCACGATCTTCTTCCCGATCGCATGGACGCCCGCGTCCAGACGCTCGACCGTCCCGGAACCCTCAGGGCGGGTGGCGGCGATCTCGATCAACTGGGCATAGAGGTCCTCGAATGACTTGCTCACGGGCACAGCCTAGTGCAGGACGCGGCATGTCCCCGCTTCGGTCGTCGCGCTCAGGACACGCGAACCGCCTGTTTGATCTCCGCGACGATCGGTGGCCGGACGCTCAGCTCGCTCACTCCGAAACCGATGAGCCGTGCCGTCGCCGTCGGGTCGCTGGCCAGGTCGCCGCACACCGCGACGGGGATACCGGGCAGCGCCTTGCACGTCCAGGCCACGAGATCGAGGATGGCCGGGCTGTCCTGCCGCGCGAGGTCGCACACCGCGGGATTCCCCCGATCGGCGGCCTGCGTGTACTGGGTGAGATCGTTCGTCCCGATGCTCACGAAGTCGACGACCCCGGCGAAATCGGCCGCTCGGATCGCCGCTCCGGGTACCTCGACCATCATCCCGATGGGCACGTGGGGGGCATCGATCTCGGCGCGCAGTTCATCGACCAACCCACGTGCCCACACGACCTCGTCCACCGTGGTCACCATGGGCAGCATGAGCCGCACAGGGGTGCGGGACGCGGTGAGCAGGATCGCCCGGAGCTGCTCCCGGAACACCTCGGGGGCGCGGCGCATCACCCGTATGCCCCTCTCGCCCAACGCGGGGTTGGTGACCGGGTCGTGCGGCAGGAACGGCAGGGGCTTGTCGTCGGCGGGGTCCCAGGTGCGCAGGGTGATCGGCCCGTTCAGCGCCTGGCCGATGCGCGTGTACACCTCGGCCTGCTCGTCGGCCGTCGGCGCGGTGGTCGCCGCGGAGAACAGGATCTCGCTGCGGACGATGCCACTGCCCTCGGCCCCCTCCTCGGCGCCGCGCTCCGCGTCCGCCAGGGACGAGACGTTCGCCCCGACCCGGATGCGGATGCCGGTGGTCGTCACGGCGGGCTCCTGCGCGCGGGCATGTGCCTGCTCGGATTCCTGGAACCTCTCCTCGTTGATCCCTCCGAGCCCGGCCACGACGTCATCGTCGGGGTCGACCCACAGCTGCCGCGTGACCGGGTCGAACGCCACCAGCACACCGTCGCCCAGCGACTCGGCCGACGGGTATCCGGCGAGCACGGGGATGCCCCTCGCCCTGGCCGTCAGCACGCCGTGCCCGCTTGAGCCCCCCGAGACCGTGATGATGCCGAGACACACGCGCGGATCGACGCGGGACGCGGTCGCCGCGTCCAACTCGTCCATCAGCCAGATGCGGGGCTCCGAAGGTGCCGAGTCGAGCAGCGGGCGTCCCATGAGAGCCAGCAGCAGCATCCTCCGCAGGCTGCGCATGTCCTGGCCGCGCTCGCGCAGGTAGGCGTCCGCGAAGCCGTCGAACGACCGCGCGAGGCCGGTGAGGTGCTCGTCCACCGCGTCGACGGCGCTGAAGCCCTGGGTGATGCGCGAGACCACGCCGTGCTGCAGTTCGCGATCGGTCAGCATCACCGTCTGTGCCTCGATGATGCCGGGGATACCCACTCCCGAGTCGACCAGTGCGTCGAAGAAGTCCTTGACCTGCGCGACCGCAGCGGTGAAGCGCGCCAGTTCGGCCTTGGGGGGGCCGGGGCGATACCCCTCGGTGCTGGGACGCGTCGTACGCCGGGCGATCCGGCCGACCACGGTGAGCCGGTCGGCGGCGATCGAACCGTTCAGCTGGTCGGCCGAGCCTGCGTCGACCACGGGCGAGATGTGGGCGGGGCGAACGGGCCGCGCGTCCAGGTCCTCGCCGAAGTGCCGTGCGGCGAGATCGGCCAGAGCGTCACGCGCGGCCGCCGCGTCCGGCCCTGTGAATCTGGCTTCGAGGATGTGCCCCTGCCCGAGCTGAAGGGCGGTGATGCGGCTCAGCCGATCGGCCGGCTCGGGGCCACGGCCCGTCGTGGCGTTGCTCAGGAGCACCTGGGCGTCGAAGTCGCGCATCTCGGTCACGATCGCGGCAGCCGGGCGCACGTGCAGGCCGTGGGGGTTGCGGACGGTCGTCCGCCAGATGATCGCGCGCTCCGGGGCGGGGGCCTGCGGCTCGGGAACCTGTTTGGGCACGGTGATCGGTGCCGGCGCGTCGTCCTCGTGGCCCAGGTGCGCTTGCTTGTCGGTCAGCGAACGACGCGCCTCGGCGTCGACCTCCTCGAGAGATGCGCCGGTGGAGGCGAGGACGACGGCCGCCAGCAGCCCCTCCACCAGCGGCGCGCCGCTGATGCGCACGTGCTCGGCGACCGCGTCGTCCAGGAACTCGATCGCGAGCTCGGAGCTCAACAGGGCGCTGCCGAGATCGAGCAGCACCAGGACGCCGTCAGGAGTGTCCATCTTCGCGATCGCGAGGCTGATCGCCGCCGCGTCAGTGCCGAAGGTGCCGTCGGACAACCCGGCCGCGACCGCGATCTGGGGACCGCCGTTCGGCACCACTTGGTGGGCGAGTGCGACGGCCGCGTCGGCGAGCGCGCGACTGTGCGAGACGACAACGATTCCGATCACGCCATGACCACCGCCATCACGACAGGGTACCTGCCGCCGCACGGATGAGCATGGCGGCACTCGTCGCCCCGGGATCGGCATGCCCGGCGCTGCGCTCACCGAGATACGACGCCCGCCCCTTGTGCGCCACCAGCGGGGTCGTCGCCTCACGGCCCGCGTCCGCGGCCCTCGCGGCCGCGCCCCAGGGATCGTCCTGGGCGGCGTCGAACGCCTCCGACGCGGGCTGCAGCGCGTCCACCATCGTCTTGTCGCCTGGCTCGGCCCTGCCCCGCTGGCGGACGCCGTCCACGGCGGCCCGCAAAGCGACCGACCAGGCGTCACGATCGATCGGGCCGTCCGGGGGCAGCGCCGCCGCCAACCGGAGCAGGAGGGTGCCGTAGAGCGGGCCGGAGGCGCCACCGACCGTGCTGACCAGCGTCATGGCCGCCTTCTTGGTGAAGGCCCTCGCATCGGGGAACTCGGCCGGGTCGAGCGCCGCGACGGCCCGCATTCCACGGTTCATGTTCGCGCCATGGTCCGCGTCGCCGATCTGCCGGTCGAGGTCGGTCAACAATGCCTCGTTGGCAGCGACGTCGGCTGCGAAGGCCCGCAGCCAATCGGCGACGGCGAAGGCGTCCAGCGGCCTCATCAGCGTCCCCACCGGAGGCCCGGCGTGTTCACCGGCGCATCCCACAGGCGGATGATCTCGTCGTCGGCCCGCACCAGGGTGATGGAGCAGCCGGCCATCTCCAGCGAGGTCACGTAGTTACCCACGAGGCTGCGCACCACACGGATTCCCGCGCTCGTCAGCCGCTCGAACATCTCGGCGTACATGCCGTACAACTCGAGCAGTGGCGTGCCGCCCATGCCGTTGCACAGGGCGATGACAGGCGCCCCGGTGAAGTCGAGATCCGCCAGGACCGGTTCGAGCAGCCTGCCCGCCAGTTCGTGAGCGGGGGCGATCCGCTGGCGCTCGCGTCCCGGCTCACCATGGATCCCGATGCCCAGCTCGATCTCGTCGTCCGCCAGATCGAAGGTGGGCTTGCCCGCGGCGGGCACGGTGCACGACGTCAGAGCGAGTCCCATCGAGCGACCGCCGTCGGCCACCCGGCGGGCGAGTTCCGTGACCGCGGTCAGGTCGCGTCCCTGTTCGGCGGCCGCCCCCGCGATCTTCTCCACGACCAGGGTCACACCGACTCCCCGGCGCCCGGCGGTGAACAGGGAGTCGGCGACCGCGACGTCGTCGGCCGTGACGACGCTGGCGACCTCGATGCCCTCCGCACCGGCGAGTTCGGCGGCCATCTCGAAGTTCATGACGTCGCCGGTGTAGTTCTTGACGATGTGCAGGATCCCGGACCCGGCGTCGACCGCGTGATCGGCGGCGAGTATCTGGTCGGGAGTCGGTGAGGTGAACACCTCCCCGCAGCAGGCGGCGTCCAGCATCCCCCTACCGACGAAGCCGCTGTGCAGCGGCTCATGGCCCGACCCGCCACCGGAGACGACTCCGACCTTTCCCGTGACGGGCGCGTCCGCGCGCACCACCACCCGATTCCCGTGATCGACCCGCAGTGTCCCGGGGTGCGCGGCCTCAATGCCACGCAGCGCATCCGAGACAACCCTGTCCGGGTCGTTGATGAGCTTCTTCATACAGGTCAGTCAACCACCAGAGCGCCGTTTCGCACCCATTTGCACCACGCAGGTTGCACTCGGCTGGGCATTCCCCGGGCCGACTACGATTGAGCCACCACTTTGGAGGTGACATGTCCGATCCCCAGCCGGCGAATCAGGCCGACACGCCGTCCCCCGGGCGCACGCAGAGCGACGATCCCCGTCGTCCGGTGCGCTCCGAGGCGCCGTCCGGCCCGCCTCCCCTGGACGCCCCGAAGCCGTGGCGCACCGAGGGCCTGCCGCGCGACCAGAAGGACGACGGCCCGGAAGGCTCCGGCAAGCGTCCCCGCAACCTGTGGAGGTTCTGGCTCGTCGCCGGGCTGCTCCTGCTTGGCCTGTGGGCCCTGCTGAGCTGGCAGGATTCCCGGAACACCCCGCCGACGATCCCCTACACCGAGTTGATCGCGCAGGTGGACGCGGGCAACGTCAAGGAGATCTACGCGAAGGGCGACACGATCCAGGGTGAGCTGATCAACGAGGCGCAGTTGCCGGACGACGGTGACGACCAGACCACGGAGGGCACCTACACCACCTTCACGACCGAGCGTCCCACGTTCGCCCAGGACGACCTGCTGGCCGACCTGCAGGCCCACGGCGCGGTCGTCCGGGCGACACCGGTGGTGGATCAGCGGGGGCCGATCGCGAACCTGGTCTCGTCGCTGGTGCTGTGGGGTGTGCTCATCGGCGTGTCCGTCTGGGCGTTCCGCAGGGTCGCCAAGGGTGCAGGCGGGCTGGGCTCGTTCGGCCTGCAGCGAAACGTGAAGCCGATCGAGAAGACCAAGGTGCGCGTCAACTTCAGCGACGTCGCGGGCATCGACGAGGTGAAGGAGCAGGTCGACGAGATCGTCGACTTCCTGAAGAACCCGGACAAGTACCGTCGCGTCGGGGCTCGGGCACCCAAGGGCATCCTGCTCGAGGGCCAGCCGGGCACCGGAAAGACCCTGCTGGCGCGGGCCACGGCCGGCGAGGCCGACGTCCCCTTCTTCTCCGCGTCGGCGTCCGAGTTCATCGAGATGATCGTCGGCGTGGGCGCCCAGCGCGTCCGCCAACTGTTCGACGAGGCCAAGAAGGTGGCCCCGGCGATCGTCTTTATCGACGAGATCGATGCCATCGGCCGTGCCCGCGGATCGTCCCGGGCCAGCGGCAGCAACGACGAGCGTGAGCAGACGCTCAACCAGATCCTCACCGAGATGGACGGCTTCGACGGTACCGAGGGCGTCGTCGTGATGGCCGCGACCAACCGTTCCGACGTGCTCGACCCGGCGCTGACGCGTCCCGGGCGGTTCGACCGCGTCATCACCGTGAGCGCGCCCGACCAGGTCGGACGCGAGAAGATCCTGGGTGTCCACACTCGTGAGATCCCCATGGCCCCCGACGTCAACCTCGCGGCGCTGGCCAAGGCGACACCGGGATCGACCGGCGCCGACCTGGCGAACCTCGCGAACGAGGCCGCTCTGCGGGCGGCCCGCCGCAACGACCAGGTCGTCTACCAGGCGGACTTCACCAACGCCCTGGAGCAGATCCAGCTCGGTGTGGCCCGCTCCGTGGTGATCCCGGACGACGAGAAGCGTCGCACCGCGTACCACGAGGGTGGGCACGCGCTGCTCGGCATGCTCCAGAAGGGCGCCGACCCCGTGCGCAAGGTGTCGATCATCCCGCGCGGGCAGGCTCTCGGCGTCACTCTGTCGACCCCCGACACCGACCGCTACGGCTATGACGAGGAGTACCTGCTGGGACGCATCGTCGGCGCGCTGGGCGGCATGGCCGCCGAGGGCGCGGTGTTCGGTGTGGTCACCACAGGCGCGGAGTCCGATCTGCGGCAGGCTACCTCGATCGCCCGCCAGATGGTCGGAAAGTGGGGCATGTCCGACAAGGTCGGGCCGATGACCGTGCTCTTCGACGATGCCGACCCGCATCAACTCGGTATCTCGGACGACACCTTGTCGTCCGTGGACGCCGAAGTGCGCCGGATCATCACCGAGTGCCAGGCACGGGCCGTGAGCCTGCTGCGCGAGCACCGAGCCCAGCTCGACGCGATCGCCGATGCCCTGCTGGAGCGGGAGACCCTGGACGAGGACGAGGTTTACGCGGTCGCCGGGATCACTCGCTCCGACCAGAGCCAGCCACTCCCCGAGCAGGCGTCGGCGTCGTAAGGGCGACGGCGGCGGCAACGGCCACCGCGGCGGCGAGGGCCGCGCAGATCCAGAATGCGACCGCCGGGGTGGTCGCATCAGCCAGAAGCCCGAAGGGCCCGTAGGCCAAGGGCGCCAGGCCGAGGGAGCCCAGCGTCAGCACGCTGCTGACACGGCCGATGACGGCGTCCTCCGTCACGCGCTGGATCTCCCCGACCAGGAGGGCACTGGCGGGAGGACACTACGCAAAGCCTCGTGGCATGAGCCGAGGGATGCGTGACTAAGTTCCTTGATTCGGCCTGTTCGGCTTCGGCGAAACGGCATATGCCCTAGCCGAGTCACCAGCCGCAGAAATTTGAAGGAACTGAGTCACGCTCCCGGCCGGGCACCGCCCCTTCCGTCCCGGCACTCAGCCGAAACGCACCCCCAGCAGCGCGTCGACCGCGTCGGCGAGCCGCCTCGGGGCATCCGGATCGGTGCCGTCACCGGCGAGCGTGGCGGACGACCACTCGTCCACCTCCGCCAGCGCTCGGGGCGCGTCGAGATCGTTGCGCAATGCCCGCCGGAGCCCGTCGACGACCGGCTCCGCGGGGGTGCCGGCCTCCGCCGAGAACGCCGAACGCCAGGCATGGGCACGCTTGCCGGCCGCGTCCATGTCGGTCACGAACCACTCCCAGTCGTCGCGGTAGTGGTGTGCCAGCAGGGCCAGGCGGATCTCCGCCGGCCGGTGCCCCTGCGACCGCAGGCGCGACACCAGCTCGAGGTTGCCCTTCGACTTGCTCATCTTCTCGCCGTCGAGGCCGACCATGCCCACATGCACATAGGCGTCCGCGAACGGCTTGTGGGTGGCCGCCGCACCGAGGGCGCCGCACATCTCGTGATGCGGGAAGGCGAGGTCACGACCGCCTCCCTGCACCGAGAAGGTCTCCCCGAGGTAGCGTTCCGCGATCGCCATGCACTCGATGTGCCAGCCGGGGCGCCCCTTGCCCAGTGGGGACTCCCACGCCGGCTCACCCGGGCGCTCCAGGCGCCACACCAGCGAGTCGAGGGCATCCTGCTTGCCGGGGCGCTCCGGGTCGCCGCCCTTGGCCGCGAACTCGGCGATCTCCTGCTCCCGGTTGAGATGAGCCACATCGCCGAACCCGGGGGCGAGCGCCGTCCGGAAGTACCAGTCCGGGTAGTCGTCGTCGGCGACCTGGTAGACGAGCCCCTTGTCACGAAGACTCGCGATCGCCTCGGTCACCAGGTCGATCGCCTCGGTGGCGGCCACGTAGTGGTCGGGCGGCAGCACTCGCAGGCTCGCCATGTCGGTGCGGAACAACTCCACCTGCTCCGAAGCCAGCTCCACCCAGTCGCGTCCGGTCGCCTCGGCACGTTCCAGCAGCGGATCGTCCACGTCAGTGATGTTCTGCGCGTATCGCACGTCGAGGCCGAGATCGCGCCATGTGCGGTTGAGAAGGTCGAACGTCAGGTACGTGAAGGCATGTCCCAGATGAGTGGCGTCGTAGGGGGTGATACCGCACACGTAGAGGCCCGCGGTTCCCGTGGCCGGCCCGACCTCGCGGAGACATCGCGAGGCAGTGTCGAACACGCGTAGGCGCTCTGGGACGCCTGGTCCGCTGGGCTGGTCGATCCGGGGCAGTGGTGCGGCAGGCCAGGCAAGCATGGCCCCAATCTAGCCGTCGATCTCAATCGGTCAGATCGAGCAGCGGTTTGCGGTACCCGTTGGCACGGGGACAGATGTGGCCGTCGGGTCCGATCGGCTGCCCACAGAACGGGCAGGAAGGCGCATTCGAACCGACCATCTGCACCGCCCGGGCGACGAAATCGCGCGCCTGATCGAGGGTGATCACCACCTGCAGCACCTCGTCCGGATGCCGGTCGGCCCGCCGGTAGGCGCCTTGCGCGAACAGCTCGATGCGCAGGGACGCGGAGTCCGGCAGCCAGGTGATGATCATCGTCCCGGCCCGGAAGTCCTCGTCCAAGGGGACGTCCAGAGGCTCACTGTCGTGCGGACGCGAGCTACGCCTCTCCTTGTCACCCGCAAGCCCGGCACGTTCCAGCTCGGCCAGCACGTGCTCCAGGTGCTCGGCCAGGACCCGGATCTGCTGGAGTTCGCAGACCACGTTCGTCATCCGTGAGCCCTGCCGGGTCTGGACGAAGAAGGTGCGGCGATCGGGCTCCCCGACCGCCCCAGCGATGAACCGGTCGGGAAACGCGTACCGGTGGGCGGACTCCATGTCCCTCAGGGTAGGTCGCCCCGCAACCTCTGTCTGGTATTGGGTAGACCCGGTTCCCAAATCGAGACGTTCGGTGGTCATATGGCTGACATTCCCGCCACAGACGGTTGGCTCGTCCGGCCTGCGCGCCCGGACGACGCGAAGGCGCTCGGCCGCCTGCACGCCCAGGGCTGGCAGCAGGGCTACCGCGGCCTGTTACCCGATTCCTACCTCGATGCCCTCGACGAGGCCGCTGCCGTACGCACCTGGCGCGACCGGCTCACCGAACCCCACGGGTTGCGGGTGCTCGTCGCGCAGGACGAAGCGGGCACCGCGCTGGGCTTCACGTCCATCGGGCCCTGTTTCGACCCGGACGCCGCTCCCGGCGAACTGGAGATCTGGGACATGTGGGTCGACGCCGGGCATCACCGGAACGGCATCGGCGGCGCGCTCCTCGTCCGGGCACTCGCCCTGGCCCCCGCCGAGGCGGAGGTCGTTGTGTGGGTGCTCGCCGACAACGTGCGAGCATTGGCGTTCTACAAGCGGAATCGCGCATCCTGGGACGGTTTGCGGCGTACGTCGGAGCGCACGGGCGGCGTCCGGGTAACCGACGTCCGGTTGCGCTGGGCGGCGGGTGTCCGCCCGATAGTGCCTGGGCCGATGCAGCCCGGCGCATCCGACTAGGCTGGGCCGCGGATTTCTGCCACCGCTGGCGGATCCGTGAAAAGAGAGGATGTTGCATGGGCTGGCTTGAGGCAATCGTGCTCGGCATCGTGCAGGGGCTCACGGAGTTCCTGCCCATCAGTTCGAGCGCACACCAACTGATTGTTGGCCAGCTCTTCTTCGGCGGGAAGGATCCGGGTGCCGCGTTCACAGCGGTGACGCAGCTCGGCACCGAAACCGCGGTCCTGGTCTATTTCTGGCGCGACATCGTCCGCATCGTCAGCCGTTGGGCGCAGTCGCTGGTCGGCCGGGTGCCGAGGGACGACTTCGACGCGCGCATGGGATGGTTCGTCATCGTCGGCTCGCTGCCGATCGGAATCCTGGGCCTGCTGTTTCAGGACGCCATCGATTCGACGCTGCGCAACCTGTGGATCACCGTCGTCACGCTGGGCGGGGTGGGTCTGCTCCTCGGCTTCGCCGACCGCTACGCGCAGGACCATCAGTTCAAAGACCTCCACGCCCTCAACTGGCGTGACGCCATCATCTACGGCCTGTGCCAGGCGGCTGCACTCATCCCGGGCGTGTCGCGATCGGGTGGCACCATCTCCGGCGGCCTGTTCATGCGCTACGACCGTCCCTCGGCGACGCGTTACTCCTTCCTGCTCGCGATCCCGGCGGTCTTCGCGTCCGGACTGTTCAAACTCAAGGACATCGGCTCCGACTCCTGCGTCGAGTGGGGTCCCACGATCGTGGCGACCGTGATTGCGTTCGTGGTCGGGTACGCCATCATCGCCTGGCTGCTGCGCTACATCACGACCCACACGTTCTCCCCCTTCGTCATCTACCGGGTCGCGCTGGCTGTCGTCCTCGCCGGCCTGCTGGTGGGCGGCGTACTCGATCCCGAGGCCGCGCTCACCGCGGGGTGCGGAGCCTGACGTGCAACGCCGGCAGGTGGGTGCCTGCGGCCTGAGCGTGGGACGTCTCGGGCTGGGCACTATGACCTGGGGCGGTGACACCCCTCCCGACGTCGCCCGCACCTTGCTGCGCGACTTCGTCGAGGCCGGCGGCGACCTCATCGACACCGCCCCGGCCTACGGGGGCGGGCGTGCCGAGGAGTTGATCGGCCAGTACATGAGAAGCGACCTGCGCCGTGACGACCTGGTCATCGCCACCAAGGCGGGGTTCGGCACCCACGGCGGGCCGCAGGGCATCGACACGTCCCGGCGCGCGCTGCTGGACGACCTCACCGACTCACTGCGGCGGCTGCGTACCGACCACATCGACCTGTGGCAGGTGCACGCCTGGGGTGACGCCCCCCTGGACGAGACGTTGGCCGCCATCGACCAGGCGGTGAACGCCGGCAACGTGCGATACGCAGGGGTCTGCAACTTCATCGGCTGGCAGATCGGGACGGCGGCGGCTTGGCAGAGCGCGGTACCGGGGCGGGCAAGGCTCGTGAGCGGGCAGATCGAATACTCCCTGCTCGCCCGGCGTGCCGAGGTGGAGGTGCTGCCCGCACTCAACCATCACGGCATGGGCCTGCTGCCGTGGTCCCCGCTGGGACGAGGTGTGTTGACCGGGAAGTACCGGCGCGGCGTCCCACGGGACTCGCGCGGGGGACGTGATCACCTCTCGTGGTTCGTCGAGCCCTACCTGGACACGCGGTCGCGTGCCGTCGTGGACGCGGTGGCCCGAGCCGCCGACGGCCTGAGCCTGAGCCCCGCGCAGGTCGCCCTGCTGTGGGTGAGGGACGCGCCCGGGGTGACCGCGCCGCTGCTCGGGGCACGCACCCCCGAGCAACTGGGTGAACTGCTCGACACGGAGCCCTACGATCTCCCCGCCACCATCGTCGAGGCACTGGACGACATCACGGGCGGCCCTCACCAGGCACGCTCGAAAGGACCGATCGACAAGTAGCCGTTCTCACCGGGAACCATGCCGAATCCCCTCGTCGGAAGACGGTCTGAACTACCGTTGAGAGATGAATACTCGCCATCTGGTGACCAGCGCCAGCGTCGTCATGCTGGCCCTGGCAGGTTGTTCTGATCCCGGCGACACACCGTCCGAGACACCGGTCGCACCGTCCTCGATCTCGTCCTCGAGCGCGGCGACCAGCCCGTCCTCCTCCACCGGCAGCACCACGCCGAACGACCCGGTCACACCGAGCGCCACCGCATCGCCCTCGTTCACGACCGGGCCGCTCGCGTCCGCCCCTGCAACACCGGCCGACACCTTCCTGATCACCGGCCTGCGGGTGGGCAGCCATCCGCTCTACGATCGGGTCGTCATCGACCTGTCCGGTGGCCGGGCAGAGGATCTCCCCTGGTCGGTGCAATACCGGGACTCCCCCACCGCGCAGGGATCCGGTGAGCCGATAGGGCTGGACGCGGAAGCCTATGTTCGCGTCCAACTGTCGGGGCAGATGATTCCTCCCCAGGGAACCGATGTCCCTTCGGGGTTGCAGCCGGACTCGGCCGTCGGCAACGTGCGGGGCGTGTACGCCGACCCGGTGTTCGAGGGACAGTCGATCGTCTGGATCGGGGTCGACCGAGTGCGCGGCTACGCCGTCATGACGCTCGAATCGCCCGCCCGGCTCGTGGTCGACATCGCCACATAGATGGACGGACGCCGCGGCGCATCAGTCGGCAGGAGCGACCAGGTAGGTCGGACGCGCCTTGATGATGCGCCGACGCAACCACGCGTCCCTCGTCCCGTCGCGGTACCGACGTAGTCGGACAAGTTCCCAGCCCCCGTACTCGGCCTCCTCGGTGAGCACCTTCTGGGCCTGCCGATTGGTCACCCATCGAGGCATGGTGATCTGGTTCACCTCGAACTCGACGCCGCGCACGAACTCCTGACGCAGGCGCGACGAGGCGATGTAGCTGGTTGGGGGCTCACGCATGGCACCTCCTGTGAGTAGGCACCCATACTGGCACGCGCCCCCTCACCCGGCGAGGATGCCCACGCGGACCTGGGAACACGATCGTGTCGGATGCCGCTGATCGAACCTCGTCGAGCGTCGTTGCGGCGGCCCTCCTGCGGTTCGCGATCGAGCCCGGAAGGATGCTATTGTTTCAAGGCGCTCCGGGTGACCGGTGCGAGCACTCGTCCGGGTGGCGGAATAGGTAGACGCGCTAGCTTGAGGTGCTAGTGCCCGTTTTAGGGCATGGAGGTTCAAGTCCTCTCTCGGACACAGACTGCAGGCCCCGCTGACTGGGTTTGATACCTAGTCAGCGGGGGTTTTCTTTTGTTCGCGTGCAGGGTCGGGGGACGGAGATCTAGGCTCTTGGAAGGTCTTCTCCCCCACGTATGTCCCACGGAAGGCGACTGACTGCATCATCACCACACGCTTCGTAGGACGAAGCGTGTGGTAACTGGATAGTTCCACTCTCGCCTATGCCGGTATGGCAACCGGTCCGTCTTCGCGGAGCCGTTGGCTCTCGCGATATTGCTCGGCTTCCGGTTCATCGACAAACTCCAGCAGGTTGCCCGCGATCGTTGCGAGCTGCTGCTTCACCTGGGCCGGGGTGACGGCGAAGAACTCGCGGCGCGCGTTGACAAGGTTGACGCGCTGGGCTGCGAACCGGCGATGCAACTCAGCTTCGACGCCGACAGCATCCTCGGAGAAGAACAGAGCGTGTACATCGAAGTTGAACGGCACCGATGCGTCCGACAATTCGCGGACACGGTCCAGCGGATCGAGCCGACGCGTCATGCCGATCTTCACCATGGACGGCCCGAAAGCTCCTACGTTCGAGATCACGTAGACGTAGCCGGCACGGATGTTCGCGGCACGATAGTCGACATTGTCGATGGCCTTTCCGATGTCGGCCAGCCGCGCCTCCATCTCGGCGGCCTCGTCAGCACGTCCTTGAGCGCGGAGTTCATCGAGGACAGTCTGATAGTGAGCCTGTTCCTTCTTGAGCCGCTCGCGCTCGCGTTCCAGTTCCTGTTGAGCTTTCTTCTCTTCTCGGAGCCGTGCCCGTTCCTCAGCTTCCGCCTCTTTCTGTGCCTGCTTAGCGTCGGCCACTTGTGACGACAGCTCGAGTTCGCGACACCGGAGCCGGTGGTACTCGTTGTTAATGGTCAAGTGGATCATCGAGCCAAGCCGCTCGGCCTGGTCTTTCGCCCGCTGCAGCCGCGCCAGCGCCGTATCGAGTTTCCCGGCCTTGACTGTGAGGACGCAGTTCTCTACTTCGGCGTTGTAAGACCGGAGCATGAGCTTGCTCATATCAGCGACGAACTTGCGGCCTTTTGCTTCGGAGTTGTTGAACGTGAAGTTCGCGATGGCACTCGTCGCAACTTTGCGGGACACCATCGACTTTGCCCGGGATGTCACGTCCCGCAGTTCGTCCTGCAGCCGGATGACGCTCTCGGCTGGGTGCTCGTATTCATAGAGTCCGTCAGATTGCAGGGCGACCTTCTCGGCCAGAATCCCGGCCTCAGCGCGTAACTCGTCCCGCTTGACCTGGGCGCCCACGAGTTCCGCACGAACCTTGGCCGTCTGCGCCTGCACATCGGCCAATTGCGCTTCCGCTGCAGCCTGCTCCTGAGCGAGATGGGCATGTTCGGCCTGCACGTGATCGATCGCACGCTTGAAGCCGAGGTAGTCGCCGCCTCCAAGCTCCTGGACTCGCTGCGCCATCTCCTGGTTAGCGGTTTGGTATCGGCCGATCTCAGCCTCCAACTCACTGATTCGCTTCTGCTTGCCGCCGTCGAACAGCCCCATGCCGACCCCCTACTCAGCAAGCCCATCCGGCTTTGGCTGGGCTTTCTGTGAGGATCCTAGGACTATCTGTGCGAAGCACCGCAACTGGTTCAGTGCTCAGATGCCAAGAGCCAAGGGCACCGGTTCCCCGGAGGAACTCACTCCAGTCGGACGACGCTCCCATGATCTGGGGGCGGGGGCGCAGCTGACCCGGGTTCTGTAAGTACCGGCACTACCGTGAGTATCGGACATGGGGTATGCCACCGGGTGGAACCCGAATCATGATCCCCTGCCGCCGCCGTCACTGCCCGGAGCACCGGCCACCCACGGCCCCGTCCCGAAGATGGTCGAACAGGATCTTCTGTTGTTGCGAGCGATCTGTGCTGCCTCGGCCAGGAACTCGTGTAACGCTGCTGCGAAAGCTATCAGCAGTCGTCCTCGTGCCAGGTGCCTTCTTCCTTCACCCAGGGTTCATCTGTCTGGTTGATGGCTTGCACGCTGAACGTATAGGTGACACGAGCCATGTCCCCGGAAATATCAGCGGAAAAGCTCGTGAACGGAAGCGCGCTTCCATACATCGACTTGGCCATATCGACCATGCTGGCGAACTCGGATATCTCAATGCGAGCCTGACAGCGCGCTGAAAGCAACGAGTACGCGCTGTCACCGTCACCCGTCAGATAGGCATCCGAGTATGTCTGCGCTGCCGTGCGAAGGGCCTCTTGGTCGGATTCCGCGGCGTTGGCGGGCTCAGTCGGCGACGGCGCGACCGGGGACGACTCGGCCGACTGCGACAGCACGGTTGCCGTTGCTGAAGGATCGCTGCTCGGCGTTGCTGCTGGAGCAGCGCCGCAAGCTGCCAACAATGAAATCGAGGCGGCGACCGTAACAGGCTTGAGAAGGTTCATGCATATCTCCTTTGTTGACTCAGATCTGGCGCATTCCACAACGTCCTCATTTCGCCCCGGCACCGCGTCCGAGCTGATAGGCGTGCTCCAGGTGCTCCTGCCGACGCACCGCCCATCCTTCGCCCGTGACCTCGGCCGAGCCTCCGAACACGTGGAGTTCCCCGGCATCAGCCCGATCGTGGATGCGATCTGCCAGCATGACGGTCTCCATGGCCTGGTGGCACCCTGATTCACGCAACTGCGCGACGCTGTGGCCAGCCGCGCACAGGACGAGTGCTGACCTCGCCCTGCGCAGCGTCCCAGGCTTGTAGGCCCATCCGACCGTCCACACCCTGTCGAACCAGCCCTTGAGGATCGCCGGGCAGTCCGTCCACCACACCGGGTAGACGAAGGCCCACACGTCGGCCGCGTCCAACTTGGCCTGCTCCGCCGCGACGTCGTCCGGCACCGGGGTTTCGGCTCGGTACCCGGACTCCCGCACGTATTCGTCCGCGCCGAGGACCGGGTCGAAGCCCATCGCGTACAGGTCGGAGACCGTGTGACGGTGCCCTGCGTCGTCCAGGCCTGCTACGAACGCCTCCAGCAGAGCATGGGTGAAGGAATCCGCGCTGGGGTGGGCATAGACGATGTGGACGAGCACCAGCGTGGCGGTGCCGGTCTCTGTCGTGTTCATTCGTACTCCTCCGCGGGCCCGGTCGCCCGTCCACGGCTCCGGGCCTCTCAGGCCGCTGACAGGTGGCGGTGGCATCATGATCGCGTGACACCGGCCAACACGTCCGACGACATCCTAGGGACGATCGGCGACGTGCTGGGCGCCATCTGGCAGTCCTCACTGACACCGGTCGCGGCACCTGCAGCATCGACGACGCTCCTATGTGCACTGATCGGGGCACTCGCCGTGCTGATCCGGCCGGTATGGCACCTCACTCGTCATGCCGTGACGATCACCCATGAAGGCGGGCACGCCCTCGCGGCACTGCTCACCGGCCGGCGACTTCAGTCGATCCGCCTGCACTCCGACACTTCCGGGGTGACGGTCAGTTCCGGGCGAGCGAACGGGCCGGGCTTCGCATTCACTGCGTTCTCGGGCTATGCGGCTCCGGCCGTCGTGGGTCTCGGATGTGCCTGGCTCGCCGGGCTCGGCTACGTCACCGCAACGCTCTGGATCCTGGTCGCGCTGCTGTTGCTCATGCTCACCCGCATCCGGAACGGGTTCGGCGTGTGGTCCGTGGTCGTGACGACAGCCCTGGTGGCAGGGGTCTCGTGGTGGGGGGACGCCGCCCTGCGCGCCGGTGCGGCGCACGTGCTGGCCTGGTTCCTCCTCTTCGGCGCCGTCCGGCCGGTCATCGAGTTGCAGAGGTTGCGTTCACGCGGGAAAGCCCCGACCTCCGACGCGGATCAGCTCGCGTCCGCTACCCATCTGCCCGGGCTGTGCTGGGTTGTCCTGTGGTTGATGGCGACGCTCGCCGCCGCTTGGCTGGGCACGGTCTGGATGCTGGAGCCACTGGGCGGTCTTGAGGGCTTTATCGCCGGCGTCGACTTCTGAGCGCGGTCGTACTCCTCGTCCGGCCCACGCAGAAACGACAAGGGGCCCGGTCTGTCGACCGGACCCCTTGTGAGTGATCTGCTGGTGTCAGCGCAGGACGGTGATGTTCGCCGCCTGCGGGCCCTTCTGGCCCTGCTGGACGTCGTACGACACGCGATCGCCCTCGTTGAGCGAGCGGAAGCCGCCGCCGTTGATCGCCGAGTAGTGGGCGAAGACGTCGGCCGAGCCATCCTCGGGGGCGATGAAGCCGTAGCCCTTGTCGCCGTTGAACCACTTGACAGTACCGGTAGCCATGAATGTTCTCCTCTGTAGGAACGGGAAGCCCTTGCGGTTGCGAGGCTCCAGTGATGCTCTGCAATCAACGTTCCTTGCGAGGGGGAGCGACCGGCGAGCCGGGCGTTCGACCTTGAGAGCCAACGACAATTCCACAACAACGCGAAAAGTGTACCAGCCGAAACCCCCGCACACACGTTCCGTGGGTTCGAATGGAACAACTCCGTGATCCCGATCCCGCATGGTCCGCGTCCCAATCGCATGGACCGTCGTCCACCCGGACGTGCCAGACTCGTCCTCGTGACTTTGGACGCGTCCTCTTCAGAACCTCGCAGCCGCGGTCAATGGGCTCGTCTCATCACGGCGATCTACGGGCCCACGCTGCTGGCGTCCATCGGATTCGGCGCCATCATCCCCCTCATCCCCCTGCAGGCGACCGCACTCGGCGCCCCGACCGGGCTCGCCGCGTTCATCACCGCGCTGCCCGGCATCGCGATGCTGGCCTTCGACCTGCCGGCGGGGACGATCGCCGTGCGCATCGGGGAGCGGCTCAGCATCGTGGCAGCGTGTCTGCTCGACGCGCTCATGCTCGTGGCGGTGTATCTCGCCAATTCGCTGCCGGTGCTGGCGCTGGCCGTCTTCATCCACGGGACGACGGGGTCGATCTTCGGCCTGGCCCGCCAGTCATACCTCACCGAGGCGATCCCCGTGCAGTACCGGGCGCGCGGCATGTCGAGCCTGGGTGGCGTCTTCCGGGTCGGAGGTTTCGTGGGGCCGCTCGCCGCGTCCGCGCTGCTCGCGCGCGGCGAGATCAGGGACGCGTTCATCTTCGCGGCATGCACGAGCCTGGTCGCGGCTGCCGTCACGATGGGGCTTCCCGCCCTGCCGAGCGACCGCGGCAAGGTGGTCAACGAGGCCGGCGAAGCGGCCCGGACGCTGCCCGTGCTGGCCACCAATAAGTCGACCCTTCTCACGGTCGGCATCGGGTGCCTGGCGTTGATGATGCTGCGCGCGTCGCGGCAGACCATCGTCCCCCTCTGGGCGGAAGCCAACGGGCTGTCGCCCAGCACGGTCAGCCTGCTCTACGCCGTGTCGATGGGGTTCGACGTCCTCCTGTTCTTCCCCGGCGGGGCGATCATGGACAGGTTCGGCCGCTGGTGGGTCTGCGTGCCCACGGCGTTCGCCCTCGCCCTGTGCATCGCCGCACTTCCCCTGGCCAAGACCGCCTTCTCGATCACCGTGGTGGCAGCGTTGCTGGGCATCGGCAACGGTGTCAGCTCCGGCATCGTCCTCACCCTCGGCGCGGACGCGGCGCCGAGATTCGGACGATCCCAGTTCCTCGCCGGATGGCGCCTGCTCGCCGACTCCGGCCAGATGATCGGGCCGCTCATCATCTCGGGGGTGGCGGCTCTCTCCGGGCTCGGTGCCGCAGCCATCGTCATCGGCGCCCTGGGGCTGGCCGGTGGTGCGTGGCTCGCGAAGTGGGTGCCGCGTACTCCGGAGGCACTGGCACGGTTCCAGGCCGACAACTGACCGGCCGGGTACCCCGTCCGGCCTGGCGGCTCGCGCAGAGTACACCCTGAGTCGGCGCTGCCCCGGAGCCGACGGAGAACGGCCGAGCCTGCGGCTGGGGGGAATACCCTAGGACACTGTGAGCGACATGCTGGTATGGATCGATTGTGAGATGACCGGGCTCGACCTGGCGCACGACGCCCTCATCGAGGTCGCCGTTCTCGTCACGGACGGAAACCTGAACGTCAAGGGCGATGGGCTCGATCTGCTGATCGCGCCCCCGGCCGAGGCGCTCGACCACATGAACGACTTCGTCCGCAACATGCACGAGACCTCCGGCCTGCTGGACGAACTCGCGTCGTCCACACTCACCATGGCCGAGGCCGAGCAACAGGTGCTCGACTACGTGAAGTTGTACGTGCCGCAGCCCCGCAAGGCACCGCTGGCCGGCAACACCGTGGGAACCGACCGCACCTTCATCGCCCGCGACATGCCCGCCCTGGAGGGCTACCTGCACTACCGCAATGTCGATGTGTCGTCCATCAAGGAACTCGCCAAGCGCTGGTTCCCGCGGGCCTACTACAACGCCCCGGAGAAGAACGGCAATCACCGCGCCCTGGCCGACATCCAGGAGTCGATCGAGGAGCTCCGCTACTACCGGGACGCCGTGTTCGTCCCGCTGCCCGGTCCCTCCACCACCGAAGCCAGGCTCATCGCGGCCCGGCATCAGGGCGCGATCACGGGTTTCGGCGCGGCCGCTGAAGCCGGCGAGGGAAGCGACGAGCCGGCCGACGACTGAACGTCGGCTCCCGGGCTCTCCGAGACCCGGCCCATCTTTCCGGGCCCCCGCCCGAGGACGTTCAGGCGTCGTCCACCCTGATTTCTGCACATCGACACGCCAGAGCAAGCGCTTTCCAGCCGGGTTTGGGCCTACTGGTGCGCAATCAGCAGGGCGTACGCCGACAGTGTGCCCCGCGAACCGGGCATACTGGGCCTGTCCGGCTTCCGGCGAGGGGAACCCCCATGGGACGCACACATCTGTGGCATCCGACGGCCTGTCTGGCCCTGCTCCTGACAGGCTGCGCCGGGACGACACCGGGCGTCCCCAGCCCCACGGCGGTCGAGACCCCCTCCGGACCAGTGCCGGACGTCGTGGCCGGGGAATGCCCCGACCCTACCCAAACCCCGCCGACAAGCCAGGCAGCCGAGTTCGCGAACGGCGCCAGCTGGGCGCGCGTCTGCGGCACGTCCACGGCCGGCATCGGGTCGGGGATCCCCACAGACGGGGTCTTCGCGAACGTGCTGCTGGGGCCGCCGGACGCCCTGGTGACCGGCCTTGACGACCTGGTCGAGTTCGCGAACGGACTGCCCCGGATGCCCGGCGACGCGGCCTGCACGTCCGAGTTCGGCCCCGCCTACACGCTTGTCGTCGGCTACCCGGACGGTTCGACGACGATGATCACGGGCGAGTTGTACGGCTGCCGGGCCATCGGCGGCGACCGTACCGGAGCCCGGGAACTGCTGGACGACTTCGGCAACCGCCTGCGAGCGCAGCGTGACGCCTACCCGCAGCTCGCGCCCGCCGCATCCAGTTGCCTTGACCCGGAGCCACCGTTCGGCGACGCCTTCGTCCAGCCGCGGCTCGACCAGACCACCGCCGCTTATGCGCTGGCCGTTCAAACCGAGGGCATCCTTGAGCGAGTCGTGAACGAGATCACCGAATGGCCGCAGCTTCGGGACGAGATCGCCCGGGATTCCGTGCCCCAGACTCCGGCTACCACGAGCGGTGGCGACTCGGACCAGAATGCCGACAGCTCGTCGACGAGCTTCGAGGTGGGCGTCAGCATCGAGGCCGCCAACGCCCAGTGCGAGACGCTGACCCTGCAGGTCAGCCAGGGCACCGTCTACTGGAGCGAGCCCGGAGGAGAATCGATGGTCTGGCAGCCCTCGGCGTCCGCCATCGAGGCCCTCCAGCCCTATCTCGACTGGGCCACGACTGGGGCGACGCCGCGCTGAGCGATCCGGCAGTTCAGCGGCCCTCAGGATTTCGCCCCTGCGCCGCCCCGGCGCTAGACTGATCAGGCTGCCCAGTTGCGGGCGGCTTCGATGGTGGTCGTGGTGGATGTAGCTCAGTTGGTAGAGCTCCTGGTTGTGGTCCAGGTGGCCGCGGGTTCAAGTCCCGTCATCCACCCCAGATGGGTCAGGTTTGAACTTTCGACCAAGGGACCACCCTTGGTTGGAGTTGAAACCTGGCCCTTTTTGCGTGCCCGGGTGCTCGATGCTTCGGCGTGGGCTTCCGCTTGGGCGCGTGCCTGCTCCGCCCACGTGAGGGCGTCGGCCTGGAGATCGGTGTTGGACAGTCCGTCGAATGGGGTGCGGTAGCCCACGCGGATGTCGTTGTCCTCGTCGATGTAGATGGCCTTGAAGAGGGCTTGGTTGCACAGGCGCCGATTCGCATCGTCGGCGTTGGCGTAGATGTCGGCCATGTTGGACATCAACACGAGCGAGTCGTCGAGGTTCGCCCGAGCATCCGCGTACTCGCCGTTGTGGGCCTGGATGCGGAACTCGATGGTCTCCAACGACGCGTTGATCCGGTCCTGTTCCCGCTTGAGCAGGTCCAACGGGATGGCGCCCGCGTAGTGGGCCTGGAGGAGCTTGGTCTGCTCACCCTCCAACTCGATGCGGCGGGTGGCAAGTTCAGCCAGCTCGGCGGCGCCTTCGCTCATCATCTGGTCGAACTTGGCGTGGATCATGTCTGAGAGCGCCTGCCGGGTTTCGGGTGGGATCTGGACCCGGGTGTAGAAGCGTTCGATGAGGTGCTCGACGTCTTCGATGAGCATGGCTTGGCGGGTGCAGTTGTTGCGTCCGGCGTGGCGGGAGGAGCACACGAAGTAGGGGTAGATGGTGCCCTGACTGGACTTCGCATTACACACGATGAGCCTGGAGCCGCACTGTCCGCAGAAGACGCTGCCCTTCAAATAGTGGTCGTGGATCTGGGTCGCATCGGCGGCGGACTTGTGGGTGCCCAGCACGATCTGGACCTGCTCCCAGACCTCGACGGGGACGATCGGATCGTGGGCTCCGCGGTAAGTGACGCCTTGGTACACGATGGCTCCCTTGTAGTACGGGTTCGTGAGCATCCGATGCACGGTGGACTTGCCGATTGGCTTGGACGGGCGCCGCGGGGTCGGCAGAGTGGTGAGCTCGCGGGCGATGAGTTCCTGGTGAAGTTGGCTGGTGGTCCAGTCCCCCGAAGCAAAGACCTGGAAGGCCCAGCGCACTAGTTTGGCGCGTTCCTCATCGACCTCAACGGTGCGGATCTCGCGACCCATGTCGTCACGGATACCGACGTTGCGGTAGCCGATCGGCGCCTTCGTGACCGTGCCACCCTGGGCGGCCTTCTGGGAGAGGCCCTTGACGACTTCGGTGGCGAGGTTGCGAGAGTAGAACTCGGCGATCGAGGACATGATCCCGTGCAGCAGCATGCCCGAAGGGGTCTCGTCGATGTTCTCAGTCGCGGAGACCAGGGTGACACCCGCGTCCTTCAAGGCGAGGTGAATGGTGACGTCGTCGGCCCTGTTGCGGGCCAGGCGGTCGACCTTGTGGACGATGCAGTAGTTCGTCTTGTGGGTGGCGACGTACTTGATCATCCGCATGAGTTCGGGCCGGTCGGCCTTGCGGGCGGACTCGCCCGCGTCGACGAATTCCTCCACAATGGTGGCGCCCAGCTGATCGGCCTTGCGCTGGTTGGCCTCACGTTGGGCGGGGATCGAGAATCCCTCCGCGTTGCCGCCCTTCTCCGCCTGCTCCTTGGTGGAGACACGCAGGTAGGACACGGCGATGGCGCCCGCGAATGGGGTGGGGGCGACAAGACTGTCGATGGCTGCTTCGTCCGCGTGCTCGGATGTCATAGCTCTTCTCCGCTACTACTGGTCCCGTGATCCGACGCGGCCTGTTTCGCGGTGGGTGTTGATCGTGAGAAGAGCCCGAAGGCTGTAGGACTAGGTCAAGAAGACCACGTTTGCGTTGCCTCGCTTGCGCGAGGCGCTAGGACCACAACACCCGCCGCCGCGGCGGATGCCCCTATTCTACGGCGTTGTCCGGGTCTGCGCACTGGCCAGTTCGGTGCGACGTGCCGTGGGGCTCGGCGAGCTTGGGGTGGGGCGCCGGAGGGACATTCGGATCAGCAGCTCGCAGAGCTTGTCCAGATCGGGCGGATCGTTGAACTCCGCACGGATGCTGAGGTCGCGCTCTTCCTGGGGTCGCTGCCCCGTCTTCTTCGCGTACCGGCGTCCCATCGCACTCACGCCTCGCTGGCGTCGGTGTCAAGTGAGGCGTAGAACGCGTCTTCCGCCTCCTGGCGTGCCTCAACCTGGTCGAGAACGTACTGGACGAAGTCTGCGTCTCGATCAGTAATCACGGTCTCCTCGGCGTGTTCGGCAGACGCTTCGCCTGGCCAGACAGTTTGCCGGGTCGGTCGGTCGCGATCCAGCCGGGTGCCGGAAGCGGTCACCCAGTCGCGCAGCCTCTGACGGGCGTCGGCAAAGTCGCGATGCCACCCCAGCGGCGCGGAGCCGTTCTGGTCAGGGTCATAGGCGCACAGCCAGTGCAGGTGGAGGGCGGAGAGTTCCCAGAGCAGTTCGGGGTGACGGTGCCAGTACGGCGGGATCACGGAGGCCGGGAGCCCATAGGTGTGGCGCAGCCAGTCGACCCACCGGTTCAACTCCAGCAGTTCCTGCTCCAGATCGTTGGCGGTCAACAGATTCCAGTTGATCGGATGCGGAGGTTCAGGGATGTCGACGTTCGGGATGGCACCGTCTTCGAGTGGTCCGTCGTCGGATACTTGGTGGCGCAGATCGTCGTTCATCGCTCGCTGCCTCACATTCCCATTGAGGGGGCGGCCGATGACACGGGCTGTTGCGGTGGCTCAAAGGCGGTGGCGTCGCGCGTGGGGCGGGACCGTTGGCTGCGGTCCACCTCGTAGCGAGTGCGTGCGAGGTCATGGCCGATCCGAGTGGCGATGAACTCCTCGCCCTCACGCACCTGGCCGTTGCGCTCATAGGAGTATTCGCGCACACGGCCGTCAGCGATGATGTTGTCGCCCTTCGCCAGGCGCTCGGCTCCCTGTTCGGCGGCCCCGCGGAAGGCGATGAGATCGTGGAAGGTGGTCTCCAGCTGGGTGTAGCTGTTGTCGGCCTCCCTGCGGTAGTGCTCGACGCCGAGCTTGAGGTACAGGCGAGCATCGCCCCGTTCGGTGTGAGTGAGCTGCGGGTCGGACGCAACGAAGCCGGACACGGACTGATGGGTGCGGATAGCCATGACGGCCACCTCCTGGAGTCGGGGCGGTCACCCGGTGGTGACCGCTGTGCCAGGCAGGTGCACGTGGCTTCCCAGCGTTCGTCTACTCGGCGCCGGGTGGCCGTTGCAGGAGGGCTTCGATGCTCGCGCGGTCTCGCGTGAGCTGGGTGGCGTCGCTGCGTTTCGGCCAGGGATGCAGGTCGGTGATGATCGGTGGGGTGGAGCGTAGGAGGATGACGCCGGTGCCGAATGGGAGGGTGCGGATGCGGTCGGGTGGCAGGATCGGCACGCGGCGTACGGAGCGCTGGTTTGAGCGGGTTCCGTGGCCGCCGAGGGTGATGGAGTCGGTGTACTCGTCTCGTTCGCCGATGAGGGTGGCGAGGTCTTGAAGGTCTCGACTGTTGGAGGCGCCGCCGAGGATGATCTTGACGATGCTGGCGTCCCAGATGGCCCCGGCTTGGTTCTCGCTCCACTTGTCCCTGGCCTGGGCCAGGGATTGGAGAACGGGCATGGTGGTGATCCCGGTGCCTCCACCTTCAGCCATCAGGGTCGGGAGTGATGGGAGGGGTGCGAGGTTGCCGATCTCGTCCAGGGCGAGCAGCAGTGGTGGGTCGAGTCGTGCGCCCGGGCTGCGGGCGGCCATGCGCCGGGCGGTTTCGACGAGGTCTTCCACGAACGCGGCGACGAGGGCGGCACTGTTGCCTGCCCCGGCTCCGGTGGCGAGCAGGTAGAGGGTGCCCTTGTCTTGGATGAAGGCTTCGGGGTCGAACTGCTCACCGGGCCCGGGACTGACGGCGTCCAGGACGCGCGGATCTGCGAGCGCTGCCAGTGCGAGGGAGACTCCTTGCCAGATGGAGTCGCGGGTGCGGGGGTCGGCATCGATCATGGCTTCCAGGGATTCTGCCCAGCCTGTTGCTGCGTGGGGTGAACCGGTGAGGATGGCGACGGCGTCTGCCGCGGCGGAGGGGTCGAGGGTCCAGCGGAACAGTTCGGCGGGTGTGCGGTGATCCAGCGCGGCGGCGTGCAGGAGGGCTTGAAGGGCAACTCTGGTCTTGCCTTCCCAGAATCCGCCTCCGTCGACCCCACCGTCGGCGAGGCCGGTCGCGGCGGCGAGCCCGGTGGCGCGGATCATGGCGGTGAGGGGGTCGTCGCATCCGCGGATGGGTGACCAGCGAAGACCTGCGGGAACACCGTCGGCCAAGTGCTGGGGGTCGAAGACGGCGACGGGGCCGACATGCTGTCGGGCCTTGAGGGTGGCGGTGAGGTTGTCGGGCCGGGTGCTGGTGGTGACCACGGCACCGGGTGCGTCGAGGATCGCGGGGATGACGATGTGCAGGCCTTTGCCGGAGCGGGGCGGGCCGATGAGGAGGATGGAGTCCTCGACGCTGGCCCACACTTGCTTGCCTTTCGACTGCCCGAGCAGGAACCCAACGTCGTGAGGTTCTGGCGTATCGAGGGACGGGCGGAGTGTCCCGGCTCGGTGGACCAGTGCTTTCGCTGAGGCTGCTGTGGCGACTTCGTGGCCGGTGGCCGTACCTGCCAACCGGTGTGGGTCCATATCGACTGCGCGGGAGTGGCGTCGCCACCTGATCCAACCCCAAGTCCCGCCAGCCCCGAGGAGGCCGAGCATCAGCGTCAGGGTGATCCAGTAGGCGATGGGGTTGAGCCCGTCTGCGTGGAGCGCACCTGCGGGATCGCCGGGATTGAACAGGACCGCCAGCCCACCGGCGATTCCTGTCTGTGGCTGATCGGCACCGGTCACGAACGCGGCGAGGGACCCTGCGCCACGGATGGCGAGGATGAGGCCGAAGAGGGCGGCGAGCCCGACCATGAGGATGTTCGTCAGCTCGTCACCCATCGAGCCGGACTGGCGCTGCGTGCTCATGGCACCCGCCGGGTCACGGCCCGCGCCGAGCTGGCACCGACCAATAGGACGTCGGCGCCTCCCGTGGGCAGTTCCCCAAGATCCAGTGTCACGCGGACGGTCCCGGCCGCGGTCGCTTCTACGTTGCTCCGGACGAGGGCGACCGTCACCTCTTCGCCGGGCTGAAATCCGGTCCCGGTCACCTCGATGGTTTCTGGTGCGTGGCGGTGCCGGGCCCGACGAGGCGCAGGCGACTCATCGGTCGGCTCAGAGCGTGGGGTGCGGGCGGCACGGATGATGTCGGTGAAGGTGCTGCCGTCGGACTCGTGGATCTCGACTCGGATGGTTCGCGTGCGGTCCGCGGTGAGGACGTCGAGAAGTTCCCCGAACTGGCCTTTCGTCCACGGTGCCGTTGGCGAGGGCGGCGGATACTCGGCGCCGTCCAAGCTGACGGTGAGGACGCCGTAAGAATCGACCGTGATGGTGGCCAGCGGCAGGCTGACTGGCGTCTCGTCGGGGCTGGCGGAGTGGCTGTGGTGAATACTCATGCCCATCAGGTGCACCAGTCGTCCCTGACGTCAGCTGGTCATGCGGGTGGTGGTGTCGAAGAGGGCGAGTTCGTCGGGGTGGAGCTGGTGCTGGCAGACGAAGGACCGGTCTTTGATGCGCCAGAGGCCTTGACCGACGCCGAGGCCGGGCAGGAGTTTCTGCTCCGTGCCGGTCAGCCCAAGGGTGCGGGCTGTGGTTCCGAGCTGATCTGATTCTTGCCGGTAGATGATCCGGGTCTCCGCATTGGCCAGGAGGCTGTTGGCGAGGGATCGCATGGCGGAGCCTTGGTCGCCGACGTTTTCGAGGTCGGTGAGTTTGTGGAAGATCAGCATGTTGGCGATGCCGTAGTGGCGGGCGAGCCGCCAGTGGGCGTCCATGCGCTTCAAGAGGGCGGGGTGGGACATGAGGCGCCAGGCCTCGTCGTAGATGCACCACCGTTGCCCACCGGCCGGGTCCAGCAGGGCGGACTCCATCCACGCGCTGGAGCAGGTCATCAGCACGGAGATCAACGTGGAGTTCTCGGCGACCCGGGACAGGTCGAGGGAGATCATCGGCAGCGTGGGGTCGAAGGTGACGGTTGAGGGGCCGTCGAAGAGTCCGGCCAGATCGCCTGCGACCAGTCGGCGTAGGGCGTGGCCGACGAGGCGCCCGTCCTCGGCAAGCCGCCCATCCGGATCTGCTGACTTGCTGGGTTTGAGGATGTGGTCGACGACCATGGGCAGGATCGGCACGTCATTGCCGCGCACCGTCTCGGTCAGGGCAGTGTCGATGGCGGTGTGCTCCAACGGCGACAGGGGCCGGGTGAGCACGGTTTCTGCGAGGGCCCCGATGAGGTCGCGGCGGCGGGATGCGATGGTGGAGGCCCATTCGACATCGTCCATGCCGGAGGGCCGGTATCCCTCATCCAGCGGGTTGAGTCGGGTCGACATGCCGTGTCCGAGGATGATGGCCCGGCCGCCGACGGCTTCGGCGACGGCGGTGTGTTCGCCTTTTGGGTCCCCGGGCACGTAGACGCGGCGCCCGAACGGGAGTGAGCGGGTGTAGAGGCTCTTGGCCAGCGATGACTTGCCGGAGCCGACGATGCCCGCGAGCACCAGGTTGGGGGCGGTGATGATGCCGCGGGCGTAGAGCACCCACGGGTCGTACACGAAGCTGCCTCCCGAGTAGAGGTCCTGCCCAACGAAGACGCCATCGGAGCCCAGACCGCCTTCGGCTAGGAACGGGTAGGCCCCGGCCAGGGTGGCGGATGTGTCCTGATGGTGTGGGAGCCGGAACTTGCCGGGTGAACGCAACTGAGCGGGCCCGGGCTCACCTGCGGCAGGCAGGTACGTGGTCGCTTTCCGCTCGGCGCGCTCCGCGTCGGCCTTCGTACGGGCCGCCTTGCGTTCGGCGGCTCGCTGTTCGGCCTGGAGCCTGGCCGCAGCCTGACGGCGCTGTTTGCGCAGACGTCGTCGTTCCTTGGCTGGGGCAACGAGCACTGCCGTGTGGAGGGTCTCGGGTTCTTCGCCGGTCACAGTCCTAGCCCCCGTGACTGCTTGACCGCGGTGACGCCCGGGTGTTCGAACCAGGACCCGTCGGGCACCATCCTCATAGCGTCAGCATGAGCCGTTGCCGGACGGGTGGGTTCGTCGTCGAGAACGTCGCCTGGTTCGATGGTGTGGAGGCGGTAGAGGCCGACGTGGCCGAAGGAGTGGTTGTAGGTCATCTGGTAATCCCCATCTCGGACTTCACGGTCGAGTATCCCTGCGGGTGGCAGGTCGTAGACGTGGCCGTCTTCCATCGCTGCGTCGGTCGTTTCGTCCCCGTAGTCCCAATTCTTCAAGTGCTCCATCGCGGTGTCGGGGCCGTCGCGGTCGATCATGTCGAGCACCTCATCGGCCTCCGAACCCTGGAGGAATACCACGGAGATCCAACGACGCACGGGTACCTGTTCGGTGGCAGGTTCGGTGTGCCAGGCGATCCGCCCGGCTGCCGACATCGCGACGTTGAGCCGGTCCTCCGCCTGGTCGATCAGGGTCGCGGTCTGGTGGAGTTCGTCAGCTGCGGCCAAAGCATCGGCCGAACCAGATGCGTGATCCCCGTAGTCGTCGAAGGCCAGTTCCCGGCCGCTAGCGTGAGCCGATGCGAGTTGGTCAAGGACCTGCCGCAGCGACCGCACCCCAGAGAGAAGATCACCGAGGACCGAGTACATGTCCTGCGGATGCTCGATGCTCCGGGTGGCGTGGGCAAGCCCGCGCAGCGCCTCCGAAGCTTCCCCGGCGTCCGCGCCGGGATCGTAGAACGTCGGCATGACAGCCTCCCTCATGGTCGTGTGGGAGGCAGGTGCGCCGGACGTCCCGACAAGATGTCGGTGCCTGTCCGTACGCTTGAGGTATGACTTTCCCAGCCTCCGTACTCCGCGTTGCTATCGCTTCGCCCTCCGACACCACTGATGCCCGCGACGCCGTCGAGAAAGCACTTCACAACTGGAACGACGCCAACACCGTCTCGAAGCAGGTCGTGCTGCTGCCCTGGCGTTGGGAGACCTCCTCCGTGCCATTGCTCGGAGGACACCCACAGGCCCAAATCAACGAACAAGGCGTCGACGGTGCCGATATCGTGATTGCCCTGTTCGGCAGCCGCTTGGGCTCTCCGATACCCGATGCGGTTTCGGGAACAGTCGAGGAGATTGAGCGGTCTTTAGCCACAGGAAAACCTGTCCACCTCTACTTTTCCACGGCACCGCTCCCACACGATGTGGACACATCGCAGCTCGAAGGCTTGCGACAGTTCCGAGAGCAGATCAGCCAGAGAGGTCTCTTGGGTGAGTTCGCCAACTCAGGCCAACTGGAGCACGAGGTCTGGAGGGCAATCGAGTTCGACATCGACAAGCTCAATCTTGGCGTCCCAGTGCTCAGTTCGTCGTCGCGCGGAGTGAAGTTAGCGGCTCAACCCCATCAAGAACGCGAGATCAAGGACTACGACAAGAAGGGGAAGCCAAGATACACGACGAGGCATTGGATCGAGATCACCAACTCCGGCACTGAGGATGCCACCGACGTCGAGTTCGAGGTTGTCGGTGAGCACTCCAGCATGATGCTGACGAACGCGGAAGAGCCCACCACAATCCACGCTGGGCAAACGCGGCGTCTCAATGTCTTCCATCACATGGGTGGCGGCGATCCGGACATTATCCGGATTCACTGGAAAGAAAGCGGAGAGGAAAAAACAAAGGAGTTTCACGTCGGATAGGGATCAAACGATCCGGCACAGCGGTAGCGCTGCGGCGGTGAAGGCTTGGGCTTGCTGGCCGACGAGGAGCCGTGTCTCGCAGGAGGCTTGGATGGCGGCTTGTTCGATGGCTGCGACCGCGCTGTCGAGGTCGTCGTTGGTGGTGGCGGAGACGCTGATGAGGCCGGAGTAGCGGAGGATGCCGTGGCCTGCAGTGAGGTCGGCTTCTTGCTTGAGGACGTCGTGGTATTCGGCCGTCTGGCTCGCGTCCTCGATCTGCCCGATCTTCTGGCGTTGCGCGGCGTCGGAGATGTACTCGGTCTTCTTCTTGCGGATGTCGCGGGCGGCCTGGTCGGAGCGCATCGGTGTGCACAGGAGGGAGAAGGATCGTTGGATGCCGTTGGAGAGCAGGATGGGTGCGAGGAATCCTGGGTAGACCATGGAACGCGGCCACTCTGAGATCCAGAGGACGGCGTGGTGGGCGGAGTCGGTGCGCAGCCGGTTCCAGGATTCGTTGACGGCGACGGGTCCTGCGGTGGCGAGGTTCTGGCCGAGTTCCCCGTGACGTTCCAGGGTGGCGGCGATGGCGGGGTCGTAGGCGGAGCGCAGGATAACCGCGATCTGCCCGCAGCTCAGCCACGCCGACGGGGCCAGGTCGGCGGAGCGTAAGGCGGCGACGAGGGTGTTCATTTCTTGGCGGAGGACGGCGGCGCCACCGCGGATGCCGCCACCTGCGGTGCGGATCTGCCGGGCAGCGGCCTTCATGTCCAGCGAGAGCGACAGGGTGGTGGCGTGGCGTTCGCCTGCGGGTCCAGCCCGGTCGATCAGCTCACTGTAGGTGGTCGATGCCCAGGTGGTGTCGTGGGCGCCGTGGGTGGACCACCATTCGGCGAGACCCGTGCCCGAGTCCGGCAGGGTGCGTTCGAGGACTTGGAGCATGGAGACCCGCCCGGAGCGGCATACGGTAGCCAGCACTCGGCTCCAGGAGGTGACGCGTCGTTCCTGTTCGCCGGGGTCAAGCAGGACGAATGCTGGGTGGGTGACGGAGATGACGGCGGTGAGTGTGGCGGCAGCTGGGTCGTGGATCATTCCTGCCCCGGTGATGGGGTCGCGGTATTCGCGTAGCCGTGCGGTGTCCCCGGGTAGGGCGAGGGTGCCCTCGGGGCGTGGGCGGATGATGCGGCGGCGGTAGAGGAGTTGGCCGCCGGTGGTTTTCCACATCCACCAGAAACCCACGGGCACCCATTCAACGATCGGTCGTCCGGCCAGCGGTATCCAGGTCAGGGCCGCTGCGAGGACCCAGACGGGTGCGGTCAGCGCGATGAGGATGCCGCCGCCTGCGTAGAACGCCCACACCAGGGTGGCGATCCCGACACCCAACGTCACGAGCTGTGACAGTGAGAGTCCCAGGAGGACCCCGCGGCGGGTGAGCCTGGAGAACTTCACCGGCACCAGGTCGGACCCGGGAGTATTGCTTGACGTCATGGTGCTCACTCCTTGGGTGGCTGGGGTGCGGGCGGGTCAGCCGGTGGCTTCGGCTCGGCGGGTGGCGGGCTCTGCGGTGGTGCGGGGTCACTCGATGGCGGGTTCGGCTGCGGCGTCGACGGTGGTGGCGCACCGGGGTCACTCTGCTCAGGTGGTGGGGTGCTTCCTGGCTGGTCGGCAGCGTCAGCGGCCGACTCGGCTTGGTCGCCGACCTCGTGGCCGAGCGTGGGCCCGGCCTCGGCAACCGTTTCAGCGACTTCGGCGCCGACGATGACCGCCGCTGCGGGCCCTGCTGCCGCGGCGGCACCCCCACCGGCTCCCGCAGCTTCAGTGGTGGCAGCGGAGCCTGACGTGGGTGCGGCCTGCGTGGGTGGTGCAGAACCACCGCCGCCTCCTCCTCCGCCCCCTCCGCCTGATCCGGAGCCTCCTCCGTCACCGCCGTCGAGGACCTTCTTCACCCCGTCGGCTTGCGGCTTCGACGGGACAGGGACGGGCTGGTTGAGTGCTCCCTTGGCTTCCTGCTCGGTGCCCATGGCGTGGTAGAGGTCGAAGCCGAGGAAGGAGATGAACCGGTAGACCATGTAGGGGGCGAACGCGGCGATGAACAGCAGCACGATTCCTGTGATGGGTTCGGTCACTGCCGACAGGTCCGCCTCGATGGGTGTGGCGACCTGTGTGATCGCGATGAGGAACACGACGACAAGGACGAGCTTGGAGACGATCAAGGCCACGACGAATGCTGCCCACTTGCCGATCCAAGAGCGGGTGACATCCCACGCGGCACCGGCGAAGGCGACCGGGGCCAGCACGATCGCCACCAGCAGCAGTGCTTTGCGGATCAAGAGGGAGAACCAGACGATGGCGACGGCGCAGATCATGAGCCCGGCGAGGAAGATCGTCACGATGGCGCCAACTCCTGGGGCACTGATGTTGATCGCGGTGAGGCCCGCGGTGAGGAGCGCGATCTTGTCGCCCATGGTCCCGGTGGTTTCCCCGGCGGCTTGGACGATGCCGATTGAGAGTTGGTCGACGATCTCCAGGGCTGTGGCGGTCAGGGTGATGACGAGGAAGGAGCCGAGTACGGCTTTGCCTGCGCCGAGGGCTGCCCTGGAGAGGGCGGAGGGTTCGCGGCGGATGAGGCCGAGGATGAGTTGGAAGCAGAAGAAGAGCAGGACGATGAATACGCCGATGCCGAAGAGCAGGTTGTACACGTCCAGGTAGCCGTCTGCGGTGACGTCGACGAGGGTGGTGGAGTCGAAGACTTTCCACATGGCCTCGATGAGCCATCCTGCGGCCTGGCCCATGGTGGAGGCCAGCCAGTCGAACGGGGCCGACACGAGGGTGGCGGCGGCTTCTCCGGCGGCATCGCAGACCGTTGAGATGACGGGAACATCGCAGACACCCATCACAAACCTCCCAAGGTGAAACGGACGTGGCTGGCCTCAGACCTGCTGGCCGACGTTCCAGAAGAAGTTGATGAGCGTGACGGCGGCACCGCAGACCACGGCCGCACCACAGGAGACGAGGACGCCGATCTTGCCGCGCCCGGCCAGGTGCGGGTTCGAGGAGTTGGAGCCGAAGCCCCACACGATCGCCGAGATGATGAGCGCGAGGACGGACAGGATCAGTCCGATGGTCATGACGGCACCGACGATGGTGCGCAGCTGAGAGATCCCGGGCAGGCCGGAGTCGTTGGGGCTGATGTCGATGTCCATCGGCAGCACGGCGGGCAGCTGGACGAGGACGGATGCGAGGTCGATCACGATGAACTCCCAAAGATCAGAACCACCCGGCGGGCGGCAAACGAGAAACATGGTCGACCAGCAGGTGCACCTGCCTCCCCACGGCGCCAGAAGGCCCGCCACGGGAGACGATCCGAGGCGGGCCAAAGCCGGGTCAGTTCAGAGTTGTTCGCCGAGATTGATGAGCCAGTTGATCCAGGTGACCCCGGCCCCCGCCAGGACCGCGGCGCCCAGTGCGACGAGGACGCCTGCGCGGGCTTTCGTGGCGACACTGGTGTTTCCGGTGCTGCTGGCGATGGCCCAGATGATGGCGGAGACGATGATCATGAGGACCGCGATGACGAGGACGATGGTGAGGGCGGCGCCGATGACTGTCTTGAGGTCGCCGATGCCGCTCAGGCCGTCAAAGTTGGGGAACACGCCTATCACAGGGCTCCTTCTTTCACGGTGATGTGGAGGTGGTCGTAGTGGCCTCCGGTGATGTCTGACGGGTCGTGCATGCCGCCGCCGTTGTAGGGGCGCCAGCCCTCCGCGTCGCGGTCGAAGTTCCAGATGGTGCCCTGCCAGATCAGGTACTGGACGCCGAGGGTGTCGGCGTGGTCTTTGACCCAGTTGGTGACCTCCCACCCGTCCTCCAACTGCGCCGACGTTGGGCGCTTCCCGATGGGGTTGCCGAAGGTGATGTCGCAGGCCCGCCCGAGTGGATGCTCGGACTTGGTGCCAGTGCGCGGTGAGTAGCAGGACCAGGAGGTGTCGGGGAAGGCCTGCTGGGTCTGGGCCATCACGTAGGCCATGCGCGCGGTGATCTGCCCATCGGTGGTCGGATCGTCCACGAGCTTGTCGGGGTTGCCTCCGGGGAAGGCGGCAGGGTCGCCCGCGGTGCTGGAGGTTGAGCAGCCGTGGCTGTCGGTGCCGCCGGTGGCTTCGGGCAGGTCGGCGGCGTGGTGCCGGTTCAGCCAGGGTGCCGGGTCGATGGCCTCACTGTCGGTCCCGCCCGGGCGGACCTCGAAATGCAGGTGCGGCCCTGTCGAGTGCCCAGACGATCCGACGTCGCCGATGTGTTGACCCGCGGTCACACTCTGTCCTGCGGTGACGTGGATGCCGGTTTGCCACATGTGGATGTAGACGGTGGCCAGGGTGGTGCCGTCGATGTGGTGTTCGATGATGATGATCCCGCCGCCCGTCTCGGTGTAGCGGGCGACTGTGACGGTGCCGTCGGCGGCGGCCATGATGGGCGTGCCCTGCGGGGCAGCGAGGTCGATGCCGGAGTGGATGCGGGATTCCCCGTTGATCGGGTCGAGCCGGGGCCCGAACTGCGAGGTCTGCACCCAGGTGCCCTCCGGAAGCGGGAAGACGACCCGGGAGGTCTGACCCGTCACCACCGGCTTCGCGCCGTTGCCGGTACCCGTGCCACCAGCGGTGAGCGTTGTGAGGATCTTTTCGGCCACGGGCGCATAGTTGTCGTACCGGTCGGGGTAGGCGGAGACTTCTACGGCCTGGGCTGCCTCGCCTGTGCCCATCTGTTCCCAGCCGGGGATGTCCAGCAGGCCGCGGGGCGAGGGGTAGTTGGGGCCTGTGGGGCCGCCGAAGAATGCCTTGACCTGGTAGGTGGCGTCCATGAGCTGCTTGACGGTGCCCCATCCGGATTGGGGGCGCATCTGGAACAGGCCGAGACTGTCGTGGTCGGAGCCGTTCCCGTCGTTCGGGTAGTCCCCGGATTCGGGGTAGGTGCCGGTGTTGGCGAGCATCCGCAGCGTGGACTCGGTGAGCGCAGCCATCAGGGCGATCTTGAGCCCGGCCCGGGTGACGCCGTCGATCTTTGAGCCTTCAGTGATGATGGTTGCCGCGTGGGTGAGCTGCTGGTGGTTGAGCGTGAACGTCTCCCCGGCCGCGGTGGTCACCTTCAGCGATTCCGGGACGTTCCCGACGCCGACGCCCGGGCCGCCGGTGGTGGTGCAGGCGGCGTTGGCGGCGGGGTTCATGACCAGGGCGACGCCGACGAGTCCGAGGGTGGGCCCGAGGAACATGAGGGCGGCGGCGAGGATGGCGAGCTTCTTCAACATGACGTGGCCCCCGCTCATTTCAGGGGGTTGTCGAGCCCGGACAGGCGCAGCAGGTAGCAGTCCTTGCCGGGAGGGCAGGCGATGAACACGGTGAACGCGACGTCCCGTTCGGCCGAGGCCGGTTTCCCATTCCACGTGCCGTCGCGGTGCCGGGTGCCGTGGATCGTGTAGGCGGTGGCGCCTTCGGGGAGCTGGCCGGGATGCGTCTGCTGGAGGGCCTGCGCCCACGAGTCCGGGACCCGGATCGAGGTGATGCTGAGGGTCTGAGTGGTGGCGTAGGGGCGCAGCTGGGCCCACGCGTCGCGGGTGGGCAGGTAGGTGGCGATGTCGGCGGCCAGCCCCGCTTGCTCTTGGCCGGTCGGGTCGCCGACGTCAAGGAGGACAGACGTGTAGTCCAGGGGCATGAGCCCGGTGGAGGTATCCCAGGTGAACAGGGCGACGGCGACATTACCTGCGAATGTCTCTGGGTCCCGGCTTCCTCGCACCATAGGCACCGTCGGTTGCGGCGACGCCCAGGTGTCACCGGGAGCGGGCAATGCTGACGCGGAGGGCGCTGGCGTCGAGGTCTGACTCGACGGTTTCGCTGGTCCGGCGAGAAGGCCGTAGACGCCGAACGCCACCAGCACCAACAGTGCGGTGCCGGCGATCAGGGTGATGAGGCGGCGTCGGGCGCGCGAGTCGGCTGGAGTCTTCATACCCAGCAGGTGCGCCGCGGGTTCCTGAGGCTCAGATGGCCTTGAAGTGGGGGCGCTGTTCCACGCCAGTGAGCGTGGGCGTGGTGAGGGCGGCGCGGATCTGTTCGGCGAAGGCCGTGGCCTCGTCGACGAAGGTGAAGAACTCGTCAATCTCGGTCGTGGTGAGCTTGTCGACGAGGATGAGGACGTCGAAGTGGTCCCACCAGCCGGGCGCGAATCCTTGCCACGTGCGGACGAAGGTACGCGGCGGCCAGGCCTCAGGCCCCGAGGCGATAGGTGCTTTCGGCTTGGTCGTGGCCGGACGCTTCTTGCCTGCGGTGCGCTGCTCAGCCTGGAGTTTCGCGAGTGCTTCTTCGGCCAGATGCGCGGCGTTCTCCGAGCGGGAGGTTGTAGCTGCGGTGGTGAGGTCGCGGACGCGTTGCCAGGCCGGATGCACGGGAGCGCCCTGCTCAATGCTCGCCAACTCCTGGGCAGCCTGACTGCGCACGTCCTCGGGCTGGTCGGGATCGACGGCGACGTCTTGGAGCCAGGTGACCTTGTCCAGCGTGGCATAGGAGGCACCGCCGGGGACCATGTCGGCCGCCTGCTTGCGGCGGTCCCCAGAAGACTCTGACGGTCCCGCAAAATTTGCGGGACCGTCATCCCCAGGCTGATGCTCACGGGAGAACCGGGTCGCTTCTTGGCGTCGTTCGGCGTCCTCACGCAGCAGCTCGTTGATCTCTCGGTAGAGTCCGGCCTGCTCCAACTGGGTGAGCGGCTTGTGCAGCACGTTGTCGTCCTGCTCGGCCAACAGGTAGGCCAGCGGGTCCGAGATTCCTGAGCGCACCCACACGCGCACGGTGTCCCACCCGAGTTGCTTGATCGCTGCCAGGCGCCTGGCCCCACAGACCAGGACCCCATCGGGCGTGATGGTGATCGGCTGGAGCAGACCATACGTCTGGACCGAGGCGGCGAGCCCGTCAAGGTCTCCGAGGTCGCGGCGGTGACGCGCCCCGACCTGGATCGAACTGACGGCTCGTTCCAGTTCGATATGCCCGCTGCTCGTGCCCACGGTCGTTCACCCGGCCCTGCCCGGAGCGGCGAGCGCGATGGCGAGGATGAGGTCCTCGTCGTGGAGGATCGAGCGGATGGGTTCGCCGATGACCAGGCGCATGAGAATCCCGCGCCCGGCCGGGGTGGCCTGTAACGCGGGATGCGGGTAGCCCAACAGGGCGTGCAACAGGACTCGCCAGGAGTTCTGCGGCAGGTCCAGGAACGCGAGCGCGTATTTGTCGCGGCGCAGTCCCTCGTAGGCGGAGAGTCTGGAATGGGTGCGTGAAAGAGCCGTGGTCACGTAGTGGATAGCGGTGCGGGCCGCGTCGGGTGGCCAGCCGAGCCCGATGAACAACGCGACACACTCGTCGACCGCGTTCAGTGCCGACATCGCCTCCTCGGACGCCGCTTTCGTGCTCTCATCGCGGTCGTCGATGGTGGGGTTGTCGATGTGGTCGTAGACCTGGAAGGACGGGTGGTAGTCCGGTAGCGGTGTCTCCCGATCTGAGATCCGCTCGGGGTCGTGGAAGGCCTCGTACTTCTTGCGGCGGGCCTGATGCGTCGAACACAAGAGTCCTTGGCCGCGTTCCTCGGCCATGCAGGACAGTTGGACGGCGTGAGTGACCACGGCCCAGGGGTCCCGCGCGGTGCGGGTGGATTCGTTGCGCATCGCCTCGAAGGCGGCACTGGCAGCCTCCCACGGGTCCAGCCCGTGCTTTCGAGCCAGCCCCGCGTACTTCTCGGCCGCATAGGCGACGAGGGCGTCGGCGGTGCGGTCGTGTTCCCAACTGGTCGGTCCTGCCTCGTGGAGTCGGATAAGGACCTGGCGGAGTCCTTCACTGGTCGTGAAGTCCTCGCCCGATTCTGATCGTGGTGTCGTGGTGGTGGTCATGGTTGCTGCTACCTCCTTGACCAACAGGTGCGCACCCGCCCCCACACCGCACGATGGCGGCGGGTCGAGGCGGCCTGGTGGTCGTGGTTCCTCAGGTCAGGGAATGCCGACCGAATCCCTCGTCATCGGCTGGGTGCTGTGGCCTCGCCCGAACGCGGAGACCGGCGGGAGGCTGCGGGCCCTCGCAGCGACAGCTCGGGCGCTGGTGGCTGCGGCGTGACGGGAGCGGCGGGCCATGTCTGCTTGGAAGTCGATCCCGGCGCCCGCGACCCGTGAGCCGCTGCGGGCCATCAGTTCGGTAGGGCGCACCCAGTCCACGCCGCGGCCCACACGCTGGTGCGGACTGGAGGCCGGGTCGATGGCTGGGTCGTGGCGCCGGATGCTGGTGGCTTCGATGGCGTCTGGGGTTCCGCTGGCGCCAGCGATGTCACCGGCCACAGGGTCTGGGGTCTGCTCATCAGTACTCATGAGTTCTCCTCTTTATTGGGTGCCTGATCACTCAGGCCTTCTGGTTTGTCGTAGGTGTCCGAGCCATCGGCAGACTCGTCGTCTGCCTGTTCGGTGAGGGTGGTGAGCCAGCGGCCGACCGTGGAGGGATGGACGCCCAGCTCGCGGGCGATCTGCTTGTTCGACCAGCCCGCCTCGTGAAGGTCCGCAGCCCGGACGCGGCGATCCACTGACGGCGCCAGGTTGAGGTCGTCGTCGTATGCAGATTCGGTGCCTGTCCCGGCCGCGATCAGCACGGGTGAGGTCGGAGCTTCGTCATCGGCGTCGGGCCCCAGGTGCACCGGGACGTCGGAGGGATTCGCATCGGCTTGAGCTTCGGGCGGTCGGGTGAGGATGACAGTCAGGTGGGTGATCGCCAGGAGCACCACGGGCGGGACCGCGGCGACAGCGCCCGCGAGGATGCCCGGCACATCGCTATCGGCGGCGATGACGGCATGGATCGCGTTCGCTGTCACCGAGACGCTGGCTCCTCCGATCAGCAGCGCCCACGGATACCAGGAGGTGCGGGTTCCGGCCAGGGCAACGACGGCGACGGTCGCGACGACGATGATGCCGTCCACGATCAGCGGCCACGCCCACGCCTGGCTCGCCCCAATCCCCGAGCGCCGCGCCAGGTCGGCCAGCGAGGTGAAGGACAACCAGAAGGCCCCCACCGCGATAGACACCGTCCCCGCCACGGCCGTCATGACGGCCCAGCGGGTCCCATCCTGGGCGTTCATGACAGGCTCCGGACAGGAGGAGGCAGCGGTGGTGAGCGGTCCAATGAGGCCGCTGGCGCCGGTGAGCTGTCCACAGAGCTGCTGATGGGTGCGGCGGTGACGGTGCGGTAGGCCGAACGCACCGTCACGGTCACTTCACGCACGGAGAGCCCCGCCTGGCCACCGGCAGTAGTGAGGACGTCGAGTGTTTGCCCCGGCGGGACGTGGTGTTCGGCCATGGTGCAGGCGGCCCAGAACAATCCGTGGTTGCGTTCGCCCTCTTGAAGGCGCCCCACCCAGGCGGCGAGACGTTCAACATTCACCCCGTGATCCATCGCCTGCGCCTGCGACTGCGGGCCACGTGTCCGCGGCGGTGGCGGATCGAGGAAGCGGCGGAGCCGCCCCGCTTCCAGAGGCTGAGGCTGGTCGCGGGTCACCTGCTTCAACCGATAGACGCACCGCTGGCCGTCGATGATGCGGCTGGAGGGCGGGACGATGATGTATCCGCCGTCGCCACGAAAATCGATCCCAGCCCGTGCGGCTTGCCACGATCGTTGCTCGTTGCCTGAGGTGGCTGGGTAGTAGGCGTGGAGCCCGTCGGTGGGCGTCTGGATGAGGGCTTCCCACCCGGCCAGGAGTCCTGCGCGATCGGCGCGGTCCAGGGCGACGTACCCGTTGACGGGCCCGTGGACATCCACGTCGACGACAACGAGACCCGAGGCGGCACCGGTCGGCATCCCAATATTCGCCCCAGGGGTCGCCGACCACCACCGGCGGATCTGATCGAGGTCCGTGGTGGCGTCGTGGAAGCCGTGCCGGGTTAGTGGCTGCTTCCCACCTACCGTGACTGGAAACACGGGAACTCCATCAGATGCCAGCGCCACTGCGGCCTCGCCCGTCGACGCTCCGGGCGGCATGCGTATCAGCGTCTGTGTGAATGCGGAGAGGTGAGGCATCACAGACTCCTGGCCTCAGCGAGCACGGGCTCGCGCCCTACCGGTGTTGCTCGGTCGGCGGCCACCGCCTGCCGCGTGGTCTCTCGTGCTGGGGTGTCACGTTCCAGTCCAGGTGGCGTGCCGTTGCCGACCTGCGTGGTGTCGAGTTGGTCGAGGATCTTCAGCGCGACAGTGCGGACGCGTTCTCCCGTCGACTTGACGACCTCGGCAGGCTCGCTTCCCTCCACTTGGCCCGCCCAGCCGGAGACGTACGGGATCGTGTAGCCGGAGGTGTCTATGCCGTGCGCGGCGCAGATCATGAGGGCGACCGATTCGGCCTCTACCTCGCTGATCCCCCGATGCTGGCGCGCATCCTGATTCTCGGGGCCGTGCATGAGGACGTGCCCCAACTCGTGCGCCAGAGTCTTCACCCGGGCCGCGGCATCCATGTCGCCGCGCACCGTGACCGTGTGCGCGGCGTAGTCGGTGACCCCATTCGCCCCATAGATCTCCGACGCCGCGACAACATCGACGAGGTCGAATCCGGCGGCTTTCACCTGCGAGGCCAGCCCCTCCCACAATCCGGTGGGTGCTTCGCCTTCCAGCAGCTTGGGACGTGGGGGCTCAGGAATGTCGTCGCCCGCAGTCTGGGAGGCGTCCCACACGTAGGCCGGGCGCACCCCGACCATCTTCGAGCGCACCGCCTCACCGGGCCGGGGCTTCTCGAACTTGCCCAACCTGCGCCACGAGTCGGCATCCTGTGGGGTGGCCGAAGCGAACCTGCCGGTCACTGGAGCGATGATCTGATACCCGGGCTGACCCTTCTGCACCTGACGCCCCAGCCCCTGCCACTGCTTGTACCCCGCCACATACGACGGCGTCGACTCGGGCACCAGGCCGCGCTCATAGGCCGCGGCGTGCTGGGCCCAGATCAGCAGCGTGTTGTTGAAACTGCGCGAGCGGAAGTTCGCCGCAAACGCCAACGCACGCTTCCAGTCCTCACCAGAAACGAGCTGGTCCACGGCAGCGGTGAGCTTGCCGTGCAGCTCATCCAGGCGCGCCTCACGGGCCGCCTGCTGGTCCTCTCGTCGTGTCGCCATCTCGCGCTCCTCCCGCCTCACGGCCTGTGCCCCGGGGTGGGGCTGTGGCAATGAGGTGCGCCGAGGAGTCCAACGAGAAGACGACGGTCAAAAAGGGTAGGAGTGGTGCAGCGCTCGGGGTCGCTGGCGGGGTTGGCCGTCAGGGACCCGGCGTGACACCTGACGCACTACCAGAAAAGCAAGCAGACGGGCGGATTACGAGCCCTCAGCGGCGGTTTCGGCCGTATCCGGTCCAGGCGTGGCCAGATCCAGACCACGAGCCCGCCTCCGGTACTCATCCGGGCCGATCCCCAGCAGAGCCGTGAACTTCTCTCGAGCGTGTGAGCGGCCTCTCCAACCGACCATACGCCCGACCGCTTCCACCGAACAGTCCGGTTCATCGCGCAGCAGGCGGGCCATCTCCTTGGCCCGCAACATCGCCACATACGACATCGGCGGCAAGCCGTAGGACTCGCGAAACGCCCGGCCCAGCTGACGCGCCGACAGGTGAGCGATCCCTGCCAGATCCGTGAGCGTCCATCTGCGAGAAAGCTCGCTCTGCACGGCCTGACCGACGGAGACGATCTCCCGCCGCAGCGGCGGGAACCGCCCGCCCTCGCCCTCGTCGGCCAAGGACCGCACTGGGCCTTTCGAGATGTTCTCGTAGGGCAGGAGCGGGACCAGCAAGCTCAGGAGGGAAGCGAACGTGGCCTCGATGTCATAGAAGCCGCCGCCCTCGCTCTGGACCTGTTCGACCCGGTCAAGCAGCCTGCCCATCTCAGCTGCGACGTCAGAGCCGAGGCTGGTCGCCCACATGTTGTCGCGGAACGCCTTCGCCGCGATCGCCTCGGCCTCATGGCGGTCCAGCAGCAGGCCGTTGAGCCGCCACGTCAGCTGATCCAGCAGATAGTCCAAGCTCACGTAGGCCGTCGTGACCCTCACACTGGGCTCAGGGATGCCGCCACACAGCGTCCCCGCACAGACGATCACCAGCGATCCCGGACGAGCGCTCACCTTGCCCTGGGCGGCGTGCACCATACAGGCACCCTCCCGGAACAGCATGAACTTCAAGCACGTGTACGCGACTGGGTCCACGACCTGGTCAAACGTCGCTGTCTCGACATGGATTGGCCCGGGAGCCCGCTCACGGACGGCCTCCACACCGTCAGGGAAGATTCGCTCCATACCTCATTTTCGCTCATGGGCCTGTGGCGTGCACCCCGCTTGGGTGGGACATCTCCGCACAAACGGGGTCTGATTCGGTAGAATCAGCACGGTGTCCCAGCTGGTGGGGCCCGCACCGTCGAGGGAGGACCAACGTGACCGAGCCGTGGCTGTCAGCAGACGACATCGCGGCCCACCTCGGCGTCACCAAAGACACCGTCTACGCGTGGATCGCCGACAAGGGCATGCCCGCCCACAAGATAGGCCGCCTCTGGAAGTTCCAAGCCACCGAGGTCGATGACTGGGTCCGCAACGACGGCGCCGCCGACTCGGACTCCACCAAGGCGGGTGGCTGATTCGCGTGCGCATCATCGACAACGTCAACGACCGTCTGGGCGATGACCTGAAGACGGTTCTGGCCAGCGGGTCGAAGGTCAGGATCGCTGCCTCCACGTTCTCCATCTTCGCTTTCGAGGCACTGAAGAAGGAACTGGAGCGGGTCGACGAGCTGGAGTTCATCTTCACGTCCCCATCGTTCGTAGCCGAGGATGTGACCGACAAGATCCGCAAAGAGCGCCGTCAGTTCTTCATCCCTGCCGGGCATGCCGAGTCGGCGATCGCTGGGTCAGAGTTCGAGATCCGGCTGCGCAACAAGCTCACCCAGAAGGCCATCGCGCGGGAGTGCGCGGACTGGGTGCGCAGCAAGGTCACCTTCCGTTCCAACGCCACGGGCAGCCCCATGCAGCCGTTGGCAGCGGTAGATGACCGTGCCGCCTACTTTCCGATCCAAGGATTCACGACCACTGACCTGGGTTATGAGAAGGGCCCGGCCGTCTCCAACGTCGTGACCAAATTCGAGGGCGCGGCTGAAACCCAATCGTTCCTTGCCTTGTTCGACCAGATCTGGAACAACCCTGAGCAGCTCGACGACGTCACACAGGCGGTCTGCGACCACATCGCCACGGTGTACGCGGAGAACTCCCCAGAGCGCATCTACTTCCTCATCCTCTACAACCTGTTCGCTGACTTCCTCGACGACATCAACGACGACGTCCTCCCCAACGACCGCACCGGCTACCAAGAGACCAAGGTCTGGAAGAGCCTGTACAACTTCCAGCATGACGCCGCCACCGGCATCATCAACAAACTGGAAACCTACAACGGCTGTATCCTCGCCGACTCCGTCGGTCTCGGTAAGACCTTCACCGCGCTGGCCGTCATCAAGTACTACGAGCTACGCAACAAGTCCGTGCTGGTCCTGTGCCCCAAGAAGCTGGCAGAGAACTGGACGAACTACAACTCCAACTACACCACCAACCTCTTCCGCGAGGACCGCTTTGCCTACGACGTCCTCGCCCACACCGACCTATCGCGAACAAAGGGCGAGTCCCTTGGCCTGGATCTGGCCCGCATCAACTGGGGCAACTACGACCTGGTGGTGATTGACGAGTCTCACAACTTCCGCAATGCCGACTACGCGGAGGAGAAGGAGTCGCGCTACCAGCGCCTCATGCGCCAGGTCATTAAGGAGGGCGTGAAGACCAAGGTTCTCATGCTGTCGGCCACCCCGGTGAACAACCGGTTCAACGACCTGAAAAACCAGCTCCAGCTCGCCTACGAGGGCGAGTCGGAGAATCTCGCCAAGCACCTGAACATCTCCACCAGCGTGGAGAAGGTCTTCTCCGACGCCCAGCGGGTCTTCAACGAATGGTCCAAGCTCGACGCCGAGCAGCGCACCACGGACCGGATCTTGAAGATGCTGGACTTCGACTTCTTCGAACTTCTGGACTCGGTGACCATCGCCCGGTCGCGCAAGCACATCCAGGCCTTCTACGACACGACCGAGATCGGCGCCTTCCCCGAACGCCTCACGCCCATCTCCGTGCGTGAACCGCTCACCGACCTCCCGGACGTTCCGGGCTTCAACGACATCTTCGAACAGCTCCAGGCCCTCACCTTGGCCGTCTACACCCCGCTGGCCTACGTGTTCCCGTCCCGTCGCAGCAAGTACGAGGACCTCTACGACGTCACCACAGGCAGCGCCCGGTCGAATCTGGGGCAGGCGGGCCGCGAGCAGGGACTCAAGCAGCTCATGACCGTCAACCTCCTCAAGCGTCTGGAGAGTTCGGTTGAGGCGTTCCGCCTGACGCTGGGCAAGGTCCAAGGCTCTGTCACGCACACGCTGTCCCGGATCAGCAACCACGCTGGAAACCTCGCCGATCTTGTCCCGGACATGGCGGGGCAAGACTTCGACATCGACGACGAGGACGACGCCAACATTGAGGCCCTCTCCTTCGGAGAGAAGATCCGCATCGACCTGGACGACCTCGACATCGAGTCCTGGCAACGGGACCTGTGGAACGATCGCGAGACTCTGCGTGAACTCCTCGACGAGATGAACAAGGTCACCCCCGACCACGATTTGAAGCTCCGCAAGCTCAAAGACATCATCCGCTCCAAAGAGCAGCATCCAATCAACCCCGGCAACCGTAAGGTCCTGGTGTTCTCCGCCTTCGCTGACACCACCGACTATCTCTACAAGAACCTCGCACCAGCACTTGCCACCGCGGGGTTGGAGACGGCGGTCATCACCGGCGGCAACCGTGCCCACACCACCCTGGGGAAGGGGTACGACTTCCAGCAGATCATGTCCCTGTTCTCCCCGCGCTCCAAGCAGCGCGAGCTGACCATGCCCGGAGAGACCCGCGAGCTGGACGTGTTGATCGGCACCGACGTCATCAGCGAGGGCCAGAACCTCCAGGACTGCGACTACCTGATCAACTACGACATCCACTGGAACCCGGTACGCATCATCCAACGGTTCGGACGTATCGACCGCATCGGGTCCACCAACCAGGTCATCCAGTTGGTGAACTTCTGGCCCGACATCTCACTGGACGAGTACATTAACCTCAAGGAACGCGTCGAGAACCGGATGGTGATCGCCGACATCGCGGGCACCGCCGACGACAACGTCCTCACGCAGGAAGACCCGGACGCTGCATTCCGCAAGGAACAGCTCCGCAAGCTCCAAGATGAAGTCATTGAGTTGGAAGACGTCCGCACCGGGGTCTCCATCACCGACCTCGGACTCAACGACTTCCGCATGGACCTGCTCGGCTACATCAAGCAGTACGGCGACCTCGCCACCGTCCCGAAGGGCCTGCATGCCGTCGTCCCCGCCGACCCCGCCAAGGGGCTGGTGCCCGGCGTGATCTTCGCGTTGCGCAACGTCAACGCCGACGAGCACATGAACCGTGGAAACCGTCTCCACCCGCACTACCTCGTCTACCTCAACGAGGACGGCCAGGTGATCGCCGACCATACCGAGGCCAAGCACCTGCTCGACCTCCTGCGCAGCGGCTGCCGCCCCTATGACCAGCCCGTCCCCAGTGCGGTTCGCGCGTTCAACGAGGCGACCCGCGACGGCGCCGACATGAGCGCGTACTCGCAGCTGCTGACGGATGCGATCCACTCGATGATCAACGTCACCGAGGAACGCGACATCGACAGCCTGTTCACCCCCGGCCCCACCACCGCCCTCACTCAGACCATCGCCGGACTCGATGACTTCGAACTCACCGCCTTCATCGCCGTCGTCGACTCCACGGAGGAGGCGAGTGCCGGTGACTGACCTGCTGTACCAGTGGCCGAGCGCCGCCCACTTCGGGCGACGGGTGCCCAAGGAGAAGTTCTACGAGCACGCCAGCGTGAACAGTGCCTTGCGGGAGAAGTTTATCTCCGAGGTCGATCGCGTGATCTGGGCCTATGACTTGGCTCAAGCGAGCATCAACCTGGAGAGTACTGCTGAGGTCCCCGACATCGCTATCTTCCAGGTCGATACCAAAGGGACCGACGTCTCCGAGCAGGTGCTCGGCGCCATCGACAAGTCCATCCCGCGCCCGATCATCTTCGAGGTCAACCGCGACGACGCCGGCGTACGCGCGACTCGCATGGTCGCAGCCCACAAGCAACTCGGTGCGGGTGCCCCGAAGATCAGCCAGTACTTCAGCACCGGCTGGCAGCCCGCTGACACCGAGCGCCAACCGCTACCGACCGCCATTACCTTGCCTGCCCTCTACGCAGCCCTTCTAGAACCGCTCGCCGATGTCGAGGTTCGTCCAGGCGAAGGAATGTCGGAGGTCGCTGACAGACTGAAGACCGTCGGCAAGCTCGAACGCGAGATCAAAACACTGGAGCGCAAGCTCCGCACCGAGAAGCAGTTCAACCGCAAGGTTGAACTGCGCCGCACCCTCAAGACCAAACAAGCACAGCTGGAACAGCAAAGGTAAGACCCATGGAAAAACTGCGCATGACATCGCCCGACCTGACCGAGGCGAACATCGACAAGCTCGCCGAACTGTTCCCAACCGTCATCACCGAGACTCTCGATGCCGACGGAAATCCGCAGCGGGCCGTCGACTTCGACCTCCTCCGCCAGGAACTCTCCGATCACATCGTCGACGGACCGCAAGAGCGGTACCGACTCGACTGGCCGGGCAAGCGCGCAGCAGCGTTCGCAGCGAACGCGCCGATCGCCAAGTCGCTCCGTCCGATCCGCGAGGAATCTGTCGATTTCGACACGACCAAGAACCTCTTCATCGAGGGGGACAACTTGGAGGCGCTCAAGCTACTCCAGGAGTCATACCTCGGCAAGGTCAAACTCATCTACATCGACCCTCCATACAACACTGGCAACGATTTTATCTACGACGATGACTTTGCGGAGGATGCAGAGTCGTATCTACTGCGTTCAGGACAAGCCAGGGAGAACGGCGAACTGCTCAATGCAAACCCGGAGTCTAACGGGCGATTTCATTCCGACTGGCTCGATATGATGTATCCGCGACTCAAGCTAGCACGCTCGCTGCTCAGCGACAAAGGTGTCCTAATGGTCAGCATCGACGATGGAGAAGTTGCGGGTCTCCGGCTGCTGCTTGACGAGTTGTTCGGAAGAGGCAACTTCATTGGAACTCTGATCCATCAACGAGCCAAAGGTGGAGGAAATGCTAAGAACCTTGTTCGCGGTCATGACTACATTCTTACAATCGCTCGGAATATCGATTCTGTCGAGCCGCTCCGTCGAGACAAAGTTGTGCAGGGACGAACCGAAATCATCGACGGTGTGCAATACCTCATCGATGATGACGTCCTAAGAAAGACCTTCGGCAAGTACGAGACAGGCACGGAACGTCGTTGTCTATACGAAGAGATTGTTACCTATAAAGGCCAGGCTAAGAAGGACGAGATTGACTCTCAGCTGGAGGCTGGGACGCTATTCCTTATGCCCTGGAAGGGAGGGCACATCGTCGCTAAGCGCACACCGCTCAATGAGGCAAAGTCAAAACTGTACTCGATAATTAAGGTTCTTTCGGAAGAGGGTACCGCTGATCTTGAGTCCCTAGAGATGGCAGGGACGTTTTCTTACCCGAAGCCAGTGCGTCTAATGCGCCAACTCATACAAGCAACCGCTTCCTCTCCAGGCGATATTGTCATTGACCTATTCTCCGGATCTGCATCTACAGTACATGGTCTCTTTGATCAGTCAGTCGCCGACGGCGTGCCACGCTCATTTATAGCAATGCAGATTCCCGAGGATCTCGATGTCCAATTGAATAGCGTCTCAGGCCCGGCAGAATCCGTCGCCCGAACTGGTATTGAGTTCACGAACTCAATCGGAGCCCCTCACACTGTGGCAGAAATCTCGAAGGAACGGATCCGTCGCGCTGGCTCAAGAGCGTCAAGCGAAGCCACCAAGAAATCATTGGCTTTGGATACGGGATTCCGCGTGTTGAGGGTGGATAACTCGAACCGAAATGCAGTGTTGCAATCTGCTGACACTTTGGAGCAGCTGAGCATTGACACCTTAGTGTCAAGTATTAGGGATGACCGGAGCGGACTGGATCTGCTGTTCCAGGTGATGTTGGACTGGGGACTAGAGCCCACCATGTCGATTGTCCAAGAGGATTTCCCCACCTACACTTTGTTCAATGTCGAGGACGGTATGCTCCTTGCCTGTTTTGATCGCAATTTGACTTCAGAGGCGATCCGCGAGATGGCGCGGCGGCAACCTCTTCGCGCAGTTTTCCGTGACGATGGGTTCGAGTCTGACGCCGCTCGGATCAACGCTGAGCAGATTTTCCGTGAAGTTTCCCCTTCGACTGAAGTGAAGGCGATCTGATCAGGATGAAGCTTCAGTTCAAGGTCCAGCAGTATCAGACAGAAGCCGTGGATTCGGTGGTTGATGTCTTCGAAGGCCAGCCCAAGCGTGAAGGGGTCGCGTACCGGATCGATCCTGGAAAGGTGACGCCGGTCACGAATCCGGCGCTCTTTGAAGCAGATGAACGTCCAGACTCTGGTCTACGTAACAGCGAGATCCTCCTAAGCGACACCCAGCTGTTGGCGAACGTCCACAAGGTCCAACAGACTCGGAACTTGCCGTTCTCCTCCACGCTGAAGGACAGCAAAGCTGCGCCCCACGCTCCAAACCTGGATGTTGAGATGGAGACTGGTACCGGCAAGACGTACGTCTACATCAAGACGATCATGGAGCTTCACAAGCGGTACGGCTGGTCGAAGTACATCATCGTCGTGCCGTCGATCGCGATCCGCGAGGGTGTGAAGAAGTCCTTCGACGTCACCGCTGAACACTTCCAGCAGATGTACGGGACCAAGCCGCGATCTTTCGTCTACAACTCGTCTCAACTACACGAGTTGGAGCGGTTCAGCTCGGATGCTGGCGTCCAGGTGATGATCATTAACATCCAGGCCTTCAATGCGACGGGCAAAGACAACCGGCGAATCTACGACGTGCTGGACGACTTCCAGTCACGAAAGCCGATCGATGTGATCGCGGCGAACCGGCCGATCGTGATCATCGATGAGCCACAGAAGATCGGCGCGGAGAAGTCTCTCAAGGCATTGGCGAACTTCAACGGGCTGATGATGCTGCGGTACTCCGCAACCCACAAGGTGGAGCATACCAAAGTACACCGGCTCGATGCACTGGATGCTTACAACCAGAAGCTGGTCAAGCAGATTGCCGTTCGTGGCATTACCGTGAAAGGTCTAGCAGGGTCTACTGCCTACCTCTACCTGGAGGCAGTAGAGATCGCGAAGGGTGCACTACCGCGCGCTCGCGTCGAGATCGAGGTCCAGACCAAGACTGGTATCAAACGTCAGGTCAAGCGGGTGGAGAAGGGGACGAATCTCCACGATCTTTCCAATGGGCTGGAGGCCTATCGTCCCGACGGCAAGTCCCTCGTCGTTGTCGACATCGATGCGAACCGTGATGTGATCGAGCTGAGCAATGGGGACATCGTGTTCGCCGGTCAGCTCGCCGATCGCGACGTCACGGAGGACACCAAGCGACGCATCCAGATCCGGGAGGTCATCCGCGCCCACCTGGACAAGGAACGGGAACTCTTCAGCCAGGGCATCAAAGTGCTGTCCTTGTTCTTCATCGACGAGGTGGCGAAGTACCGTGACTACTCCCGAGAAGACACGCTCGGTGAGTACGCGCGGATGTTCGAGGAGGAGTACACGCTGATCCGCGACGAGGTGCTCAGCGAGCTGGCCCTCGACCAGGCGACTGCCGCCTACCAGGCCTACCTGCGCCGCGACGAGATCCGAGAGATCCATCAGGGCTACTTCTCCATCGACAAGAAGTCCAAGCACCAGGTCGACGGCAAGGTCTCCGGCCGGGGTGATGACAAGGGCCAGTCCACCGACATCGACGCCTACGACCTGATCCTCAAGGACAAGGAACGGCTGCTCTCCTTTGACGAGCCCGTGCGGTTCATCTTCTCCCACTCCGCGCTGCGCGAGGGTTGGGACAACCCCAACGTATTCGTCATGGGCATGCTGAAGAAGAGCGACAACACCGTCTCCCGACGTCAGGAGATCGGCCGTGGCCTCCGCCTGGCTGTTGACCAGCGGGGCGAGCGCATGGATGAAGCAACGGTTGGTGCTCGGGTCCACGACATCAACGAGCTGACCGTCGTCACCGACGAGTCCTACACAGACTTCGTTGACGGGCTCCAGAAGGAGATCTCGGAGTCCTTGGCTGCCCGTCCGCGCAAGGCGAGCGTCAACTTCTTCAAGGGCAAGACCATCCAGACCACCGCGGGCGAGTCGATCGTGGAGGAGCAACTGGCCCGGTCCCTCTACAACTACCTGGCACGCAACGACTACATCGACGATGACGGCCACATCACGCCCACCTACAAGGAGGCCAAGGCTGAAGGGACGCTTGCTGTCCCGACATCTGAGGTCTTGTTGCCGGTGGTGGACTTCATCTGGCCGCTGGTCGACTCGCTGTACATCGACGTACCGAAGCCCACCGATGACCGTAAGCCGAAGAAGGTTCCCCTCAACGAGGCCAACTTCGCGCGCAAGGAGTTCCAGAGCCTGTGGGGCCGGATCAACCATAAGGCGGTCTATCAGGTCGAGTTCGACTCAGACGAGCTGATCCGCAAGGCTGTTGACCACATGGACAAGCACCTCAACGTTGCGTCCATGCAGTACGTCATCCAGTCGGGCAAGCAGCGTGATGAGCTAGAGGCGGACGATCTGTCGAAGGGCTCGGGGTTCGCGGCGTCTACCACGGAGACCGTGACCGAGGCGGTGACGGCTGGGTCGCACGTGAAGTACGACCTGTTGGGTGAGATCGCCGAGAAGACGAAGCTGACCCGCCGTACGGTCGCAGCGATCCTCAAGGGCATCCGGCCGGATACGTTCGGGAAGTTCAGGCTGAACCCGGAACAGTTCATCACCGAAGCTGCGCGGTTGATCAACGAGCAGAAGGCGACCGTCATCGTGGAGCACCTCGCATACGACGCTCTGGACGAGACCTTCGACTCTGCTATCTTCACGGAGAACCAGACCAAGCAAGACCTCACCCACGCCGGTACCAAGCTCACGAAGCACATCTACGACTACGTTGTGACCGACTCGAAGATCGAGCGTGCTTTCGTCAACGACCTTGACACCAGCACCGAGGTCGCCGTGTACGCGAAGCTCCCGCGCGGGTTCTTCATCCCGACTCCGGTCGGGGACTACAACCCGGACTGGGCGATCGCGTTCAAGGAAGGCAGCGTCAAGCACGTCTACTTCGTCGCGGAGACCAAGGGCTCACTCTCAACTCTCCAGCTGAAGGGCGTCGAGGACGCGAAGATCGAGTGCGCCCGCAAGTTCTTCGCCTCCCTCAACAAGAAGAATGACGGCGACGTCACCTACGACGTCGTCACCGACTACACCGAGCTGATGCGGCTAGTTACCGCGTAAAGGCAAGAAGTTGACGTTCTTCTCAGAGAGCTACAGTTGGCCATCTAAATCGATCGAATTTCGATCCGCGTGTGAGGGAGCACGCGACGGCTCAGCCGATATCGTAGAGCGTGCCGGTAGATGGTATCTGAAGTCTCCTGGCAGCTTTTCATATACCAGCGGAAAGTCGGGCACGCGGAGTCTTACGACGCGTTTGGAGAATACTCCAACGTTCATTCGAGGTGAGGTGGCAGCTATAGAAGGCGATCTAGGTCTGCGCATCGATGAGCTCAGAGTTGGCTCCGAAACTCCTGACGGTTCATATGTGAAGGTTCAAGCCGTATTCGAACACCTATCTGCAGTATGCGCGTACCGGCCGGAAGATGGACCTGCCCGCAGTTTGTCGCAGCGGATTACTTTTCCGGCCGTAGAGGGTGCGTCTGAGATGTCGGCAGTTTTTCCTACGGATGGCAATACTATCGAATTGACCTCATCGACCGCCGTACCTCTTGAAGAGTTCGAGTCGCAACTCGCGGTATTCCAAGCATTGCTAGTACTCGCAACGGACCTCCCTTGTGGTCAGCTCTCAATGATCGCTACTGACGCTTCCGACGTTCGTGTTCAGATATTTGGCCGCGACAAGTATTCTCCTTTCCGCCGCAAGGAGCGACCCTCGGTCGAACAATCATTGCGATTTTCTGGCGATTGGCTACAAGAAACGATCGATGAATGGTGGAACTCGTATACGGACTGGAAGCCGATTCTACAGATAATCAGCGGTCTTCGATATCAGCCAGGCTATGTTGACGCCGACGTAATCCTGAGTTCTGCAGCTATTGAATCCCTCGCAACGAAGTTGAAACAAGACGCGCCTCCGCGACTGGATGCTGACGAACGGCAGCCTTTCCTCGATGCGCTTAACTCGCTGAAGGATCTAAACGCCGCACAAAAAGACATGCGTGGCATACTGAAGAGTGAATTGTCGAGGACCACATTCAGATCCAAGGTAGAACAGCTAGTGGAATCGGTTCCTGTTGATGTCTGGCAACAGGCCCGGATATCAACCTCGGAATGGACGAAGGCGCTCATTCGTGTGCGCAACACCATCGCCCACGCGGCTCAAAATGAAATCTGGGATGATTCGCAATTGTTACGAGGCGTGAGAGACGCGAACTGGATAGTTCTATCACTCTTGATATTGAAACACATTCGGGTCCCTTCCAAGGTACTCTCGCACTCCGCCGATCGACTCGGAGTTCGTTATGCACCGCGGCATCCCAGCGTAGATATTTTCCTCTGACCTAGTCCGTTCGTAGAGCTTCCACGCCTCTTGCAGATCGAGGCCCGGTGGTTCCGGTAGCTCACCTCCTTCCTGATGGAGGGAGGTGAACAGGCGTGACGGTGTCGATGCGGGTGATGTCGGCCGGGGACGGCTACAAGTACCTCCTGCGGACCGTCGCCGCTGGGGACGGGGACCGGTCACTGTCCACGCCACTGACCCGCTACTACAACGCCGAGGGCACTCCTCCCGGCCGGTGGATGGGCAGCGGGCTCCCAGCTCTCGGGACTGGGCAGATTGCCTCTAGCGACGAGGTCAGCGAAGCTCAGCTCCAGCTACTGGTAGGGATGGGCCGCGACCCCGTGACGGGTGCACCCCTGGGCCGCGCCTATCCGGTCTACAAGACCATCGCGCAACGCATCGAAGAGCGGACCGCAACCCTTGACTCGCACCTTGATCCGGCAGCACGTGCCCGCGCAATGGCTACAATCGAGGCCGAGGAAGCCGAACGCGGGACGCGACGGGCGGTTGCAGGATTCGACTTCACGTTCTCGATCCCCAAATCCGCCAGCGTGCTCTGGGCGGTTGCGGATGCTGGCACGCAATCCCTGATCGCCCACGCACATCACGACGCGGTTGCGGACATGATCGCCTACATGGAGCGCGAGGTTGCAGCCACTCGCACCGGTGCAAACGCTGGCGACGGTGCTGTTGCCCAGGTCGATGTTCGCGGTGTCATTGCCACCGCCTACGACCACTATGACTCGCGCGCTGGTGATCCGCACCTTCACACGCATGTGGTGATCAGTAACAAGGTCCAGACCGTCCTGGACGGGAAGTGGAGATCCCTGGACGGACGGCCGATGCACGCGGCCGCTGTGGCACTTTCGGAGCTGCACGAGGCCGTCTTTGCCGACCACCTGACGCGAATGCTCGGCGTGGAGTGGGAGGCACGGGCCCGCAGCCGGGACCGCAACCCAGCATGGGCGATTGTTGGGGTTTCCGAAGAGCTGGTGGCGGAGTTCTCCACTCGTGCACGCCACATCGACGAGGCAACCGATCGGCTGATCGACAAGTACGTGGCCGAGCGCGGGCGGCGCCCGTCGGCGACGACGATCATGAAGCTGCGCGCCCAAGCAACGCTCTCCACACGCCCCGAGAAGACGGTGCACTCCCTGGCCGACCTCACCGCAAGCTGGCGCAACCGAGCCGCCACCGTGCTGGGTGAGGATGCAACCGGGTGGGCACGCCGGGTTGCAGTCTACGAGCAGCCGCTGTTGCTACGGGCCGACGACATTCCCCTCGACATTGTCCGCAACCTCGGTGAGAACGTCGTCGCTGCGGTCGGCGAGAAACGCTCAACGTGGCGACGCTGGAACCTCACCGCCGAAGCCGCCCGCCAGACCATGGACTACCGATTCGCCACCACCCAGGACCGCGAAGCCTTGGTCGGCCTGGTTGTGGATGCCGCCGAGACGGTCTCGCTGCGATTGACACCGTTCGAGCTGGCCTCCAGTCCGGCAGCGTTTCGCCGCCCAGACGCCACCTCGGTCTTCCGGCCCAAGAACTCCACCATCTACTCCTCCCACCAGCTCCTTGTCGCTGAGGACCGGCTCCTTGAGCGCAGCCACGACACGACCGGGCCGACGGTCAGCCTGGGGACAATGGAACGCGTCGCACGGAGTCCGGACTCTGACGGCCGCGTGCTGGGTGAGGACCAGGCGGAGGCCCTCGCGCAGATCGCGGTTTCCGGCCGCGTCCTGGACGTGCTGGTCGGCCCCGCAGGCGCTGGAAAGACCACCGCGATGAACGCCCTGCGCCGAGCATGGGAAAGCGAACACGGCACAGGTTCGGTGGTCGGGCTGGCGCCGTCCGCGGGTGCCGCCCAGGTTCTGGCGGAGGACCTGGGGATCGCGACGGAGAACACGGCGAAATGGTGGCAGACCCACCAGACCACCGGCGCCACCTTCGAACCCGGTCAACTCGTCATCGTGGACGAAGCGTCACTGGCAGGCACGCTCTCCCTTGAGCGAATCACCGGCCTCGCAGCCGAGGCAGGCGCGAAGGTGCTGCTGGTCGGTGACTACGCCCAGCTCCAGTCCGTTGATGCGGGCGGCGGCTTCGGACTGCTGGTCCACGACCGAGGAGATGCCCCCGAACTTGTCGACGTCCACCGTTTCACCCATGCGTGGGAGAAGACCGCCTCTCTGGACCTGCGGCACGGACGCACCGACATCATCGACACCTACGACGCTCACGGCCGCATCCACGATGGGGAGACCGAGGAGATGATCGACTCCGCCTACACCGCTTGGCGCGCAGATCTGCTGGCAGGCAAAGCCACCGTTTTGGTTTCGGACTCCAACGAGTCCGTCACCGCCTTGAACACCCGAGCCCGCACCGACTTGATCCTTGACGGCGTCGTCCGGGGACCTCACGAAGTTGACCTCCATGATGGCACTCGCGCCGCCACTGGAGATGTCGTCATCACCCGACGCAATGATCGGCGCCTGCGTGCCGGGCGGGGATGGGTGCGCAACGGCGACCGCTGGAACGTGATGGACGTGCGTGACGATGGCTCCATCGCCCTCCAACGCGCCGGAGCAAAGTGGGGTGCGACCGCTATTGTTCCGGCCGACTACGTCGCCGAGCATGTGGAACTCGGGTACGCGGTCACCTCATACCGGGCGCAAGGCATCACCACCGACACCGCCCACGTCCTCGTCGATTCGGCTATGACTCGCGAGAACCTGTACGTAGCCATGACCCGCGGACGGGACGCGAATGCCGCCTACGTCGCCGTCGACCAGCCCGACACCGCCCACGACGTTCCACACCCCGGCGACAACCAGGCCGCCACCGGCCGAAGCGTCCTCTACGGAGTCCTGCAACACGCAGGCGCAGAACTCTCGGCTCACGAGACGACCGTCGCCGAGCAAGAAACCTGGGGCTCGATTGCTCAGCTGGCTGCCGAGTACGAGACCATCGCCGCGGCCGCGCAACATGACCGCTGGGCCACCCTCATCCAACACTCCGGCCTCACGGATGCCCAGGCCGCCGAGGCACTCGCCTCCGACGCCTTCGGGCCACTCACCGCAGAACTGCGCCGAGCGGAAGCCAACCACTACAACGTCGACGTTCTTCTGCCGAAGCTGGTGCGTGCGCGACGGCTCGACGATGCTGACGACGTCGCAGCTGTCCTCCACCACCGCGTCGCCATGGCCACCGCACGCCCAGCCGGATCAGGACGCACTCGCAAGACTCCACGGCTGATTGTCGGTCTCGTCCCGGAAGCCACCGGCACCATGAACGACGACATGCGCCAGTCGCTCAACGAACGCCGCGACCTCATCGAAGCACGAGCCGACGCCGTCCTCGACCGCGCACTCAATGAGGCAGCGCCGTGGACCGCAGAGCTGGGGCCGCAACCCGCCGAGGTGCGGAAGCTGTCTACCTGGCGACGTTCCGCCCGAGTTGTTGCCGCCTACCGGGACCGATACCAAGTCACCGCAGACACGGCACTCGACACCCAGGTTGATTCCGTCGCCCAGAAGGTCGACGCAGCGCGCGCCCGGGCAGCGCTCGATCTCGCACGCACGCTCACGAAGAACGCCCAGGACGTAGACGAGACCCGCCGGGCCGCCCCGTCGATGGGCAGGAGTCTCTGAACGCCCAAGCTCTATCGCTGGGGAGGCTCCGGGCGTAGAGTTGAGGAAGACGGATTTCTCCTTCACTTTGGGCCGCTTGCGGCAGGCTTCCGAGCCCCTCACCACGCACCGTCACCGCCGAAGCACGTGCGTAAGAGGAGAACATCATGTTCCGTGTACTCTGGATCGCCAGCATCCACACCCGCGCCTTCATGCGCCGATTCATGCCCAGCAACATCATTCTCGACCGTGTCCGCACGCGCCGGGGACTGAAGTGGGGAGCCCTGGCCATGCTGCTGGCCATCCCTTACGCCGCGGCGGGCTACTGGCTCACCGCGTTCATCGACGCGGGTGGCCCCGACTGGCTCTACCTCGTCGTCTTCGTGTGTCTGTGGAGCGCATTCAAGATGCTCTGGGTCGGCCCTGTCAGCGTCGTCCTGTTGGTGAAGGCTCGTTCGCGTGAGCGTCGCTCAGGAGATACTCCGTCACTGGCCGACTATGCAGACGCGTAGACATCGAAAGTGCCTTTCGTGACGCTCTGCACGTAGGATGCCGCACCTGCGATCAGCCTGAGCTGTTCGTTCGTGGATGCCTTGATGCTGAGTCCTGGTTGGGCAATGACGGTCGAGATCCGAGGGAAGAGTTGGGGAGCTTGCTGCCGGATTCGGAATAGGGTTTCTCGGTCGCCGATCTCGAAGGGACTGAGACCGGTCCTTCTCGTATAGGCCTTCGCGCGGCGGTCAAGGTGCTCCAATAGCGGAAGCGCCCCGTTGTCGCGCCATCGTGCTCCTCGCATTGCTTGCCCACATACTTCATACAGGTCACTGAGACGTGATCCAGGGGTGGGCTTTGATGAGTATTTGCAGTGCGCGAGCGTGACGTAAAGATCGCCCTTGTCCACGCGGATACCTACGAGGTCGGCGGCTTCGCCAGCGCGGTCGTCATCGATGAGAATGTCGAAGGTCTGGTGTTGCGATAGGTATCGGGCCATGCATGCCTGAATGGAGTTCGTTTTGCGCTCTGTTCCTTGCGACTCCACTGTGATGTCAACGCCTTCGCCCACCCAGTCGAGTGCTCGGAGCTGGTCGCGTGGATATGGAGCCAACTCGGTCCTCGGCGCCAGGAGCCGATCGTCTCCGGTCACCATCCGATCTCCCGACAGGAAGATGGTCGGCTTGTGGTTGTTGAGCCAGGTCGAGAAGAGAGTCCTTTCATCTCGCGAGCCGACGACTTCGGCGTCGTCGCCCTTCGGACGGTAGCGCAAGCCCTGCTGCCCAAAGTGTCCCTCATAGGCGAGTTCCCAGCTGGGAGCCACGATCGAGAAGCCGAGTGGACCACTGGTGCCGAAGTCGTCGATCCTGAATTCAGCATCGGTCAGAAGGACGCTTGAGTCTTGGTAGCTGAGGTTGGACGACGTGCCGTTCCCCAGGTACAGCTCCCAGGGCCACTCCATCGCGAGGACTGGAAATGCTGGTCGTTCCCTCACGTCAATCGGGATGATCATGGATCGGAAGAGCGAGTGAACATCGATGCTGCCGTCGCTCAGCTTCGCACCTTGCTGCTGACACCAGGTGCGCCACTCTGCGAGGTTCGGCGCTGTCCGCATGGACCAGAACCGTCCTGAGAGCGACGCAGCGATGGTGACACGCTCGCCTTCCTCAAAGGCCTTCGCTGCGACATGAGTGTTGGACTTGTGCGTGCGCTCAGCCTCCGTGAGAGCTGTCTCTACGTCGCTGCCGACGTGCATGGAGAATCGCTTGTCGCGGTCGCGGGCGTCGAGAAGGCCGATGTTGGTGGGTATCAACCTGTCAAGCTTCGAGAAGACCTTGAAAGTTTCGTACCCGTTGACTGGTCTTGGCTCGTGGCCGAGAACTGCCTCGACCAGCTTGTCCAGACTGTGCTTCGTGTCAGAACAGTGCACATAGAGCATGCCTCGGCCACGATCGAGGTACATGGTAACGAGCGTGTAGTCAGTGGCACGAAGTGACGGGATGTCTCCCCATCGCACGTCCCCGATGGATTCGATTACGAACCAGGCAATGGAGTTGTCGGCGTTGACGCTGATGAGATTGTCCAAGACGGTGGCCCCATAAACGTCGCGCGCCGCCAGCGGATTCCAGTCGATCGTAGAGGTCGCGAAGGCCTTGGCACTCATCTTCGGTTCCAGTAGCCCGACGGGCACATCCGGAGGGTTGTCAACAAACGAAGCCTCGAACTCGCTGACCTCGTTCGCACGCTCAGTGGCCCGTTCCGTGACATCGCTGATAACCTTGTCCCAGTCCGGATCTTCGCGGAGAAGGAACCGCATGGGCGAGAGCGCCTGGCTCGGGTCTTGGCGTACGAACACGCTCGCTCTACCAATCGGCAGTGGAGACGAAGTTCTGGCAAGACGGCCAATGAGTTGCACCATTGGGCTCAGCGATCGGTGTGTGTCGTGGAATGCCCCTACCTTCAAAGTTGGTAGATCGAACCCTTCTCCGAGCATGTCAACGCAAACGATTACCCGGCTGGTCCGGTCTCGCATCGCGTTCAGCGCCTCTGCTCTTCGGCGGGCCGACATCGAGTCGTAGATGACCTTCGGCGAAAGTTCGGGGGCAATGTGCGAGTAGAGTGCATGAACCTCATCTGCCCGAGCCTTCGATCCCACCCGCGCCAAGAGCAGATGCTCGTGACCAGCGGCCAAGTCTTCTCGAAGCCGAGAGATCGCGGCCATCGCCAATGCCTCGTCGTCATCGTCCAGATCAAGCACCGCACTGAAGTCGATGGTGCTGAAATACCCCTCCTTCTGAGCTTCGCGTAGCGGGAAGCGGAAGATAACGCGACCGGGCAGAGTCAGCCCGTCACGACGGAACGGCGTTGCGGTGAACAGAAGCGTCGGCCTGTTCGCGAATTCTCGAATGATCTCTGTCCATGTACGAGCAGGAGCGTGATGCGCTTCGTCAACGAGTAGATGCGTGAAGCCTTGGAAGAAGGCTTCACGCACTTCCGGATCGTTGGCGTGGATCGCGCTTGGCGTCGCCACAACGACGTTCGCCATCTCGACGAACGCTCTTGCTTCGGCTTCGCTGGCAAACCGTCCCTCCAGCCGCCCGACCCTTGGGCGTAGCGCAGAGCGGTCGACGATGCCTTCGAGTTGAAGAATTCCCAGGGTCTCAAATTTGGTAGCGATCTGATCGCGAAGCGCCGTGGAAGGAACGACCACAAGCACACGTTCTGGCCGCTGGGCGACCAGCCACGCCAGCATGGTCTCAGTCTTGCCAGTGCCGGTTGGCATGACGACGATCCCGGGCTCGGATAGGCCAGAAGACTGATAGCCAACGATTGAGTGGAGCGCCGCAATCTGCGGACGCCTCAGACTATGTGGCTGGTCATGCGCGGTGAATCCAATGGCACCTTCGAAGGATCGGACGACGTCGCTTGCTTGCACTGCCTCTCGATCACCTACCCATGTGATCCGGGAGTTCTTTGATCGTCGGGCCGGAAGCCTCGCTGCAAGCGGTCCCTCCGTTGGGAGTTCAGCGGTGCGGGTCACGGGCCACTGGCCGAATGGCGTGCTCACCACCTGGTGGCCCAACTCGGTCTCAAGTACCTCAACATTGTCGTAAGCCGGAACCAGCAGCTGGCGCACTGCGTTCTTGCCCGCAACATGCTGCTTCGCCCAAACCTCTTCGGTCCGGTATCCCATGTCGAGCCTCTTTCGCCTTCGCCTATGCAAGGAACGCCATTACCAACGTGTGCGCCGAGGTCACCCCTTGGAAGCCCTTGGGTCATTCCCTGGCGCAACCGTGTCTTGCGCGCGGATCGTCCCCTTGAGTGAACGGACCTGCAACTCGCCGCCCCCATCGTTTCCGAGGATGGTACGGGCGCGTTGGATGCCCTCGGCCTGTGTTGATGTGATGGCGCTGGCACGATCAGCTCCTGGCTTCCGTACCTCCCAGTCGCCATCGCTTCGGCGCTGCACTACTCGCTTGGAGGGCTGTGTCATGATTTTTCCTTTCTCGATGGGATTGCGTCCCACTACTTCCAGTTGTCTGGATGGTCTTTCACCAGCGTCAGCTTGGGCTGGGGATCGTCGATGTCAGCTAGCCGTCGTATATGCCGTGGTGTCATCTGGAGGTCCTCTGCGACCTGAGCAAGTGAGACACCTGCTCCGTCGAGCAGTTCAAGTGCGGTTTTGAGAAGTTCGGGTCGCTCGCCGGGATAGTCATGGACAGGCATGGCCCTCCGTGAAATCCCATTCAGCGTGATGTACGCGCGCCTGGCAGTGGATTCTGAGATGAGGTCAAGTTCTCGCGACCTGAAGATCAGTGAGTTGATGGAGACTCCCCACAACTGGCTCAGTTCCTCGTACCGGTTGAAGTTGATCCGCCGAGGCAGCTGATCACGGATCACCTCTCTTGGAGTGAGGAACTCCGCAGCGAACATGTCCGCTTGCCGCTCCAGTTGGCTGTCTGTGCCCTGCCGACCGTGGTGGAGGACGATGTGTCCCAACTCATGCGCCGCGGAGAACCGATGCCGCATCACATCATTGGCCTTGTCTGGGGTCAGCACGATCATGGGACGCGGCAGCGCGATGGTCGAGAAAGCGTCGATGCGACTCTTCTCGTCGAGCGCGACGTCCTCCTTCATGGAGAAAAATACCGTCAAGATGCCGTGCTGTTCGAGCTGGTACACGAGGTGTTCTATCGGTCCAGTTCCGAGCAGCCAGTGTTGGCGGATCGCTCGCGCTGCGGTCACGGGGTCCGGCACATCTAGTGAGTCGGCGTGCGCCCAGGCAGGAAGGTCGAGTTCCGGGAACTCCACGCTTTCTTCGAGGTAGCAGCTGAGTTCCCAGGCCTGTTCAACATACGCAGTCGCTTGCTGCTGTTGCGTAACCGTGGTCGAACGGAGGCGCCGGAACGATGCTTCGGCGATATCCACTTGGACGCGTGGACGCCCAAGTGCGAAGAAGCCCGGGGGGACACCAAGCGCTGTAGCCAAAGCAGCGACAGTCTCTGCGCGGGGACGCACTTCTCCGCGCTCGTACTGACCGATCGCGGCAGCAGACACGCCGACCCTGCGATGGAGGTCAGCCTTGGACATCTTGTTGATCCGGCGAGCCTGAGCCAACCGGGCTGGGTCAAACATCCTGGCGACTCCGGCAAGGTCACCTTTGCCTTCGTGTGCCGTCGACATGATCAGCTGCCTTCCTGTTCGGACGGCCGCTGGCGCAGCTTCACCGAGGTCCGTGGGCGGTCTCCACTGTTGAACCCAGCCACAGGCTTCAGCATGGTGCGCGGAGCATCAACCGAAGATGGACTGTGCTCGTAGGCAAGTCGCTCGGGGTCGGCAAACTCCAGGTATCGACCGTTCAGTCGCGCAGGTGCGAAGTAGATCGTTCCCACGCCCTGTGGCGTACTGCTGTAGTAGGGGACGAAGAGAGTCGTGCGAGGCACAGCCAACTCGACGTGGATGAGTGCGTCCTCAAGCGATGCAGGCTGATCTGTTTCGAGAACGTCATCGATGTCGAAAAGCCCGGGGTCTGAGTATTTGACATTGCTCGTCTTCGACAGGAGCTCACGGCGCGAGTCAGGCAGGTAGCTGAGTCGAACGCGCCGGAAGTTGCGCGGCATCTGTTTCCCCACGCGATGCGGGAAGATAAGGGCGTTTCCAACGAAAGTGAGCATCCGTCTCGTAGAGGGTGCCCTCGACTCCCGGTAAGAGGGGAGGTCGGACAAGAGCGACCGGAGTTCTTTCTGAACACCCCGAGCCATGCCAGCGCCATAGACGTCTTGGTCGCCGTCGGGATCGTCGTACGCTTCGTGTGCGCGGGCTGAGCGGTCCTGGCTTCGCTGGATCGCGACCGGGATGCGTTCACGCAGCGCCGCGAGTTCTGCTGGTTGAAAGTCGTCGCGCCAGTCGTTGCCGTCGAGCTGCTGAGTCACTGCGCCCTCCTTCGTCGTTGAGAAGAACTCTACCACGCTACTTTAGTTTTGTGCACGAGACCGTCAACTCTGCTTGCGGTGGAGACTTCAGCTGGTCACTCTTCGGTTGGCTCGGAACGCTCGATCCACCATTGTGAGAGCTTCAGGCAGGACATGCCGCTTCGTCCAGGACGATGCCCGCCTCAACCAGCGCCGCTCGTACGGCTTTGCGGTCCACCCCCATCTGGCGTCCGATGGCTCGCATCGACATGCCCTCCCGTGACAGGCGCACCGCCTCGGCTTGTTCCTGCTCGTTGAGCCCAGGACGCCGCCGAGGAACCTCCCGCCGCTGGAGGTGCGAGAAGACCGTGGCGCGGTGGATACCGTACTTGGAAGCGAGCTCCTGGACGCCAGATCCAGCCTCATAATCGGCGACCATCTGGTCCACCTCGGAGGGGGTGAGAAAAGTTTGAGCGATCCCAACAGTCCTCACAACAGGGCCCCGATGGTCTCGCGGAGCGGTGTTCCGGGGCCGGTTGCAGACCCGGTAAACCCCACGGTTCAGGCGCCTGACCAGCGTATTCGCCTTCGGGGAAAAGTTGCCGAACGTGCTACGCAGGGACCCCACCGTCATCATCACGAAGTTCTGATGCATGGCGCCACTTCGTGGTCCCGGTTTGAGCCTCGTCCCCTTGCCTACGACGCTTCGCCGCTGAGCGCTTCCGGACCCGTCACTTCTGCCACCGGTCGTTGCCGCACCCCCGGATGAAGCAGGACGAAGGCCACAACGATCCCCATGAGTCCGGCCGAAATGAGGATGGGCAGCACCGGTGCGACACCGTACGCCAGGGTGCTGAGGCTGGGCGACAACACGAACGTCAGTCCGTTGGTCATCCCGATGACGCCGGCCAGCCCGCCCTGCTCCTCCGGTCGCATGAGCAACGACGGACCTGCGGTGTAGCCGGGTGTCGCGATACCAAGACCGAGCCCGATCAGGAACAGTGCACCCACGAACACGCCCATCCCGGCGTCCGGCAGAAGCGCAACGAAGCCGGCCAGCGTGATCACTCCCCCGCTCCGCAGCAAGGTCAGTGGCGACCAGCCGCTCCTAGGGACGATGACAACCTGCGCGAGCACCTGCCCGATGCCGGCCGCCAGCAGTGCCCCGCCCGCCGCCAGCCCGGTGCTCTCGGAACTGAGATGGAAACGGTCCTGGACGAGGAAACCCGATATCACCTGAATGAATCCGAGCGAGGTGAACATTCCGAAACCGGCGACCAGGAAGGGCCACGCCCTCGGATCGAACGGGCTGATTCTCGCCGGTCGGGCGAGACCGACCGGGGCAGCCTCAGGTTTGAGGCTCGCTGCCACCATGATCGCGGCCAGAAGCAGGATCGGCACCGCACCTATCGAAACGAGCAACCCGAGGCCTGCGAGCGCCCCACCCACCACAGCTCCGAGGATCATGGCCATCCCCTGGGCCGCACCGATGCCGGCCATGCCCTTGACCCGTTCGGGCTCGGAAGTCGTGACGCTCGCCACATAGGTCTGTGCCGTAGGTGGGACCGCCGAGATTCCGGCGCCGAACATGATGCCGCGCAGCACAACGAACAGGACGAACAGGATCGTGCCGCCGAGCAGACCGCGCGTCCCCGCCCAAGCGGTAAGGAAGAAGGCGATCATCGCCACGGCGGTGAGCCCCACCGCCCGGATCAGCACACGGCGTGCACCGTGGGTCTGCGCGAAGCGACCCCAGAACTGGCTCAGCACGACCACGGTGACCGCCGCCACGCTGATCGTGAGTCCGATCTGCCACTCAGCCAGCCCCACCTCACGGGCGAGCGGCGCAATGACAGGGTTGAGCGCCATCTGGCCCATGTAGACCAGCAGCACCACGAGGCTGACCGCTCGCAGTTGCGATGCCCCCGCACTCATGCGACGACCGTCCAACCACGTGCCCGAGTCTGGGCCGCCCACATCGAGGCGTAACGGCCTTCGGCCCGCAGCAGTGATTCATGATCGCCGATCTCTGCAACCGCACCGTCCTCCAGCACAACGATCTGGTCCGCGGCGGCAACCGTGGACAGTCTGTGCGCGATGACCACGACCGTCCGGTCGGCCACCAACGCGTCGATCGCCTCCTGCACCATCACCTCCGACTCGGTGTCGAGAGCAGACGTCGGTTCGTCCAGCAGGACGATCGGTGCGTCCTTCAACAGCGCGCGTGCGATGGCCACGCGCTGTCGCTCGCCTCCCGAGAGTTGGCCTCCGATCTCTCCCACCGGGGTGTCGGCGCCCTGTGGCAGCCGTGCGAGCAGTTCGCCGCAGTTGGCCGCCTGCAGCGCCGCGAGCACGTCCTCTCTGGACGCTCCCGGTCTCGCCATCGCGACGTTGTCGTAGATCGTCGTGTTGAACAGGTAGACGTCCTGGAAGACGACGGCGATATGGCTCATCAGCTCACGCTCGGTGACGTCGCGGATGTTCGTCCCCCCGATGCTCACCGATCCCTCCTGTGGGTCCGCGAAACGCGTGATGAGCTTCGTCATGGTCGTCTTCCCACTGCCCGATGGACCGACGAACGCGGTGAGCGTCCCGCTTCTCATCGTGATGCTGATGTCACGCACAGCGGGGGCCTGCGCACCGCGATAGGCGAATGTCACGTGATCGAACCGAATGTCATGGCCGGTGAGCGTCCGGGGTTCGGATGGTTCAGGCAGCGGTTCGATCGCGAGTACTCCGTTGACACGCTCCATGGCTGCCTCGGACGCCTCGAAGACCGCCGACAACGACGCGGCCCGGGCCAACGGTTCCGCCAGCCCGGCAGCCGCCACCACGACGGCCGCCACGGTGATCGGACTCATCTGTGCGCCGAGCGCGAGCGCCGCAGCTACCGCAACCACCCCTGCAACGGCGAGGTTGGCTCCGACCGCAGCCCCAGTCAATGAATACGTCATCTCGTCGATCGAAGCTCGTAGGGCCTTGCCCTGGCTCTGCATCGCAGCAACCAGACGCTCGGAGCGGTCGCCCACCTGGCCTGCGGCTTTGAGTACCGGCAAGCCCTGCACGTACTCGACGATCCGATCCGCGGTCTCAGCATCGGCTTTGCCGAGTTCGCGTTGTGATCTCAGCATGACGGAGTTCTGCCTGGCGAGCGCCACGGCTGCGATCGCCGCACCGACGAGAGCACCCACCAGCAGCCGCCAGTCGATGACGATCAGGGCAACCACGAATCCGATCGGAATCACGATCAGCCGCAGGAACAGGGACGCGACGTCGCTGACGGACAACAGGCCGGTCGTCACATCCTGATTGAGCACCGTCGCCAATCCCCCGGATCGATGACGCGCAAGTTCCTCTGCGGGGATGCCCCGCAGATGCTGGCCGAGCCGCATCCGTAGTTCCTTCATCACATCCGGGTGAAGGTTGTAGGCGAAGCTCAGCTCACCGAGCCGGGCGAAGGCCTCCGCGATCAGTACGACCACCAAGCCGGCCAGCAACCACCAGCCGGTATCGGTATCGCCTCGCAGAAGCGCTTGGACCAACGGGAGTAGCAGGATCAGTGCAATCCCGTTCAGCAGAGCACCCACCACTGTGATCCGGACGCTGCGGTGCCACTGCCTCCGATAGGAGCCGGCGGCCTCGTCCATCATCGTCATGATGCGCCTCATGCGCCGACCTCCTGGGTGTGCGCGGTGGTCTCGGTACGAGATCCGGATCTCATGCCCCATCCCTGAGCGCGCGTGTGGCGTTCCCAAAGCCGGGCGTAGCGACCACCCGCGGAGACGAGCTTGTCGTGCGTCCCCTTCTCGACTACCCGTCCACCGTCGATCACGACGATCTGGTCGGCGCCGACGATAGTGCTCAACCTGTGCGCCACGATGATGACCGTGCGTCCTTTGGTGAGTTCGGCGATGGCGTCCTGGATGGCCGCTTCGTTCTCCGGATCTGCGAAGGCCGTTGCCTCGTCGAGGATGACCACTCGGGAATCCGACAGCAGAGCGCGAGCGATCGTCACGCGCTGCCGCTGCCCTCCTGACAGGCTGGAGCCCCGCTCTCTGACGACGCTGTCGTACCCATTGGGTAGCGCAACGATCTCGTCATGGATGCGCGCCGCCCGGCACGCCCGGACGACCTGCTCCTCGGTTGCGTCCCGCGCGCCGATCGTGATGTTCTCGCGGATGCTCGCGTGCAGCAGGAACGGCTCCTGGAAGACCAGTGCGACACGGCGGAGCAACTCGGCGGGATCGATCTCGCGAACATCCACGCCGCCGATGCTCACTGCCCCCGAGTCGACATCGAAGAAGCGCGGCACGAGTTTGGCGATGGTGGATTTCCCGGAACCGGACGGCCCGACGAGGGCGCACACGGTGCCGTCGGGGATGTCGATGGTGACATGCCGCAACGCGGGCGCGCGCTGCGCGTCGTACGAGAACGTGACGTCGTCGAGGCGGACCCCACCATGCTGCGGAGCTTGCGGATGTGCAGCCTCCGGCAGGATCGGCTCGTCCAGCACCTGACAGATCCGCAGTGCTGCAGCCATGGCTTTGTTGTTGGACTCGGTCAGGAACATGATCGGCGTGAAGGAATCGACGGGGAGCGACGCGACCAGAAGCGCGACGACGACGGACACCGGGTCGATCCAGCCCGCGATCGACATCGCGAACCCTCCGACAGCAACCATCACGGTCACCGGCAGCGGCGCGATGAGAAGCCGGGTTGCCAACGCCCCCGCCTTGCTGCGCTCACTCCACGCCCGGTATCGGTCCGTGAACCTTGTGACGCGCTCAGCGTAGCGTCCGAACGACTCGGACCCGCCGTCGAAGGCTCGCACCTCCTGCATCCCCTGCACGTACTCGACGCTTGTAGCGTCGATCGCCTCAAGCGCCTCGTCGTAAGCTCTGCGTTCCGCGCCGTAGTCCTTCATGGCGATCTTGGCCACGACCGCGACGATCGGGACGATCGCGAGCACGACCAACAGCAACCTCCACTCGATCATCCCGAGCGCAACGAGCGCGGAGACCATGCCGCCCAACGCTGATCCGAGTTGGGAAGGCGAATCGGCAACGGCGGAGTGCATCGCTCGGACGTCTCCCTGGACGATCTTCTTCATTCCACCCGCCCCGAGGGCCTGGACGCGGCCGAGCGGCATCTTGCCGAGGCGCTCCGAGATCGCTCGCCGCATCATGGATTCGTGGTCGAAAGCTGCTTGGTGTGCAACCACCATGCCTGCTTGGGCTGATACCGCCGAACCGATCATCGAGCAGACGATGCCGGCGAGCCACCGGACAGCGGTGGCAGCGTCGGGTTCTTGCAACAAGGCGGAGACAAGCAGGCCGCTGAGCACAAGCGAGGTGACGCGGAGAGCAGCCCCGAGCACCCCGAGCACCCCGGCGAGGATGAGGCGGCCTCTCACCGGCGCGATCAGTCGCATGAGAGCCTGCGGCGGGCTCAGTTCCTCGAAGCGCATCTCCTCCGGAAGACAAGTACGGTTTGCCTCATCGACTACGGTGCCTGCGGTCATGGCTCTCCTCGTGCGCTCGCGGAGCCGTCAAGCCCCATTGCGTAACAATGTACACAAAGGCAAGGCATACCTAATTAACGTTCGCTGCACGAACCGGCGACGCACCAGGGCCGAACGACTCAGGAACCAGGCAGCAGCAAGTCGACGAGGCAGGCCAGGTTATGAGCGAAGTCGGCCTGTTCCTCGCGCCTACCCGCGAAGTCGTGCAACCGGCCAATCGCGGGAAGCTCCGCCGGATCCACGGAGCGGAACACCTCGCGCGACTGCGCGACAGCCCCGACATGGGCGAAGATCGATTCTCCAGCCAGGTAGTAGAACAGCACCTGCCAGGCGCGAATGGCCGCCAAGGGGTCGAGGCCGGCCCGATCGAAACAATCGAAGAGCTGGTCCATGAGGGGCATGACGTGCGAACTCGCCAGGCCATCCCCCGACAGGACGGACACCACCCACGAATGTGCCCTGAACGTCTCATGAAGCCTGCTCAGAATCTGGACGACCTCCTCGCGGGGTTCAGAATGCGGCACCGGCGGCATTGCCAGTGCCACCACGTCGAGCATCGCCACCAGAAGCCCTCTGCGATCACCCACGTGGCGGTACAGCGACATCGGCGCCACGCCCAGATCGTCGGCCACTCGGCGCATGGTCAGCGCGGGCAAACCCTCCCCTTCGACAATGTCGAGAGCGACGGTCACGATTTTCTGCGCCGTCAGGGGATCGCGGGCACGACGGCGACGAGGCGTGGTCATCTCATCCATGGTGCCTGCGCAGATTTCACTTCTTCTCGTATGTATGGTTATCCTAACCTAAGTGTACATAGTTACTATATTCCGATAGGACTTTCCATGGCATCAGCCTTTCGTAGGGTTGCGCGAGGCCTCATCGCCGCAGGCATAGCCCTTGCCGTCACCGCCTGCGGTTCATCCTCCGAAGCCCCGACCGTATCCAGCGCCGCCGATTCAGGTACGGTCGCCACCGGCGGGACGGTCAGGGTCGGCATCCTCGGCGGCACCACCGACAGCCTTGACGTCACCCAGGCCTCGTCCTTCCTGGTCTACGGGGTCGCTCTCAATGTCTACGACTCGCTGGTACTTGTGATCGACGGCTCACCGCAGCTGAAACTCGCCGAGTCCATCACCTCGAACGCCGACGCCACGCAATGGACGATCACCATTCACGACGGTGTGACCTTTCACGACGGCACCGCACTCACCGCCGACGACGTGCTCGCCTCACTGAGCTACCTCGGCACCGCGCCCAACTACGGCGCTATGTTCAGCGACATTGACTTCGCCAACGCGACCAGCGACGGCGAGCTCACAGTCACGTTGCCGTTACTGCAGCCGCGCGCCGACTTCGTCGAGTCCGTGTTGGCGCAGATCAGCGTTGTTTTCCCCGCGGGAACGACCGACTTCGATCACCCCATCGGGTCAGGACCGTTCAAGCTCGAGTCGTACACGCCCGGAACCGGCGCCGTCCTCGTGCGCAATGACGACTACTGGGGTGAGAAGGCCACGCTGGACCGCCTGGAATTCCTGCCGATAGCTGATGCCACAGCGCGCATGTCCGCCCTGACCAGCGGCCAGATCGACTACGCCGTGGGCGTTACTCCCACGGGCATCGAAACCATCCAGGAAGGCTCCGGGATCACGGTGCAAGACCCAGGAGCATCCGAGTCCAGCGCATTCGAGTTCATGATGAACCAGGCAAAGGCCCCCTTCGACGATCCGGAAGTCCGCGAAGCGTTCCGGCTCGCGATCGACCGGCAGGCGCTCGTCGATGTGGTGTTCCGCGGCAAGGGCGTCGTCGGCAACGACGTGGTTGGCAAGGGCATGCTCGGCTACGACGATTCGCTGACGCAGCGCGAGCGCGACGTCACGAAGGCCAAGGAGATCTTCGCCGCCAAAGGTGTCACAAGTCTGAGTGTGCTCGCCTCGGAGATGACTCCGGGCATCACCGACGCGGCCAAGCTCATGGCCCAACAACTGGAGGAAGCCGGGGTCGAGGTCACCGTCAACGAGGCCGACCCGACAACCCTGTTCAATGACCTGAGCGTTGTCGCGGCCAATGACATCTTCTCGTTCTATGCGATCAACCGGCCGTTCGCCGCACACGCGACGATGTTCCTCACCGACGGCGCCCCCGGCAACTACTTCGGCAGCCAGGACCCCGAGTTGACGAACCTGATCGCCGAGGCACAAGCGCAGACCGACGAGGCACAACGCACCGACCTGCTCCATCAGGCCGAACAACTGGTCTGGGAGTCCGGTACCGATGCCGTCTGGGGTTTCCAGCCGGTACTCGCGGCCCACAAGGAGACACTCACCGATGTACAAATGACCATGAGCGTCCCGCTGTTCTCCCAGGCCGCCTACCAGCAGTGAGGTCTCTCCGCTCAGCCGCAGCCCGGACGGCAGCCATCATCTGGTGGCTGCTCGTCTGGGCTGCGTGGACGCTCGCGGCCTTGGTCGTCGTGTTCCTTCTGCTCGACGCGCTGCCGGGCGACGCAGCGAGCGCGCGGCTCGGGCAGTACGCAACGCCGGAGGCTCTCACGCAACTCCGGGCACAATACGGTCTGGATCGTCCCGTGCTGGAACGGCTGGCGAACTGGCTCCGGGGCCTGGCATCCGGCGACTTAGGGACGACGCTGCTGACCAACACTCAGGTCGCCCCGATATTGACCTCAGCGCTGGGTCGCACGGCGCTGCTCGCCGCCCTGGCGTCCATCGGCATCATGGTGCTCGGCTGGGGCGGGGCCATCCTGGCGGGGTCGAGGTCGGGCTCCGTCCTCGACCGGGTTCTAAGCTCGTCAGCACTCGCAGCGATCTGCACTCCGGAGTTCGTCGTGGCCACTCTGCTGATCGTCGTCTTCGCGTCCGTACTCGGATGGCTCCCGGCTGTCTCCCTGGTCCCCGCCGACGGAGGGGTGCTCGCCCATCCCGAGATCCTCGTACTACCGACGCTGAGCATCGTGATCGTGGGCAGCGGGACGTTGATGCGGCTCGTGCGACCGGTGATCGCTCGTCAATCCGTCAGTCTCCACGTGGAGGCAGCGCGACTCGCCGGGCTCTCCCCGGCACGCGTGCTTCTGCGTCACCTTCTTCCCGGTGCCATCGCCCCAGCAGCCCAAGCGAGCGCCATGATCGTGCCTTATCTCGTCGGAGGCACCGTGGTCATCGAACGAGCTTTCGCCTACCCGGGCCTCGGCAGCCTCATGGTGCAAGCCGTCAGCAATCGAGAACCGGATCTGCTCATGGCTTGCGCCGGCGTCGTCATCGCGCTCACGGTGCTCGCCTACCGGTTGGCCGACCTGTCCCGGGGGAAGACCTCGTGAGGCGCACCGACCGCGTCTGGCTCACCCTGCTCCTGGCCGTCCTCGGGCTCGCACTCGTGGGCCCGTTGTTCGCCGACGGAGCCGATGCCACTGTGGCAACCGGTTACTTGTCGCCAGCCCAACACGGCCCGCTCGGCACTGACGGTCTCGGTCGTGACGTCTGGCTGCGGCTGGCCCACGGAGGTGCAGGTCTGTTGCTCGTTGCGGTGATCGCGACGGCCGCAGCAATGCTCATCGGTATCGTGCTCGGGCTGACGCTGACGGCACACAACCTGGTCGCACGACTCCTCGGCCTGCTGACCGATCTGCTGCTCGTGATCCCGTCGATGCTGACCATGATGGTGCTGGTCTTCGGGCTCGGGTCCGGCGTGTGGACGATGGTGCTGATCATGACCGTGGCGAGCGTTCCTTTCGTCGCACGTTTCACGCGGTCGATCGCAACGCCCGTTCTCGGCAGCGACTACGTCCTTGCTGCCCGCGCGGCAGGCGATTCGTGGTACACCGTCTTCCGTCGCGAGGTGCTGCCGAATCTCGCCCCTCCCCTGCTGGCTGACGCCGGAACTCGGCTCATCAGCGCGCTGTACCTCGTGGCCGCAGCGGGATTCCTCGGTTTCTCCCCGTTGGGCGGGGACGGTGACTGGGCGACCATGGTGCAAGCAGGGCTCGAAGGCATCAGGCTCAACCCTTGGGCGAGCCTCGCGCCCGCGCTGGCCATAGCAGCCGTCACGATCCCAGCCAACCTCTTGGCCGACCGTGTGATGCGACGGGTGATGTCGTGATCGAGTTGACGGGCCTCACGATTGAAACAGAGTCCGGAACCCGGATATTGGACGACGCGAGCCTCAGCGTACGCGACGGTGAGACACATGCTCTCGTCGGAGAGTCGGGGTCAGGTAAGACGACAGCCGCCCTTGCCCTGTTCGGCCTGATCCGTCGCGGGCTGCGGGTCACGGCAGGCACCATCCGTGTCGCCGGAGCGGAGCCACTCGGACTCCGCGGCTCTGCGCTACGACGATTCCGCCGCGAACGGCTCGCCTGGCTCGGCCAAGATCCCGCCCTGGCGCTGACACCACACGTGACGATCGGCGAGTTGCTGCGCGAGGTGGCCCCGAACCACACCAGTGACGAGACGTTGCTCACGTTGGTCGCATCACTCGGCTTGGACGACGTCCCGGACCTACTTCGGCGCCGCCCTGGCCAGCTCTCCGGCGGTCAGCGGCGTCGAGCCGCCTTCGCCCGGGCACTGGCCTCCCAACCCGAGATACTCGTACTCGATGAACCGACCAACGGGCTCGACGCCGACGCGATCGCCCAAGTCGCCTGGGCCATGGATGCGCTTCGCGCGCAACGCCGGCTCACCGTGCTGTTGATCACCCACGACCTCGGCTTCGCGCGGCGGGTATCAGATGTGGTTTCGTTCATGCACGAGGGGCGCATCGCCGAATCGCATCCGGTCGCCCAGTTGGAGGATGCCACTTCGGTGACAGTGCGCCGGGCGCTGGCTGCGGCGCGGCTGGAGAACCGTCCTCGGCAACACGACCGGGCCGGAGAACCACTGCTCCGAGCAGACCGGCTGACCGTCCAGGCACCGTCAGGCCAGGCGGTGGTCACGGATCTCAGTCTCGAGCTACCGAAAGGAGCGAGCATCGCCCTCCTCGGGCCTTCGGGAATCGGCAAGACCACGTTGGTGCGGACCCTCATCGGTACTCACCTCCCAGATGGCGGAACACTCGACGTCGACGGCGCTCCGGTGCCCTGGCCGATGTCGGCGCGCACTCCTGCCCAGCGTCGTCGAATCCAGCTGATCAGTCAGGACCCGGCTGGCAGCCTGAATCCCGCGATCTCGGTGGACCGTCAGTTGCGCCGCGCGGTGAGGCGCTCGCGGCCGGGGCTGTCCCGCGAACAGGTCACCTGCGAGGTCGAGCGGTTGCTTCATGCTGTCAACCTGGCTCCCGAGACCGCCGGTGCGCTACCCCGGACGTTGTCTGGCGGCCAGGCACAACGTGTCGCTATCGCCCGAGCACTTGCCCACGAGCCCGGGATTCTGCTCTGCGACGAGGCGACGAGTTCACTCGATCCGACCATTCAGCGAGCCGTACTGGAGTTGCTGGATTCGCTTCGGCGAGAGCGTGGGCTGGCGCTCCTCGTCATCACGCACGACGCGGCCGTCGCCCGGTTCTGCGCCGACCGGACCCTCCTGCTGGAGGGAGGTGGGTCCGTCCGCTGGGAGAGCACCGGTGAAACATCTCGCGAGACCGCCGCGGGCTAGCGGCCGACCACGGCTCCCCACTGCGCCGCTGCAGACAGACATGGCCAGGGACCCTGCGAAGCGCAGACTGCCACTATCGTGCGTTCTGCTCTCCATCGCGACATGCCCCAGTGTCACGCCCCCGTCCCCACTTCCAAGGTCTGCCACAATGGCCTGGTGGCTCCAGCCGTTTCACAAACTCCCCAACCGCTGACTCTGGCCCGCCAGGCACTCGCCTTCGGCCTGGGCAATGCCGCGGCGTTCGCCTCCCGCGTGACCGGGCGCGGCACCGGTGCGTCCATCAAGGGCGCGATCATGATGAAGATCGACCCGGGCTTGTTCCGGCGCCTGCTGGCCGGCAAGCGCATCGGCGTCGTGTCGGGGACGAACGGCAAGACCACCACGACGCATCTGCTCACCGCGGCCCTGCGCGAATCCGTGCACGATCCGCGTGACGTCGTCACCAACCCCGACGGGGCGAACCTGCGCGAGGGAGTCGTCTCGGCGTTGTCGACGCGCCCGAAGGCACCGATCGCGATCCTCGAGGTGGACGAGCAGGTCGTCCCCGACATGATTCGTTACGGGCACCCCGAGGTGCTCATCATGCTGAACTTCAGTCGCGACCAGCTCGACCGGCATCACGAGATCAACGCTCTCGGTCGCAAGTGGCGGGAGGCCCTGCTGGCGGCCGGCGACCAGGGGCCGGTGGTCGTGGCGAACACGAAGGACCCCCTGGTGGTGTGGGCCGCGTCCGCCGCGCACCGCGCCGTGTGGATCGACATGGGCACAGGCTGGGCGCAGGACGCCGCCCTGTGTCCCAACTGCGGTGCGGTACTCACCCACGACGCCGACCAGAACTGGGACTGCCCGGGCTGCGAACTCACCGAGATGCCCCCCGACTACCGGGTCGACGGCGGCGACGTCGTCCGAGCCGACGGCGAGCGCCAGGAACTCGGCTTGAAGGTGCCGGGCCGGTTCAATCGTGGCAACGCCGTATGTGCCCTGGCCGCAGCGGTCGAGATGGGCGTCTACGAGCCGGTCGCCCTGCACGGCATGCGCACGGTCGAGGCTCCTGCCGGCAGGTTCGCGATCGGCACGTACGCGTCCGCGGGCGCTCGTCCGACGAAGGCACGCCTCGTCCTGGCGAAGAACCCCGCCGGCTGGGCCGAATCGCTGCTCGTCATGGAATCCGATCCCGTGGTGCTCGCGGTCGACTCGGCCATCGCGGACGGCACCGACGTCAGCTGGATGTGGGACGTCGAGTACGAGCGATTGCGCGGTCGGCGCGTGATCGCCACCGGGCCGCGGGCGAGCGACCTCGCGGTGCGGCTCAGCTACGCCGAGGTCGATCATGAGGTGATCCCCGACATGGCGGAGGCCTTGAAGGGACCTTTCGACAGCACCGTCGACGTGCTGTCGACCTACTCGGCGTTCCTGCGGCTGTGCCGCATGGGAGGGGTGGAGCTCAAGTGAGCCACAAGATCGTCGTCGTCTATCAATCACTGCTCGGCATCTACGGCGACCGCGGCAACGGGATGGTGCTCGCCAAGCGACTCCAGTGGCGTGATCTGGACGCAGAGGTGGTCAACGTCGAGCCCGGCGAACCGGTGCCGGACGACGGCCTGATCTACCTGCTCGGCGGCGGCGAGGACCTCGCCCAGATCGCGGCCGTGAAGGCTCTCGAGGCCGACGGCGGTCTGCACCGGGGATTGGACGCCGGCGGCGTCCTGTTCGCCGTGTGCGCGGGCTATCAGCTGTGCGGGCACAGCTTCACCGTGGGCGACAACGACGAGGTGTTCGGCGGGCTCGGGCTCCTCGACGTGGAGACCCGCCGTGGCTCCGAGCGGGCGGTCGGTGAGATACTCACACACTGGACGCGTCCCGACGGCACCGAGGACCTCATCACCGGCTTCGAGAACCACGGGGGTTTCACCTCGCTCGGTTCGGACGCCACCCCGTTCGCCTCGGTCGAGGTCGGGGTGGGCAACGGCACCGACGGGCACGACGGGGCGGTGCAGGACCGTGTCATCGGCCTGTATCCGCACGGCCCGATCCTCCCCCGCAACCCGGCGCTCGCCGACCATCTGCTGGAACTCGCGCTGGGGACGAAACTGGAGCCCATCGATCGGCCGGAGTTGAACGCGGAGCACGAACGACTGCGCCAGGAGCGGATCCGCATCGTCCGGACGACGAGGAACCGCGCCGAACAGACCCGCTGAGGACGGCACCCGCTAGGACGCGGGCGGTCGTCCGCCCAGACCTGCGACACGGTGCCGCACCCGGCGTCCTGACGCGTAGAAGGCTGCGAGGATGATGAACACCCCGAAGACGGCGACGCCGCCCAGCAGGTAGTCGCGGGGCAACCCGAGCAACCGCTCGTGGCCGATCCAGCCGAACCCCCACAGCACCGCCAACCCGACGCAGTACTGGCGATACAGCTTTCCAGCCAGGCCCAGGCTGCCGGCGATGAACACACAGAACGCGCCGAGCGCCACCAGGAGCGCCTGATCGTCCTCGACGAGGCTGAACGCGTCCACCACCACACCGACCGACATGAGCAGTTCGACACAGCTCCAGCCGAGCAGGAGCCCCCACCCCACGTCCGTCGCGAATCGTTCGAGCACTGTGGACGCAGGGTTCCGGGCGAGGCGCCAGACGAGCACGCACAAGGCGCCGATCGCCATGGACAGGCACGTCACGGCCCCGACCACATGGCCCTCGCGGCCGAGGATCACCCACGCGAGCAATGCCAGACCCGCCACGACCGAAGGCCGGGTGAGCAGGATGAGCCGCGGCGATGCCCAGTGGGCCGGGATCCACTGCCACACGAGGAAGGCGACCAGCCCCGCGCTGACCGCCCACCAGATCAAGAAGGCCTCGGGCCCGGTCGAGAGCAGTCCCGCGCCCGATCCGAACATGCCGGTGGTGATCTCGGCACCGGGCCCGGCGATCACGGCGACCAGCGCCGCGCTCAACGCGAGGACGGCGCCCAGCGAGTTCATCCCCGGGAACACGAGGTCGAAGGGGTCGATGCGCCGCATGGGAGCGGCCGACGGCTGCTCCACCGTCTGGACGAGCAGTGCGCTCGGTGACAGGTTCGGCGAACTCGGTGGCTGAACGCTGTGGTCGGCGAGGGGCCGGACGAGCCCCGTCGGAGCCAGTTCGACATGCGGGCGCGCGTGACGCTCGCGAGCGCGAGTCCTGCTCTGCTCAGTCGTCATGACGGCCTCCCCCTCGGCGGACGACCACTGCGGTTGTGGTGCTGACTGGACGATTCAATCAGGCCGGAGGCTCACCAGCAGCGGATTGCCGATGATCAGAGGTCTTCCCCGCCTGCTTCGCCGGCGAGGAATCGGGTCGCTGAGGCGCGCCCAACAATGTCGGACGGCTCTGCCAGGATGTCGTCATGGCTGTCAGACCCACGATTCAAGAAGTCACCTTCGACTGCTCCGACGCGGCCGGAACGGCCTCGTTCTGGGGGAACCTGCTGGATCGTCCGTGGGGCTTCCGCCCGGGCCTGGGAGGTGTCGTGGACGCCGGGGCCGTCAAGCTGTACTTCCAGGTGGTGCCGGAGCCGAAGGGGTCCCCGAAGAATCGGTTGCACCTCGACATCGAGGTCGACGACCTGCGCGAGGCGGTCGACCGCGCCGAAGCTCTCGGCGGCCGCCGCATCAGCGACTATCACGAGGACGACGACAGCGGGTTCGTGGTGATGCACGACCCCGAGGCCAACGAGTTCTGCCTGGTTGCGCAGTCGGATCACTCCTGGCTACGCCTGCTGACGTCCGCGACGCTCGCCCCTGCCCACGTGAACCCCGTGGCCACCCCTCCCGTCCTGGAGTCGGAGCATTTTCGCTTCCGGCTGGTGCGGTTGCAGGACGCCGACGATCTGCTGACGTACCACATCGACTCGGCGATCACGGCGGTGCCCGGATCACCCGACCGCGCCTCCGGCCCGCCCTGCACGACAGCCGAGCAGATGCGGGCGACCATCGCCTCCTGGCTGGCTGAGGGAACCGAGCACGGATGCGTCGACTTCGCGGTGGTCGACAGGTCGTCCGGAAGAGCCATCGGAATCATCGAGGTGTCCGCCCATCCCGCCGATCACCACAGCGACCTCCGGTGGGCGCTGCTGCGCCTCGGTCTTCCGCCCGACTACGAGGACCTCGTCCGTGTGTCCGAGATCTTCGATCTGGCAGACGCGTTCTTCGACTGGTTCGACGTCGACCGGCTCGTCACACACGTCCCGGACGGCTCGTCCACCAGAGCGCTTGCCGCCGGGAGGGCCGGCTACCACGGCTTCGGCCAGGGCGGTTCCTCCTCGGCGAACACCATGGCCAAGACCCGCGACTAGGGTTCGGTCATGGCGGACGATCACGGGCCCGGAGCCGGCCTCACCGATCGGCTCCTCGACTACTGCCTGGGCAAGCCCGGCGCCTTCCTCGATTTCCCCTTCGGCCCGGACGTCACCGTGGTCAAGGTCAAGGCTCCGTCGCAGGACAGGGGGCCGATCTTCCTGCAACTGTTCGAGCTGCGAGGGGACGCCCGGGCCACATTCCGATGCACCCCGGAGGACGGGCAGTACCTGCGTTCGACCTTCCCCGGCCGGGTGGTGCGCGGCTACCACTGCCAGACGCCTCTCCAGCCCTATGCGAACACCGTTACACTGGACGGCGTCGTCCCCGACGACCTGCTGTTCCAGATGGCGGACGACTCCTGGTCGCTGATGGTCGCCAAACTGCCCGGATGGGCCCGGCACGAGGTGCTTTCCTGCGATCGATCACCGGAGACAGGAACGGCTCCGGTTGAACCGGAGCCGGACGAGTGCACCACCAGGGACTCGAACCCTGAACCCGCTGATTAAGAGTCAGCTGCTCTGCCAGTTGAGCTAGTAGTGCGCGCGACGATTTACTTTAGCGCAGGGGCCGGGAAAAGACGAAATCATCACGATGCCCCGCGCCGATGGGCACGCCTCACAGATACAGGCCTGTGCCGGAGTCCTGAAGACGCTCTGCCGCGACCGCGTGCAGGTCGCGTTCCCTGAGCAGCAGATAGGTCTTGTTGCGCAGTTCGACCTCCGCCCGCTCCTGCGGATCGAACAGGACGCGGTCGCCCAGCCTCACCGACCGGACGTTCGATCCGATGGCGACGACCTTCGCCCAGGCGAGCTTGCGTCCCATCTGCACGGTGGCGGGGATCAGGATGCCACCGGAACTTCGGCGCTCACCCTGCTCGTCGTCCGGATCGACGAGGACGCGGTCGTGAAGCATGCGGATCGGCAACGCGGCCTGGGACTCACCGGCCCCGCCGGTCGGCTCGTCGAATGCCACCTCGGCGGCGTCTACGTCCGCATCCTCCTCGGGTTGCGGCGACTCCGGAGCGTCGGCGTCCGCACGACTCACTTCGTCGCCCTGCGGATCAGCGCGCCCGCACCCGCGAAGGCACCGAACACGGCGGCGGCCCCGCCCACGACCAGGGCGACGGTGCCGACGTTGTTCCAGCGGACACCACCGGAGTCCACGAACCAGTTCCTCGTCTCGTCCACGGTGTCGAAGATCACCTTCCTGGTGTCGTCGAAGGTCTGCTTGATGGTCTGCTTGACATCGTCGACGGCCCGGTTCTTGAGCGTGGTGGGATGGACCTCGGATACGAGCCCCTCGACCCCCGTCGAGATCGTGTGCCGTGTCGCGGCGATGTCGGCTCGGATCTGCTCCGGTGTGCGTTGCCTGGAAGCCACGTTGTCCTCCACCCAGTCTCGACAGTCAGTGTCCCAAGCCTAATGCCCGCGAGCGAGTCGGTGCACCCGTCATACCCATGGCCTATGGTTGGGCCATGACGCAACTGGCAGCAGGCGACGCGGCACCGCCATTCACCCTTCCGGACGCCGAGGGACGCGACATCTCACTGTCCGATTTCAAGGGACGAAAGGTGGTCGTCTACTTCTACCCCGCAGCGATGACGCCGGGCTGCACCACCGAGGCGATCGATTTCACTCAGGCTCGCGACGACTTCCTGGAGGCCGGGATCGACGTCGTCGGCATCTCCCCGGACTCCCCCGACAAGATCCAGAAGTTCCGCACCCGCAAAGATCTCAAGGTCACCCTGTTGTCGGACGAGAACCGCCAGGTCATCAGCGCCTACGGCGCTTGGGGCACCAAGGTGCTCTACGGCAAGCCCGTCGACGGCGTGCTGCGTTCCACGTTCCTGGTCGATGTGGACGAGCAGGGAGTCGGCACGATCGAGTTGGCACAGTACAACGTGCGCGCCACCGGGCACGTCGACCGCCTGCGCCGCGACCTCGGGCTGCTTCACATCTGACGGCGGTGACCCGTCCCGCCCTGTCGCCCCGTGGCTCATAGGGGACCATGCCCTACACTGGTGCCCGCCGTCACGGCAGCGCGGGAGTGGTGGAACTGGTAGACACGCAGGATTTAGGTTCCTGTGCCGAAAGGCGTGAGGGTTCGAGTCCCTTCTCCCGCACAAGCCCGATCGAGATCACAGGAACACAGCCATGACCACCATCACCCTCGACGAGGACGATGTGCGGCAGGCTGTGAGCATGCCCGCCGCCATCGACGCGATACGGCGCGGCTTCGTAGGCCTGGCCGCGGGTGAGTTCGAGATGCCGGTGCGAACAGTGCTGCGGGACGGACAGTTCCTCGTGATGTCCGCGCATCATCGCCCCAGCGCGACTGCGATGGTGAAGACGCTGAGCCTGAACTTCTCTCGCGTGCCTGCCATCTCGGGCACCGTGGTGTGGAGCGAGGCCGCCCGCGCCGACCACCTGGTCGCCCCAGCGGGCGTGGTCACCGCGTTGCGCACGGGCGCGGCAGTGGGAGTGGCGACCGATCTGCTGGCCGTGCCGGACGCGAGCCGTCTGACATTGTTCGGTGTCGGCGGGCAGGCCGCCGACCAGGTACGTGCCGTCCGGGCCGTCCGGCCGATCCACCGGCTGACGGTGGTGAACACCGATCCTGGCCGCGCCCGGAGGTTCCTGGAAGCACTCGGTCCCGAGCTGTCGGGCATCGACGTCCGCATCACGACCGATCCCGTCGAGGCCGTGGCGGATGCCGACGTGGTCTGCTGCGCCACCAACACGTCCGAACCGCTGTTCCCTGCCTCCGCGCTGCCCCGACGCGTGCATGTCAATGCCATCGGAGCCTACCGCCCCACGATGCGGGAGCTCCCGGACGAACTACTCGCCGACAGCTTCATCGTCGTCGACGAGATCGGGGCGATCCTGGAGGAGTCGGGCGAGATCATCCACGCACTGCGGGCGGGAGCTCTGGCGGTCGACGACCTCGTCGAGCTGGGCTCCGCACTGCGATCCGCCCCGTCGACCCGTGCTCCGCGCACGGTCTTCAAGTCGGTGGGCATCGCCATGCAGGACTGGGTCATCGCCCGATTGCTGGCGGACGCGTACCTCGGCTGATCAGCTCCCGCTAAGGAAACGCTGATCAATGCGAGCAACGCTGGCTGAGCCTGTCGAAGCCCGCTTCCGGACGACAGTTCCGCGACCCTTCGACAGGCTCAGGGATCATTGATCAGCGTTTCCCTAACTGAAGCCGCCGAGCGCCTACCTCTTCGCGCGCTGCTGCGTGACGCGGAACTCGACGATCCTCGTCACGAGATCCCTCGGCAGCGGGTGGTCCAGCGGGAACTGCACGGTGCCCTTGGCGTGCTTGAGCCCCAGCCTGTCGAGTTCGTCGGCCACCACTGCGACGCCCTCGGAGCCCGGATAGAGCCCGATGTGTTTCGCGAACGCCCCGAAGGCCACCAGATAACCGTTCAGGGTGAAGGTCGGCATGCCATAGGAGATCTTCTCCCCCGCGTCGGGCACGAGTGCCCGGACCAGATCGGCCAGCTCTCGCATGAGCCCGGCCTTCGCGCCCTCATGACGGGCGATGTAGTCGTCCATGACGGTCATGACGCCCCCAAGAATCCGGCGGTCGCTACGTGCGCAATTCTCACACATTTCCACGTCAGAAGAGTTGCCTCCAGGATCTATCACAGAGTATGTTGCGTAGGCGAACACAGAGGTTTCGCTAGGTGAACACCGTAGTTGCTCCCGGATCAGAGGCGATCGATGCACGAAAAGACGCTGAATCCCGACATCCTCGGCCTTCCGTTCAGCACGGCGCTCGGCGAAGGTCCGTACTGGGACGGCTCTCGCCTGGGCTTCGTCGACATCCTCGGTCGCAAGCTCCACACCGCGACGCTCGACGGCACCCAGGTCACCACCCACGACCTCCCGCAACTCGTCGGTTTCGCGGTCCCGCACGCGGAGGGCGGCTGGGTGGCCGGGTTCACCGACGGCCTGTGGCGTAGTTCCGCGGACGGGTCCCGATGGGAGCAGATCTGGCAGGCGCCTCACTCCCCCGCGACCCACCGGTTCAACGACGGCAAGACCGATCCCCGCGGCCGCGTCTGGTTCGGCTCGATGACCTATGCCGAGGACGAGCCCACGTCGGCCCTCTATCGATGGGACGCCGAGGGGGTCTCCCAGCAGGTCTCGGGCATCACGACCTCGAACGGTCTCGACTGGTCCCCCGACCGGCGCACCTTCTACTACACCGACTCGATCCCGCGAGTGATCTGGGCGTTCGACTACGACGACGAGTCGGGGACGATCGGCAACCGCCGGGTCTTCGCCCAGGACCCCGACGGGTACGTCCCGGACGGCGGCACGATCGACGACGAGGGCTGCTTCTGGTCGGCCAAGTGGAACGGGGCGCGGCTCGTCCGGTATGCCCCCGACGGACGTGTCGATCTCGTGTGGCACCTGCCCGTCAACAACCCCACCAGCTGCTGCTTCGTCGGCCCCGATCGCTCGATCCTGGCCGTCACCACCGCCACCCCACCCGATTCGACCCGTGCCAGCGAACTCGATGGCAGGGTTCTCCTCATTCCGACAACAACCACTGGTCCGGCAGCGACGTCGGCCAGCATCTAGAGGGGGAAGACATGACCAATCCGATCAGCCGCAGGGCACTGCTGCAGTCATCACTCGCCCTGGGCGCCGCAGGCGTCCTGGCGAGTTGTTCCACTGCGGGCAGTGGAAGTTCGGGCTCCGGCTCCTCGGCGGGTTCCGGCGCCAACCACATGGTCCCGTCGGTGGACGGGCCGCTGGTCGTCGGCCTCGCCAACGGATGGGCCGGCAACTCGTGGCGCTCGCAGATGGTCGCGGAGTTCCAGTACGCCTGCGAGAACCAATACAAGTCCGACGTGTCGAAGACGATCATCACGGACGCCAACAACTCGGTCGACAAGCAGATCTCGCAGATCAACGACATGCTGACGGCCGGGGTCAGCCTGCTGCTCATCGACGCATCGAGCGCGAGTGCGCTCACCGGTGTCGTCGAGCGTGCGCAGCAGCAGGGCGTCCAGGTGGTCTCCTTCGACAATGCCGTCGAGAGCGAGTACAACATCATCGTCAACACCGATCCGGTCGAGTTCGGGCAGATCGGCGGGGAATGGCTGGCGAGCCAGCTCTCCAGCGGCGACACCGTGTTCATGCTCGACGGCGTCTCGGGCACCCCGGTCAGCAACGGACGCATCGAGGGCGCCCAGAAGGCTCTGGAGGACGCCGGGATCGAGATCGTGGCCAACGCCGCCGGCGACTGGGATCAGGCCAAAGCCCAGTCCGCGGCTGCGAACCTGCTCTCGGCGCACCCCGACGTCAAGGGCATCTACTCCCAGGGCGGTGCCATGACCCTCGGCGCGATCGAGGTCATGGAGCAGCGCAGCATGTCGCTCGTGCCGATGCCCGGGGAGGGCTACAACGGCTTCCTCAAGAAGTGGAAGGAACTCAAGGACGCCAGCGGCTGGGCCTCGATCGCCCCGTCGCAGTCTCCGGCACTGGTCGTGACCGCGCTCGACTACGGCATCAAGGCCCTCCGCGGGGAGGATCCGGGCCAGGCCCCCAAGGTTGCGCTCGACGTGATCACCCAGGACAACCTCGACGACTACGTGCGCACCGACATGTCTGACGCCATGTTCCTGCCCACCAACCTGCCGGACGACGTCCTGACCAACCTCTTCGGGTGACGTGCGGCTTTGACCAGTTCATCATTCGTGACTGACGCCGGCTCCGTTCCCTCCGGGGGCGCCGTGATCCTCGCCGCCTCGGGTATCCGCAAGTCGTTCGGTGGCGTGCACGCACTGTCGGGGGTCGACCTGACAGTGCGTGCCGGCACGGTGACCGCCATCGCGGGAGAGAACGGAGCCGGTAAGTCGACTCTCATCAAGGTGCTCACGGGCATCTACCAGCCGGACGAGGGCACCGTCGAGATCGACGGTCAGCCCCGCACGCTCACCCCGGCCCTCGCACGCGAGCTCGGGATCGCCGCCGTGGCCCAGGAGTTGTCGGTCCTCGACCACCAGTCGGTGGCCGACAACATCACGCTCGGGCGTGAGCCCCGCACGCGGCTGGGCTTCGTCGACCGCCGCGAGCAGTACAAACAGACGACGGCACTGCTCGACCGGATCGGCCTGCAGGTGAGTCCGCACACCATGGTCCGCGATCTCACCCTCGCCCAGAAGCAGATGGTCGAGATCACGAAGGCCATGGTGGCCTCGCCACGCATCCTCATCCTGGACGAGCCCACGTCGGGCCTGCGCGAGGGCGACGTGCAGACGCTGCTCGACCTGATCCGCCAGCTCCGCGACGAGGGCACCGGCCTCATCCTGGTCACTCACCGCATGAGCGAGATGTTCGAGGTGTCGGACGAGATCATGGTCCTCAAGGACGGCCGTCACGCGGGCACGCGGACGACCGCCGCAACCGACGAACGGGAGATCGTCCGGCTCATGGTCGGACGCGACCTGGATGCGGTCTACCCGGACAAGGCACCCGCGCGGTCCGCGTCCGACGAGATCGTGATGGAGATCGAGAACTTCAACGTCACGGGAACCCAGGTGCACGACGTGGCGCTGACGATTCCCAGGGGCAGGATCGTCGCACTCGCAGGTCTGGCCGGCCATGGCCAGACCCCCTTGCTGGAGGGGATCGCGGGCCTTCGGTCGGCCAAAGGACGCATCAGGCTCGGTGGACGCACGCTCTCGCCCTTCCCGTCGGTCGCCGCCGGCATCCGCAACGGCGTCGTCCTCATCCCGGAGGACAGGAAGACCCAAGGCCTCGTCCTGCCGATGACAATCGGGCAGAACGTCTCGCTGCCCACCGTGGCGAGGCGGGCCGTCGCGGGGTGGATCAGCACCACCAAGGAGACCGCGGTCACCAAGCAGGCCATCGAGGCGGTCGCCATCAGGCCCCCCGACCCCACGCTGGTAGCCGGTCAGCTCTCCGGTGGTAACCAGCAGAAGGTCGTGATCGGCAAGTGGCTGGTCGCGAATCCCAAGGTGGTGCTGTGCGCCGATCCGACACGCGGCATCGATGTCGGCACGAAGCAGGAGATCTACACCCTGCTCCGCAGGCTGGCCTCCGACGGGGTCGGGGTCCTGATGCTCTCGACCGACCTCACCGAGGTGGTCGGGCTCGCCGACATCGTTCACGTCATGGCCGAGGGACGCATCGTCCGCACCCTCACCGGCGACCAGATCACCGAGGAAGCCATCACCGGGGCAGCCTTCCAGGGCGTCGAGGAGGAGGTCGCCGAATGAACGCGATCATGCGGTTCGCACGCCGCGAGCCACCGGCCGTCGCGGCCTACGTGATCATGGCAGTGGTCGTCATCGCCTGGATGCTCAACACCTCGCGGCTGTCGATCTCGTCCGTGGCGATCGTGATCTCCCAGGTGCTGCCCCTGGCCATGGTCGCCTGCGGCATGGCGATCGTGATCTTCGGCAAGGGCATCGACCTGTCGCTCGGCAACGTGCTCACGATCACCAACGTGATCGTGATCGTGCTGGCGGGCCGCGGCGTACCGATCGTCCTGGCAGCCGTCGCGGCCCTGGTCGTGGCGATCGTCGTCGGAGCCATCAACGGCCTGCTCATCGCCTACATGGGCCTGCCGCCGCTGGTGATCACGCTGGCCACGTCGTCCATCCTCGCGGGCAGCGCGTTGTACATCCTGCCGCAGCCGGGCGGCTCGGTGCCGCGCTGGTTCGCCGACATACCGCTGCTGCTCATCGGCCCCATCCCGTTCTCGCTGGTGCTGCTCATCGGGCTGCCCGTACTGGTGTGGTACCCGATCCGCAGGTCGAAGCTCGGGCCGGCCATCATGGCGGTCGGCGAGGACGAGACGTCCGCCTTCACGTCGGGCATCAACGTGAAGGCCACCCGCGCGCTCACCTACGTGCTCGGTGCTGTGTTCGCGTGCCTGGGCGGCATCCTCATGACGATGACAGCGATGTCGGGCGACCCCAAGATCGGTGTCCCGTTCACCATGAACGCGATCGCGGCCGCCGTCCTGGGCGGCACGGTGCTCGCCGGCGGACGCGGCACGCTGGCCGGAGCCGTGGCAGGGGCGGTGACCCTTCAGCTGATCGGCAACCTGCTCTTCAGCCTCGGGCTCAACGGCTACTGGCAGTACGTCGTCATCGGGCTCATCCTGGTCGCGGCCCTCGGAGGCCCGTATCTCATCGGGCGCGCTCGGCAGAACTCGTCACAAGCCATCAGGAGGGCGGCATGAGCGCCACCACCGCAACACCGGTGACCGATGGTCAGGGTTCGGGGACGCCGGCCCGCCCTCGCCTGACACTCGTGCAGATCGCGCCGCACGCGATCTTCCTGCTGGTCGTCATCGTGACCTTCGTCTTCGCACCGGGCTATCGCAGCGCGCATCAGATCGCGAGCCTGCTGCAGTTGATGGCCCTGCTGGGCGTAGTGGCGATCGGCCAGAACCTCGCCATCCTGATCGGCGGCATCGACCTGTCGGTCGGCGCGGTCATGACTCTGACCAACCTGGTCACGGCCCTGGTCATGGCGGGTACGGACGCCACCATGCCGGTGGCCATCGGGCTCACCCTGGCGATCGGCCTGGTGGTCGGGCTGTTCAACGGTCTCGGGGTCGCGCTGCTCAAGATCCCCGACATGGTCATGACGCTCGCCACCATGACGATCCTGCTGGGCGTGAGCTACCTCGTCACCGGCGGGGTCAACAAGGGCAACGCCAGCCCGGCGATCATCGCGTTCATCACGCACCGGTTCGCCGGCGTCCTCACCGGCGGCGTGATCCTGTGGCTCGTCCTGGGCGTCGCCATCGTCCTCGTCCTGCGCAAGACGGTCTTCGGGATGCAGTTGTACGCGGTCGGCCTGCGCCGGCGCGCGGCGCAGGCATCGGGTGTGCGGGTCTGGCTGGTCATCGTGGCCATCTACGTGGTGTCGGGACTCATGGCGTCGTTGGGTGGGCTCATGCTCACCGGCTACGTGGGATCGAGCTACTACAACCTCGGCGACCCCTACGTGATGAGCTCCATCGCCGCGGTCGTCATCGGCGGGACGAGCATCTTCGGAGGCGTCGGCGGGTACGGCGGCACCTTCTCGGGTGTCGGCACCATCGTCGTCCTGCTGAGCTTCCTGCAGGTGGTCGGGCTTCCGGAAGCAGGCCAGCAGATCGCCTACGGCGTGGTGCTGCTGCTCATGCTCATCCTGTTCGTCCGTCAGCAGAAACGGGCCTGAGCCCGGTCGGCGTCGGCACCCGGTGGTGGGTGCCGACGCCGACTAGGGGTTGTCGGCGCTCTGTGCGTCCACAGCCCGCCCGTCCGCATCCTGATTGTCGGTGAACGACGGTTCGGCCACGGCCCAGGTCATCGGCAGCGGCCCCACCGCACGCAAACGCGGGTCGTCGGCCGCCAGTGAGCGCACCGGGCCGACGCCGGTGAGCCGCGATTCGAAGCGGACGGTCACGATGCCGTGGCCGGCTCCCCACACCCATCCGCGCCCGTGGTCGTCGTGCTCGACGTCCATGCCCGCGATCCACTGGTCCGCGAGACCGAACCGGCGACGCATCGCGGGAGCCGTGTGGACGACCTGCTCGATCACCGGGGCGGGGCTCTCGTCCGGCCAGAACAACTCCTCCTGGGCGGCCTGGGTGAAATTGGCGACGCCCACGCCCAGCAGACGCACGCCCTCACGCAACTCCAGGTCGCTCAGCAGCCCGTGGGCCACCGAGCGGATCCGCTCGGTGGAGTCCGTGGCGCCGTCGAGCGTGCGCGATCGCGTCCACGTGGTGAAGTCGCCCAACCGCACCTTCAGGGTGATCGTGCGGGCGAACAACCCCGCACGCCGAAGGCGGGCGGCCACCGACTCGGCGTCCCGGTCGACGATGCCCGCGAGCTGCGCGGGATCGATGACGTCGACCTGGAAGGTGTCCTCGACCGAGATCGATTTGACCTCCCGCGTCGACTGCACCGGACGATCGTCCCGTGCGAAGGCAAGTTCGTGCAGGGACGACCCAGCCGACGACCCCAGTTCCCGGACCAGTTCGCGCTCGCTGGCATGCTGCAGGTCGGCGACCGTGGCGATCCCCAGTTTGGCCAGGCGTTCCATCGTCGCCGGGCCCACCCCGGGCACGGCACGCACGGGCAGCGGGGAGACGACATCGAGTTCCTGCCCGGCCAGGACGATGAGCCGCCCGTCGGGCTTGGCCGCCTCCGAGGCGACCTTGGCCATGAACTTGCTCGATCCCACGCCCACCGAGGCATGGAGTCCCTCGGTGCGCCGGGTGAGCTCAGCGCGCAGTTCGTCGACGAGGGCCTCGACGACACCCGGATCGGACGCGTCCACGCCCCCGGCCTCGAGGTCGACGAAGGCCTCGTCGAGGCTCAACGGCTCGACCAGCGGACTCAGCTCGTGGAGCAGGGCCATCACGATGCGGCTCGACTGCCGGTAGGCGTCGAACCGCCCCCCGAGGTAGGCGGCGTGCGGCACGCGACGACGAGCCTCCGCGGTCGGCATCGCCGACCGGACGCCGAACTCGCGGGCCTCGTAACTGGCCGTCGCGACCACTCCGCGCCCACCGATTCCGCCCACCACCACCGGTTTGCCTCGCAGCGACGGCTTGTCGCGCTGCTCGACCGAGGCGAAGAACGCATCCAGGTCGAGGTGCAGAACCGACGGGGTGGGACGCATGGCAGCCCCGGACGCTCAGGCCAGCGGGGCGTCGAAGAACTTCAGGATGTGGGTCGCGACGGCGCACAGATCCCCACGCTGGTTGCGGATCTCGATGTCCGCGAAGCTCTTGTCGGCGTCCTGGTCGATCTCGGTGATCCGGTATGTCACGGTGAGGGTGTCGCCGATGAGGACCCCCTCCAGGAACCGCACACGGTCGTAGCCGTAGCTGACGCACGCCTGCTGCGCCTTGGCCTGGATCATCGTGGACGTGTTGGACGCCAGGCTCAGCACCAGCATCCCATGGGCGATCCTCCCGCCGTAGCGCGTCGTCCGGCCGTACTCCTCGTTGACATGGTTGGGCGACAGATCCCCTGTGATGCCGGCGAACAGGTAGACGTCGGACTCGCCGAGCGTCTTGGTGAAGGCGACGGTGTCGCCGATGGCAAGGTTGCGGATCATCGGGCGCTCCTCCTTTGGTAGCGGACGAAATCGAACTGCTCGTGCGGCTCGCGAGCCACCTCGAGCCACCCCCCCGGATCGACGTCGGGGAACACCACATCGCCGGCCGCGTCCTGGTGCACCCGCGTCAGGTCGAGTTCGTCGACGTGGGGCCAGGCGAGCCGGTAGACCTGCCCGCCGCCGGCGATGAAGACCGTGTCGTCCAGACCGCGCGCCACTTCCAGGGCCTGCTCGATGGACGACACCGCGTATCCGCGCGGCTTCCCGTCCTCGGCGCGGGGGAACGTGAGCCCCTCGGGGTGACGGGTCAGCACGACGCTCGTCCGTCCGGGCAGCAGCCCCATTGCCTCGTGGGTCGGCCGCCCCATGATCAGCGGATGCCCCATGGTCACGCGCTTGAACCGCGCCCAGTCCTCGCGAAACTTGAAGGGCTGGTCGTGACCGTCACCGATCACCCCGTTGCGGGCCACGACAGCGATGGCGACAACCGGCATCCGGCCTCCTCGTCTGGTGCCGTCGGTCAGACGGCGATGGGTGCCTTGATGGCCGGGTGCGGGTCGTAGCCTTCCACACGGATGTCGTCGAGCGTGAAGCCGTCGATGTCGTGCACCTCGGGGTTCAGCCAGAGCCTGGGCAGCGCGCGTGGCTCACGCGTCAGCTGTTCATGCACCTGGTCGAGGTGGTTGTCGTAGATATGGGCGTCACCGAGCGTGTGCACGAAGTCGCCGACGTCGAGATCGCAGACCTGGGCGACCATGTGCGTCAACGTGGCGTAGGACGCGATGTTGAACGGCACCCCGAGGAACAGGTCGGCCGAGCGCTGGTACATCTGGCAGCTCAGGCGTCCCCGTTGCCTGCCCTCGGCGGGCGGGGCGACGTAGAACTGGAAGAAGGCGTGGCACGGCGGCAACGCCATCTGCGGAATCTCCGCGACGTTCCAGGCCGACACCACGTGCCGGCGTGAGTTCGGATTGCGCTTGATGGCATCGATCACCGCGGCGATCTGGTCGGTGTGTCCCCCGTCGGGGGTGGGCCAGCTGCGCCACTGGTAGCCGTAGATCGGCCCCAGGTCTCCGTGCTCGTCCGCCCACTCGTCCCAGATGTGGATGTTGTTCTCGACCAGCCAGGCGGTGTTCGTCGAACCCTTGAGGAACCACAGCAGTTCCCCGAAGACGCCACGGGTGAAGACCTTCTTCGTGGTGAGCAGGGGAAAGCCCTCCGACAGGTCGAAGCGCATCTGATGGCCGAACACGCTCGTCGTCCCCGTGCCCGTACGGTCGTCCTTGTGGACGCCGTGGTCGAGCACATGGCGCAACAGGTCGAGATACTGCCTCACGCGTTCCTCGCAATCACCTCGGGCTGGGCTGGATCGAGGGCGTCGTCGTCCGGTTCGTCCAGGACGAGACGTGCGTCGTCGCCGAATGCCTCCAGGAGAATGGGCACCATGGCCCGCACGGCACGCCCGCGGTGGCTGATGGCGTCCTTCTCCTCGGGGGTGAGCTCGGCATTCGTGCGAGGACGATCACACCCCGGACGCTCCGGCTGCTCGAACGCGACGAAGATCGGGTCATAGCCGAAACCACGTGCCCCCTTCGAGGCCAAGGCGATGCGTCCGGGCATCTCGCCGCGGGTCGTGAACTCGCGGCCGTCGGGCAGGACGAGCGCCATCACCGAAACGAACCGGGCGGTGCGGCGGTTCTTCGGCACGTCGTCGATCTGCCGCAGCACCAGTTCGAGGTTCGCGACGTCCTCGTGCGCCGGCCCGGCCCAACGCGACGAGCGGACGCCGGGCATCTGGTTGAGCGCGTCCACGCACAGGCCGGAATCGTCGGCGAGAGTGGGCAGGCCCGTGTGCTCCGTGCCGGCACGCGCCTTGAGGAGCGCGTTGCCCTCGAAGGTCCATTCGGTCTCGACGGGCTCCGGATAGGCCGGGAAGTCGTCCAGCGACTTGACCTCGATGTCGAGGCCCTGCTCGGCGAGGATGCGGCGCATCTCCCCGAGTTTCTTCACATTGTTCGTCGCAAGGAGTACCTGAACAGTCATTGTTTCTGCACTTCCCCATGCAGGGCTGCGGCCTGCAGCCCGGTCAACTCCGCACAACCGGCTTGGCCGAGGTCGAGGAGTTGGTTCAGCAGGTCGCGATCGAAGGGCTTGCCCTCGGCCGTTCCCTGGACTTCGATGAAATCCCCCGTGCCCGAGCACACGATGTTCATGTCGACCTCGGCGGTCGAGTCCTCCTCGTAGCACAGGTCGAGCATCGGAACACCCCCGACGATGCCCACACTGATCGCGGCGACCGACCCGAGGAGCGGCTCGCCCGCGAGCAGACCTCGCCCCCGAAGCCATGCGACAGCGTCCGACAAGGCAAGATAGGCGCCCGTGATGGACGCGGTCCGCGTCCCGCCGTCGGCCTGCAACACATCGCAGTCGATGACGATCGTGTTCTCGCCGAGCGCCGAGTAGTCGATGATGCCGCGCAGCGAGCGGCCGATCAGGCGGCTGATCTCATGCGTGCGTCCCCCGACGCGTCCCTTGCGGGCATCGCGGTCGTTACGGGTGTTCGTGGCCCGCGGCAGCATGTCGTACTCGCTGGTCACCCAGCCGAGCCCGGATCCCTTGCGCCAGCGCGGCACGCCTTCGGTCACGGATGCGGCGACGAGCACGCGAGTGCGACCGAACTCGACCAGCACCGAGCCTTCGGCGTGATCGAGCCAGTTGCGAGTAAAGGTGACGGGGCGCAGTTCATCCACGCCGCGGCCATCGATTCTTACGGGTTCAGACACTCTCCCAAAGCTACTCCGAACCACTGACATTCGTCGCACCCACCCGGTACCACGCGCAGGAACGAGGGGCGAGCACCCGACTGCTCGCCCCTCACCCCGCGGATCGCTATTCGGCGATGATCACGTACAGCGTCCGCGGTCCGTGGACGCCCTCGACTCGGCTGAGTTCGATGTCGCTCGTCGCGCTCGGGCCGCTGATCCAGGTCAGCGGCTGGCCGGCCTGCACCGATGCCTTGAGGCGTGCGACCGCCTCGGGCACCCCGGAGACCACCTGGTCGGCCCGGACGATGCACACGTGCACGTCGGGCACCAGCGAGAGCGCGCGACGCCCCTGGTCAGCCGAATGATCGAGAACGATGGTGCCCGTCTGTGCCGCACCGACGGCGGCCGCGGTCAGCACCGCGCCCGTGTCGTTGAGCTCCTTGTGACTCAGGCGGTGCTCCTCGGAGTCGACGACGACATGCGCTCCTGCCTTCGTCACAGCGTCCTTCCACGACTCCTCCAGACCCGTGGGGACGACCACCGACCTGACGCCGAGGGTCGTGAGAGCCTTCGCGATCTCGTCGGGAACCTCCGAGGCCGCACAGCGCACCACGGTGGCTTTGTAGTCGGCCACACGCTGGGCGAAGGAACCCAGCACATCGCCGACATCGACGGCTTGCGCGTACTTCCAGGCCACCGGCACATCGCGCTCGGGAGCCACGCCCACGGGCACATCGGTCAGCGAACTGCGGATCCTGGCGAGGATGACTTCCCTGGCGCTCACTTCTTCGTCTCCCGATTCTGCTTCCACCAGTCGCGGAAGGTCTGCTCCGGCAGCATCGGCACGTCCCTGGCGTCGGTCCATCGCGACAACGGGGGCGGCAACGGGCCGATCTTCTTCCACCCGAGCAGCCCACCCAGCACCCTGGAGCCCAACTCCGAGCCCTTGCCTGCCAGTTCGAGGTGCCGGTGGTCGTCCATCACCCACGCTGCTGCGGCCATGATCTGGGGCTCGGCGGTGTGGGGGATGTGCGGCGGATCCTTCTTCTTGGCCTCCACGACCTTGTGCCTCTCGTGCACCAGCAGGTCGGAGATCGGGATCTTCACCGGGCAGACCTCGTTGCAGGCTCCGCACAGGCTGGACGCGAAGGGAAGCGACCGGTCGATCTCGGAGTCCGTGCCCCGCAGCTGCGGGTTGAGGATGGCCCCGATCGGGCCCGGGTACACCGAGCCGTAGGCGTGCCCGCCGACCCGCTCGTACACCGGGCAGATGTTGAGGCACGCCGAGCAGCGGATGCACCTCAGCGCCGCGCGTCCCTCGGGATCGGCCAGCACATTGGTACGACCATTGTCGACGAGGACGACATGCACGTTCTTCGGGCCGTCGCCGTCGGTCGTCCCGGTCCAGACGCTGGTGTAGGGGTTCATCCGCTCGCCGGTGGAACTACGCGGCAGCAACTGGAGGAACACCTCCAGGTCGTCGAACGTGGGCAGGATCTTCTCGATGCCCACGACCGAGATCAGGGTGTCCGGCAGCGTCAGGCACATGCGGCCGTTGCCCTCCGACTCCACCACCACGAGCGACCCGGTCTCGGCGATCGCGAAATTCGCGCCCGACGTCGAGGTCTTCGCCCGCATGAACTTCTCGCGCAGATGGACGCGGGCCGCACCTGCCAGGTTCTTCGGCTGGTCGTCGAGATCGTCCGGAGGCGGGGTGCCGTAGCGTCCCATCTCCTTGAGGAAGATCTCACGCACTTCCGACCGGTTGCGGTGCAGGGCCGGCACCACGATGTGGCTGGGGCGGTCGTGGCCCAGTTGGACGATCAGTTCGGCCAGGTCGGTCTCCCAGGCGGCGATGCCCTCGGCCTCGAGGGCCTCGTTCATGTCGATCTCCTGGGTGACCATCGACTTGACCTTGACGATCTCCTCCTGGCCGGTGTCCTTGACCAGCGCCACGACGATGCGGTTGGCCTCCTCGGCGTCCCGCGCCCAGTGGACGTGGCCACCCGCCTTGGTGAAGTTCTCCTCGAACTGCAGCAGGTACTCGTCCAGATGCCGCCCGACCCGCGTCTTGATCGCCTCGCCCGCATCCCTGAGGTCCTGCCAGTTCGACAGCTCCCCCACCACGCGGGCCCGCTTGTTGCGGATGGTGGTGGTGGCGTGGCGAAGGTTCGTCCTCTGCTGGTGATTGGCCAACTCGGTCTTCGCGGCCTGCGGGAAGCGCGGGGAGTCGAGCAGATCCCCCTCGGGCGGTGCGGGGGTCAGGCGTTCCAGTTCGGTTCCCATCAGTTGTCCCCTTCCGAGTGGGCGAGGATCTCGACGAGATGGATGGGCTTGACGCCCGCCTTCGTCCGATTCAGCACACCCGAGATGTTGAGCAGGCACAGGTTGTCGCCCGCGCACAGGTACTCGGCCCCCGTGGAGGCGACGTTGCGCGCCTTGTCGCCGGCCATCGCGGTGGAAACATCGGGATTCTTCAGCGAGAACGTGCCGCCCATGCCGCAGCACTGCTCCGCGTTCGGCAACTCGATGAGATCGAGCCCTCGCACTGCCTTGAGCAACTGGTAGGGCTTGTCGCCCACCTTGGCGATGCGCACCGAGTGACACGACGGGTGATAGGTGACCCGGTGCGGGAAGTAGGCCCCCACGTCGGTCACGCCGAGCACGTCGACGAGGAACTCGCTGACGTCATAGGTGCGCGACGCGACGGCTGCCACCCGATCGCCGACCCTGTCGCCGGCCGCCCGGCGGGCCAGCATCTCATGCTGGTGCCGGACGGCTCCGACGCAGGATCCGGACGGCCCCACGATGTACTCGTACCGCTCGAACGCCCGCAGGAAGGTCTTCACCGACCCGACGGCCTCGTCGAAATAGCCCGTGTTGGCGAAGATCTGCCCGCAGCATGTCTGTTCCATCGGGAACTCGACGCGACAGCCGAGGCGTTCGAGCAGCTTCACGGTCGCGATCGGCGTCTGCGGGAACATCACATCGTTGGCGCAGGTGGCGAACAACGCGACCTTCATACCCGCCCCCGGCCGTGCGGTGGCCGCTGATGGTGCGGTGATGGTCATGGGTCCTCCTCCAGTCCGGTTTCACCGGGTCACTTGAACACCGGCAACATCCACGAGAGCACAGGCGTCGACTGGAGCCCGACCAACAGGCACAACACGGCCAGCAGGCCGAGACTCCACCAGACCGACTTCCTGAGGATGTCCGACTCCTTGCCGACCAGACCGACGGCAGTCGCGGCGATCGCGAGGTTCTGCGGACTGATCATCTTGCCGACCACGCCACCAGCGGTGTTGGCCGAGACGAGCAGGGTCGGATCGATGCCGATGTTCTGGGCGGCGGTCTGCTGCAGGGTCGAGAACAACGCGTTGGCCGATGTGTCGGAGCCGGTCACAGCGGTGCCGATCCAGCCCAGGATGGGCGACAGGAAGGCGAAGGCCGCACCGGCGCCGGCGATCCACGTGCCGACGGTGATGGTCTGGCCCGACAGGTTCATCACGTAGGCCAGCGCCAGCACCGAACCGATGGTCAGGAAGGTCCAGCGCAGCTTGTACACCTGGCGCCCGAACACACGCGCCATCAACGACGGGCTCATGCGGTAGACGAGTCCCACGATGACACCCGTGATCAGCAGCAGGGTGCCGGGATTGCTCAGCCACTGGAAGTTGTAGATGGTCGAGCTGTTGGCGGCACCGGCGTTCGTGAGGATCAGCGCCTGGTCGCCGTCCCACATACCCGGCCAGTTGATCTTGACGTCCGTGGACGCCAGCCAGTTCTTGACCGCGGGGACGAGCTTGGCGACCGAGAAGATCACGATGACCAGGGCGTAGGGGAACAGCGCCATCCAGACCTTCGCACCGGTGACCGTCTGAACCTCCTTGACCTCGACCTCGGTCGTGCTGTGATAGCCGTCCTCGGCCTCCTTGGTCTTCATCGCCGTGAGCCGCTCGACAGCTTCTTGCGTGCCCTTGGGCTTCCAGAACCTCATCATGATGACACCGGCGGCCAGGCCGACCAGCGAGGCGATGATGTCGGTGAGCTCGACCGACAGCCAGGTGGAGCTGATCCACTGGGCCAGGGCGAACGCGACGCCGATGGTCAGCGCCGCCGGCCACACCTCCTTGAGACCGCGCACGCCGTCCACGATCAGGACGAGCAGGAGCGGAACGAACCACGCGAGCAGCGGGGTCTGATGGCCGACGTAGGCACCCACCTGCTGATAGGGGATGTGGGTCAGGTTGCCCGCGGTGATGATCGGGGTCGCGATCGCGCCGAACGCGACAGGTGCCGTGTTGGCCAGCAACACGGTGATCGCCGCACGCAGCGGCGGGTAGCCGATCGACATCAGCATGACGCCGGTGATGGTCACCGGCGCGCCGAACCCTGCCAGGGCCTCCATGAGGCCGCCGAAGCAGAAGGCGATCAGGATCGCGAGGATGCGGGGATCGGCCGAGATGGCGTGGAAGGTCGACCGGAGGTCTTCGAAGTGACCGGATTCGACGGTCAACTCGTACATCCAGATCGCGCACAGCACGATCCAGGTGATCGGGACGATGCCGAAGGCCGCACCCTCGGTGGCGGAAAGGACCGCGAGACCGGCGGGCATCTGGAACGCGAAGATCGCCACCAGGATCGCCACGGCGAGTGCGGTCAGACCGGCCCAGTGGGCCTTCCAACGCAGCACGCCCAGGGTGAAGAAGATCGTGAGCAGGGGAAGAAGAGCTACGAGGGCCGAAAGCGTGAGGTTACCGTTGATCGGCGCAATGTCGGGTTGGAATTGCATCGAGGAAACTCCATTGTTCGCAGGATGGCTGACGCAGACCATCGTTGACCTGTGGTCAGACCATTGTCAAGGGCGGCGCAGGCCCTTGGTCGACTCGTGGCCGAGTCAAGCCGGTAATAGCGGCCAGCTGCGGCGAGGTTATCACCGGGCGTCGGCGCAGCGGGGGGAGGGGTCCGACCAAAGGTGCAGGCATAGTCTGATGTCAACGAAATGGGCGCCGATAAGGCCGGGCGGCGCCGCACGTCCCGAGGGAGTGATGAGTGAAGGCATACGAGGTGGTCCTGCGCCACATCGAGCGGCAGATTCTCGCCGGCGAGCTCACCGTGGGCTCGTCCCTGCCGCCCGAGCGCGAACTCGCGGCCCAGCTCGGGGTGAGCAGAACCGCCGTCCGCGAGGCCATCCGCACGCTGGCGGCGCAAGGACTGGTGACCTCGCGGGTCGGCGCGGGCCCGGGGAGCGGCAACCGGATCACCGGCCAGCACGAGCGCGCCCTGCGCAAACTCCTGCGCATGCACGTGGCCCTCTCCGAGTTCCCCGTGGACGAGGTCGTCGAGGCCCGCGTCATGCTGGAGCGGTTCAACGTGCAGCTCGCGGCCAGGCACGCGGACGCCGAGAGCCTGGCCAGGCTAGGCGACATGCTGGCGCGGATGGAGGCTCCCCACATGGAACTGGACGAGTTCAACGGGCTCGACACCGCCTACCACATCACCATCGCGGAGATCGCCGACAACGAGATGGTGACCGTACTGACCTCGGCGGTACGCGAGTCCCTGGCCCGGCCCATCCACATCGCCAGCGAGCACATGGACGACTGGCAGGCCTTCCGCCGCGACCTCATCCGCCAGCACCGGCGCGTCTTCGAGGCGATCGCGCAAGGCGACGAGGCCCGCGCTGCCGACCTCATCGAGGAACACATCCGGACGGCTTATGCCATCCTGCCCATGGAGGGCAAGGCGGCACGTGATACACCAGTAGCACCCAACTCAGGCGAGACCGCACCCGAGTCTGGCGGGGTATCCGCCAGAGTTGTATGGTCTAACCAATCAGCGCGGCCCACTCGGGCCAGCGGTTCTCGTTCACCGTCGAATGGAGACCACACATGACCGTCCTCAGTTCGCGCGCAGCCATATCCGACGTACGGACCGATGTCGTCGAGCGACTCGCCCGGGCCCTGGGGGACGACGTCGAGGTGACCACCCGGGTGCTCGACCGGGTCGCCGTCGCCATCGACGCGTCCCACTACCTCGCGACGCCGCAGGCACTGGCCCGGCCGCGCACGGCAGCCCAGGTGGCGACGGCCATGGCCATCGCCGTCAACGCGGGCTGGCCCCTGACGATGCGGGCAGGCGGAAGCAGCCTGTCCGGGCAAGCGCTGTCCGAGGGATTGACCCTGGACGTGCGCCGCCACTTCCGCGACATCGAGGTGCTCGACAACGGCGCCCGCGTCCGCGTCCAGCCCGGCGCGACGGTCCGCCAGGTGAACGCGCAGCTGGCACGCCATCGCACCAAGCTCGGCCCCGACCCCGCCAGCGAGATCGCCTGCACCATCGGTGGGATGATCGCCAACAACTCGTCCGGCATGACCTGCGGCACCACCGCGAACACCTACCGGACGATCGAGTCGATGACCGTCGTCCTGCCCAGCGGGACCGTGGTCGACACCGGGGCGCCGGACGCGGACGCCAGGCTGCGTGCCGACGAGCCCGCGCTGGTCGAGGTGCTCGAGACCCTGCGCGACCAGTTGCGCCGTCCCGAGATGCGCGCCGACATCGAGCGCCGCTGGGCGATCAAGAACACCATGGGCTACGGCATGAACTCGTTCGTCGACTTCGACCAGCCCGTGAAGATCCTCGAGCACCTGCTGGTCGGCAGCGAGGGCACGCTCGGCTTCATCGCCGAGGCATACTTCCGCACCGTGCCCGTGCATCCCAAGACCGCCACGGGCTTCCTCCTGTTCAACTCGCTCGACGCCGCGACGGACGCGCTGCCCACGCTGGTCAACAGCGGCGCCGACGTGGTCGAGCTCGTCGACTCCGCGGCCATCCTCGCCATGGGCAAGGAAGCCGAGTCGGTGCTGCCGAAGGGCATGGAGGTCAAGGGGCAGGCGTCCCTGCTCGTCGAGTACCAGGGCGACACCGACGAGGAACTCGCCGAGAGGTCGAAGGAGGGCCTGGCACACTTCGGCGACTTCGACCTCTACTCGGATCCCGAGATGACCCAGGACCCGAAGCGGCGCACGGAGATGTGGACGATGCGCCAAGGCCTGTACACGAAGGTGGCCCGCAACCGGCCCAAGGGCACGGCGGCGCTGCTCGAGGACATCGCGGTGCCCATGGAGCGTCTCGGCAACGTCTGCAGCGAGTTGCAGGTGCTGTTCGACCGCCACCACTACAAGGACGCCGTCATCTTCGGCCATGCGAAGAACGGCAACATCCACTTCCTGGTCACCGAGGACTTCGCCGGCCCCGAGTCGATGAAGCGCTACGAGGACTTCACCGAGGACATGGTGCAGCTCGTGCTCGGCAAGCAGGGCACCCTCAAGGCCGAACACGGCACCGGACGCATCATGGCGCCTTTCGTCCACCGCCAGTACGGCGACGAGCTCTACGACGCCATGTGGCAGGTGAAGCGGGCGTGTGATCCCACGGTCAGCCTCAACCCGGGGGCCGTGCTCACCGAGGACCCGAAGCTCCACCTGAAGAACATCAAGAAGACCGTCCCGGTGCGCCCGGTGATCGACGACTGTGTCGAGTGCGGCTACTGCGAGCCCGTCTGCCCGAGCCAGCATCTGACGACGACACCACGCCAGCGCATCGTCGTGCAGCGTGCCATCGCGGCGGCGCAGGCGTCCGGCGATCAGGAACTCGCCAAGCAGTTGTACGAGCAGGAGACCTACTCGGTCGTCCAGACCTGTGCTGTCGACGGGATGTGCCAGACGGCCTGCCCGGTGAAGATCAACACCGGTGACCTCATCCGCGACCTGCGCGCCGAGCGCGCGCCGGGTGCACTGGACTCCGGATGGGCGTTCGCCGCCGAGCACTGGTCCGGCGTCCTACACATCGCCTCGGCGGGCATGACCGTCGTCGACCACGTGCCGAACCCGCTCGTCCGCGGGGTGCTGGGCGCAGCCAGAGCGATCGGCAGCAAGGACGTGATCCCGACGTTGTCGGCAGAGCTCCCCGGTGGCGGACCCATCCGCAAACCGCGCCCCGCCGCAACACCGCAGGCCGTCTTCATGCCCGCCTGCGTCGGATCGATGTTCGGCACCGGCTACGAGCACGGCTCGGGCGTCCGGGAGGCCGTGCTGAAGCTCGCGGACCTCGTCGGCTACCAGGTCGAGGTGCCCGAGGGCATCGGCGGGCTGTGTTGCGCGACCCCCTGGAAGTCCAAGGGCCTGCACAAGGGCGGCGACATCATGGGCCACCGTCTGGCCGAGGTGCTGGGACGGGCGAGCGACAATGGCCGGCTCCCGGTGATCTGCGACAACGTCAGCTGCTCCGAAGGAACCGCGATCGCACTCCACAAGGCCGGCGTCGACGACATCCGGGTGATCGACGCCACCACGTGGGCCGCCGAGTTCGTCGCCCCACGGCTGCCCGAGTTGCACAAGGACCGGCTCGCCGTCGTCCACCCGACGTGCTCCAGCACCCGGATGGGCGTCAACGAGGCGCTCATCATGCTGGCCGGGCTCGTGGCCGACCAGGTCGTCGTCCCCGACGGGCTGCGCTGCTGCGCTTTCGCCGGTGACCGCGGCCTGCTGCACCCCGAACTCACCGCGAGTTCGACGCGGGACGAGGCCGCCTCAGTGGCCAAACTGGACGCCCAGCTGTATCTCTCGTGCAACCGCACCTGCGAGATCGGTATGACGCGTGCCACGGGCAAGACGTACGTGCATGTGCTCGAGGTCGTCGCCGACCGGGCGACCGCGGGCCAGCGCGCGACGGTGCACGCCTGAGGGCGCGATCAAGACATCCGGTGGGTGCCACGACAGGATTGGCACGTGGCGCCCACCGGGTCACCGGCCGTCAGGCCGGAGTGGGAGTCCTGGTCAACCGCACCTGCTGGACGCCGCTGACGAACCCGCCCATGAGGCGGCGGCCCAGGCCCTCGAAGCGTTCGGGGTTACCGGTGGTGACGAACGCACGGGTCGCCTCGTGCGCGTCACCGCGCAGCAGTTCCAGCCTCGTGAGCATCGCGAAAGCAGCGCGGGCGCATTCGTCCGCGCTGCTGACCAGCGTCACGTCCTCGCCCATGAGATAGCTGATGACCCCCGACAGCAGCGGGTAGTGCGTGCAACCCAGGATGAGCGTGTCGACGCCGCGCTCACGCAGCGGCCGGAGGTAGGAGTCCGCGACGGCCATCAACTCGTCCCCCGACGTGACGCCCTGTTCGACGAACTCCACGAAGCGCGGGCAGACGCGGGTCAGCAGGCTCACCCCCGAGACCGCCATCGCGTCGTTGTAGCTGCGCGACGTCGCGGTGGCCTGCGTGCAGATGACCCCGACCTGCCTGTCGCGCGTGATCGCGGCAGCCTTGCGTGCCGCCGGCAGGATCACCTCGACGATCGGCAGCGAGTAGCGCTCCCGGGCATCGCGCAATGCGGCGGACGACCCGGTGTTGCACGCGATGACCAAGGCCTTCACACCCTGGTCGACCAGCCAGTCGAGCCCCTCCAGCGTGTACCGCCGCACGTCGGCGATCGGTCGGGGCCCGTACGGGGCACGCGCGGTGTCGCCCAGGTAGACGACGTCCTCGTTCGGCAGCAGGTCGACGATCGCTCGGGCGACCGTGAGGCCGCCGAACCCGGAGTCGAAGATACCGATCGGGGCATCGACGTTCGCCTCGGGAGGCTGGGACGCATGAGTCACGCGCCAACTGTAGCCCCGACGCCGAGACCCGGCCCGAACGCGCGGGGTCAGTCCCGGGCCGCGAGCAGCGACTCCTGCACCCAGCCCAACCACTCGTAGATCGAGAACACCCAGGTGCGCGGGTTGTCGTCCGGCAGCTCCGACAGATCCTCCGCGTCCTCCGCGCACTCGATGCCGAGACGCACGGCCAGGGCGAGGCGCACGTTCGTGAGGCTCTTCAGCCACGCATCCGTGTGGTCGTCGGGCACGACGCAGTGTCCCGAGTCGCACTGGTCCAGATCGGCCATGACCACCTGCGCCGCGACGACCTTGTCGTCGCGCTGGGCGGTCTGGGTGAAACGGTGAAACTCATGACTGGCCACCGGATCGCCCGGGTAGGCATCGGGGAACAGCCTCTGCAGGACGGGATCCAGGTGCGGGGCGACATCGCCGATGTCCTGGTTGTCACCGGTCATCTCGTGCTCGAGACGGGCGAAGATGTCGTCATCGTCGGGCAGCGGAGCGACCCGTTGTGTACCGGGGCCGAAGTGCCCGCCCGCATCGTCCAGCAGCAACTCGACCAACTGTCCGAGGAGCCCTCGCAGAAGCTCGACCTCGGCCTCCTCGAACTCGCACGAGACCATGGCCCGATGCCGGCGGAACGCTCGCACCGCGATCAACCCGCCTGTTCCAGGGTCGCCCACAGCCCATAGCCGTGCATCGCCTGTACATCGCGTTCCATCGCCTCTCGCCCCCCGGAGCTGACGACCGCACGGCCCTCCATGTGCACCTGCATCATCAGGCGCTCGGCACGCGACCGCGGATAGTTGAAATACGTGCTGAAGACGTGTGTGACATAGCTCATCAGGTTGACCGGATCGTCCCACACGATCGTCACCCAGGGCTTGCTGGTCAGCGCGTCCTGGGCAGGCCGATCGTCGATGGCCGTGCCGCCCGCAGGATGCACGGAAATCGGTTCGCTGGCCATGAGCCCATTGTGGCGCACGCGTGCAAGCGACCCGACGCCAGCGTCGAGTTGGGCCTAGGCTTGCGCACATGACGTCAACGGCTCTGCTGACCGACATGTACGAGCTGACCATGATCAAGGCCGCCATGCATGCCGGGACAGCCTTCCGCAGGTGCACCTTCGAACTGTTCCCCCGCCGTCTCCCCCCGGGTCGCAGCTACGGCGTCGTGGCAGGCACGGGACGCGCCCTGGAGGCCCTGCGCGCCTTCCGTTTCGGGGACGAGGAGCTCGCCTTCCTGCGCGCCAACGGCATCACGGACCCCGAACTCGGTGCCTGGCTCGCCGACTACCGGTTCAGCGGGAACATCCGCGGCTACGCCGAGGGCGATCTGTTCTTCTCCGGGTCCCCGATCATGGTCGTGGAGGGCAGCTTCGCCGAGGTCGTGCTGTTGGAGACGCTGCTGCTGTCGATCTTCAACCATGACTCCGCGGTGGCCTCGGCCGCCTCGCGCATGACCCTGGCCGCCGAGGGGCGCCCCATCATCGAGATGGGCGGGCGCCGCACCCACGAGCAGGCGTCGGTCGCCTCGGCACGAGCGGCGTGGATCGCCGGATTCGGCTCCAGCGCGTGTCTGGAGGCCGGACGCAGCTGGGGCATCCCCGTGAGCGGCACGGCGGCCCATGCCTTCACCATGCTGTTCGACACCGAGGAGGAGGCGTTCCGGGCGCAGCTCGCCGCACAGGGCGAATCGACGACGTTGCTCGTCGACACCTACGACGTGGACGAGGCGATCCGCACGGCCGTGCGCCTCACCGAGGGTCGTCTGGGCGCCATCCGCATCGACTCCGGTGACCTGTCGACCGAGGTACGGCGCGTCCGCAAGCTTCTTGACTCGCTCGGGGCGACCAGCACGCGCATCATCGTCACCAACGACCTGGACGAATACCAGATCGCGGCCCTGCGCGGCGCACCGGTCGACGGGTTCGGGGTCGGCACGTCCGTCGTGACGGGGTCCGGGCATCCGACCTGCGGCATGGTCTACAAGATGGTCAGCCGGGCCGACTCGGACGACAGGTCGGCCCCACAATCGCCCGTGTCGAAGAAGTCGAAGGACAAGTCGACGATCGGCGGGCAGAAGTTCGTCCTGCGCGAGATCGGGGACGACGGCATCGCCACGGCCGAGGTGATCGGCGTGGGTGTCACCCCGCGCTCCGACAGCAACGACCGCATGGTCATGGTCGATCTCGTGCGCGACGGCCAGATCGTCGGTACCGAGCCCCTCAGCGAGGCGCGGGCGCGTCACGAGCGGGCGATCGCGGAACTGCCGCTGCCCGGGCGCAAGATCAGCAGGGCGGAGCAGGCCATCCCGACCGTCTTCGTGGACGAGACCGGCCGCCCCGTCGACAACGTGTACGTGGCGGGCAAACCGCCGGCCAACCTGTGAGGCACCCATGACTTCCGCACTCATTGTCGTCGACGTCCAGAACGACTTCTGCGAGGGGGGCTCGCTGGCCGTCCGGGGCGGCAACGCAGTCGCCTCGGCCATCGCCGAGTGGCTCGGCCCCGACTCCGATCTCGCCCGGGCTCACGGCTACGACTACGTCGTCGCCACGCGCGACCACCACGTCTCGCCGGGATCGCATTTCTCGGACACACCCGACTACGTCGACTCCTGGCCACCCCATTGCGTCGTCGGCACCCCCGGCGCCGAGTTGAACCCCGCGTTGCACGACACCACCTTCGACGCGGTCTTCGACAAGGGCGCGTTCACCGCCGCCTACTCGGGTTTCGAGGGAACCGTCGGCGGCGAGGCCGGCGGGGTCCCGCTGGACGAATGGCTGACCAGGCACGGCGTCGGCCAGGTGGACGTCTGCGGGCTGGCCACCGACCACTGCGTCCGGGCCACCGCGCTGGACGCGTCCGGCCACGGCTACCACACGACCGTGATGCTCGGGCTGTCGGCCGCGGTCGACCCCACGCGGGTGCCCCAGGTGGTCGAGGAGTTACAGAACGCCGGGATCCAGGTCACACTGTGAGGCCTCGCCCCCACGGCTACTCGCCCGTCAGGCCCGGGTGCCGCGCCTCGGTGGACGCCACGGGCCCGGTGCCCTGCTGAACCCGTTCATCACCGCCGCCAGCCTCATGGGACGCTCCAGCTGGTAGATCTCCTCCAGCAGCACCGGGCGGCCGTCGGGGCCCGACAACGGGATCTGCCAGTTCGGGTACTGCTTCCAGGTGCCGGGCTGGTTCTGGACGCGACGATCGCCCACCGCGTCCACGAGCGCGACGTTGAGCACTCGCGCGCGCGTCGACATCAGATACCGGTACAGCCCGAGCACCTCGGTCTCGACCGGGTCGTCGCCGTCGTCGGCCAGGAGCCCCCGCTCGCGCAGGCGCTGCGACCACATGGCGAGCTCACGGTCGGCCTGGGCCATCTCCTCGTCGAGCGATTCGGTCAGCAGCCCGAGCGATCCCCGCAGCTTCACGTGGTCCTTGGCGAGGAACCCCGCGGACGGCGGCAGGTCATGGGTGACCACCGACCCCATCGCGGCCTCCCGCCAGTTCTCCGGGGGAACGGGCTGGCCGTCGTCCCCGTACTCGAACCACAGCACGGAGGTGCCGAGGATTCCGCGCTCGGCCAGGTAACCCCGCACCCACGGCTCGACGGTGCCGAGATCCTCCCCGATGACGAAGGCGTCGGCCCGCTGCGCCTCGAGCATGATGATGCCGATCAGCGCGTCGTGGTCGTACCGCACGTAGGTGCCGTCGCGCGGGGTCGTGCCCTCCGGGATCCACCAGAGCCGGAACATGCCGAGGATGTGGTCGATCCGCACGCCGCCCGCATGCCCGAGGGCGCTTTGCAGCATGCTCCGGAAGGGGGCGTAGGCGGTGTCGGCGAGACGGTCGGGACGCCACGGCGGCTGGCCCCAGTCCTGCCCCACCTGGTTGTAGGCATCGGGCGGAGCCCCCACGACGATGCCCTGCGCATACAGATCGCGCATCATCCAGGTGTCGGCGGATGCCCCGCTCACCCCGACCGCGAGGTCGGTGACGACACCGACCGGCATGCCCGCGTCCCTCGCCGCCTGTTGCGCATCGCTCAGCTGGTCCCAGGCGACCCACTGCAACCATTCGTGGAACGTGACGTCGTCGATCAGCTCGGTGTGCAGGCGGTCGACCTCCGGCGAACTGGGCCGCTGGAGCGCCTCGTCCCACTCACGCCAGTCGTTGCCGTAGTGCTCGCACAACGCGCACCAGGTGGCGAAGTCGCGCAGCCGCCGTCCCTGTCTGCGCCGGAAGTCGTCGAAGGCCATCCACCTGGCGGGACGCAGTCCCGCGGCGAAGACGAGCCGCAGGGCCTCGCGCTTGGCGGCCCAGGCGGCGTCCCGCTGCAGGTACTCCTCCCCTGCCAGCTGCTCGGTCAGGTTCGCCCGCAGGTCGGCGATCCGGTCACGGACCTGCTGATCGACCACCGCGTACTCGCCCACGGCCTCGGGGCGGATGTACATGGGGTTGAGGAACAGCCGTGAGCTGGGCAGGTAGGGAGACACGTCCATCGGTGCGACCGGCTGGGCGGCGTGCAGGGGGTTGATGAGCACGTAGTGGGCATATTGCTGGGTGGCCGACCACACGACGAGGTCAGACAGGTCGCACAGGTCGCCGATTCCCCACGAATGCCGCGACCGGACGCTGTACAGCTGGGCGCCGTAGCCCCACAGGCGCCGGCTGCCGAGCCGCTGGGGCATGCCGAGGTGCCGCGGGGTCACGATGAGGGTGGAGTCGGCCTGGCGATCGTCCGAGACCAGTTCCAGCCTGTGGTACCCGGTCGGCAGATCCGCGGGAATCTGGAAGCTGGCCTCCCCCGTGAGCACACCGTCCACCTCGCGTGGCGGGACCAGGTGTTCGCGTTGTCCCAGGTAGCGCACCTCGCCGGTCTCCAGGCGAAGGCGCACCTCCGCGGGATGCCCATGGACGATGTGGGCCTCGACGTGGGTCTGCGTGCCCACCGGGACGACCACCACGGGTGGCAGGCTCCGGCGCCAGGGTTTCAGCTGCACCTCGGCGATCGCGTCGGCCACCTTCTCGGGAGTGGACGCGTCCACCCCCATCGCCTTGAGCACACGGACGATCGTGTCCTCCGAGACGACGGTGTGGGTGCCTTTCCAGTCCCAGAACTCGGTGGCCACTCCGAGCATGTCGGCAAGGGCGGCCAGCGACGTCTGAACTGCCATGCGGGTTCCTTCTCGAGCTGCTCACGATGACCAGCCCAACCCTATCGCCCCAAGTGAGGGATCAACGGATCCGAACGACCTGAGTCCTGGCGATCATGTCGTGGAAGGTCTGGCGCCTGCGGTTGAACAGCGGTGCGAGATAGTTGACGAGGACGACGATGTTGATCGCGGACAGCACCGCGTAGGCCGCGTTGCGCAGCAGGCTCGTGCCGAGTGCCAGCCCGCGGTGTTCCTGGCCGCGTTCCAGGGGGACGACGCGCAGCCCGAGCGCGAGCATACCCAGGGTGCCGCCCTTCAGCACCTGCAGCGAGACCGAGTAGCAGAACTGGAGTGCCAGGCTGATCAGGTAGATCGCCCAGTAGGGCCGCATGATGCCGTAGCTCGAGTCGGTGTAGTCGGGCATGACGCCCCCGCTGTTCGCCGCACGCATCGCGTCGTCGAACCATGCCTCGAATCCCGTGACCAGGTTGGAGGTGAACGGGATCGTGACGATGCCGGCGATCACGCCCACGACGAGGCTGTCGATGAGCAGCGCCGCCACCCGCGACCACCAGCCGGCGAGCGGCACCCCGTCGGCGGTCGCGGGGCCGTAGAGGGGCCCGGGACGGTATCCGGTCTGCGGGCCCACCGGCATCGGCTGCGGAATCGCCCGCACGTGGTAGGTCCACGCCCTGCCGTCCCAATATCGTTCCTGACCGGGGACGGCGGGATCCGGGTACCAACCGGCCATCGGTTGCGTCTGCGGGGACTGGTCAGGGTAGCTCACGGCATCCAGCATTCCACACGGCCGTGTCGCACGCGCATCGCAGGCGGGTCACCAGACGGTGATCACCTGGGTGCGCGCGACGAGATCGTGGACGGCCTGGCGCCGCGGCATCACGATGACGAGCACGAGACCTATGAGCGCCAGCACCGGGATCAGGCACGCGATCACGTAGGCGAGCGTGCGCACGAAGGCCGTCCGGAACGGGACGCGCCCCGCCCATGGCCTGCCGGTGGGGACGACTCTCAGCCCCACCGTGAGCATGCCCAGCGTCCCGCCCTTCCATGTCACCAGGATGCTGGTCACCAGCAGGACGCATGCCACCGTGATCGCGGCCACCGTCAGCGTCGGGCGGAGCAGACCGAACTGGGACGAGAACAGGTTCGTGCTGCCGGCGTTGCGCCACAGGCGCAGCCCGTCGAGCAGGCTGTCGTAGAAGAAGAGCCCCACCACTCCGAGGCCAAGCACCGCCGGCACGGCGTCCATGACGGCTGCCCGGACCCTGGGCCACCACGAGGCGAGCGGCGGGTTCATCGGTGGGGCCGGCGCACCCGTCGGCGTCGTCGGAGCACTCGGAGTCATACGACCAGCATTCCACAGCGCTCGGCAGCGGTCGGTCGCACGGATGCGTCCGAGAGTCGTCCATGGTGGGCACCGACTGGCCCCGGCTGCGAAGATTGTCCATGATTGGCGTGATGGAGACGATCGGTCGGTATCAGGTGGGGGCGCGCATCGGCGTGGGCTCCTTCGCGACCGTCTTCAAGGGCCGCGACCCCATCCTCGACGTGCCCGTCGCGATCAAGGTGCTGGCCGAGAACTGGTCGGCGAATCCGGACGTCCGCAACAGATTCCTGGCCGAGGCGAGGCTGCTGCGCCGGTTCCACGACGAGCGCATCGTCCCCGTGCACGACATCGGGACGACGGCCGGCGACCAGCCCTACTTCGTCATGGACTACGCCGACGCGGGCTCGCTGGAGCAGTTGCGGCGTCAGCCGACCGCCCCCGGGCGTGCCCTCCGGCTCACCGCCGAGGCCGCCCGCGGGGTCGAGGTGCTTCACCGTCACAACGTCATCCACCGCGACATCACGCCCGGGAACATCCTGCTGCAGTACTCGAAGCAGGGGGTACGGGTGATGCTGGCCGACCTCGGCGTGGCCAAGTCGTTGACCGAGCCCCAGGAGGGGACGATGACGGCCGGCACCCCGGCCTACATGGCCTACGAGCAGGCGACCGGAGGGTGGCTCGACCAGCGGGTCGACGTCTACTCGCTGGCAGCGGTGGCCTATTCCCTGCTCACCGGGCATCCGCCGTTCCCCATCAAGACGCTCAACGACCTGCTCGTCCGCGACTGGTCCGTGGGGGTCACACCGATCGCCGACACGCTGGGGGCACCCCCGGTGCTGGACGAGGTCATGGCGATGGCCCTGTCCCCCGATCCACAGCAACGGCCGCAGTCGGCACTGGAACTCGCCACCGTCTTCGACGCCATCGCCGACGTGCTGCCGGGCGGCGACACCTATGCGCCTCGTCCCGAGGGAATGGACGTGACTGCCACCGGTGCGTCCTGGGCCCCGTTCGGGGGGACGAGGCCCCTGGCCCCACCCCCTCTGTCCGGCGGCTCACCCGAGGCGTTGTCATGGCGTTCGGCCCCACCCCCGATCGCGCCGCCCGGCACCGGCTGGGGTTCGATGGTGCCGCCCTCCCCGTCCTCGGCGGGCAGCTACTACTCGCTGGGCCGGACGAGTTCGGTCGTCCCCCGGGACGAGACCCCCCAGCAGATGCTCGACAAGTACCTCGGCGAAGGCAAGTACACCGTGGCCGAGCCGAAGGAACGGCGGCCGGTCAGCTTCTACGTCGCGGTCGGGATCGGGTTGACGGCCGTCTTCCTGCTCGCGCTGGTCCTGACGATCAGGTACCTGACCTGACCGCCGGCTCAGCCGACTCCAGCTGACTCGTTGCGCACCGGGCCGACGCGCAGGGCCATGACGAACGCCAGGGCACCCATCAGCGCGGTCATCAGGTAGATCGGTGTGAAGGTACCGGACGCGTCCAGGCGCGTGTGCAGCGCCGCGAAGATCGAGCCCGCGATGCCGGTGACCACACTGTTGCCCAGACCTTCTGCCACCTGCAGGGACGAGGTGTTGCGCCCGATCTGGTGTGGCTCGCTGACCTGCATGTTCGCCAGGGAGGTGCTGCTCACCAGAAGGCCCATGCCGAGCCCTGCGGTCGTGAAACCGACGGCCGTGACGATCCAGTGCAGGGTGAGCCACGCACCCAGACCCATGATCCCGGCGCCGGCACCCACGGCGACCGCACCCAGGGCGATGATCTGATCGCGGCGCAGCCGGAGCCAGCGTTGTGCCTGGACCACCGATCCGATCGTCCACCCGGTGGCTCCCAGCGCCAGGAACAGGCCGGCCTGGCTCAGGTCGAACGCGTAGACGTCGGTGAGCAGCAGGGGCGCGAAGCTCTCGGAGGCGAAGAAGGCGCCACATGCCAGACCACGAGCCGCCATCACCGAGGGCAGTCCCGTGGCGAAGCGGATGAACCCGCTCGGCATGAGCCGCGGTAGCCCGGCCAGCAGAGCCACGACGCCGCACACCCCTGCGATCAGCCCGAGCCAGTCGAGCCGCTGACCGGCCAACTGGATGAGAGCGGCGCCGACGGCACCCGCGACTGCTGCCCATACGGGGACCGGGTCGGTCGGCGCCTCCGGTTGGATGTGACGTGCGTTGAGCTCACGAAGCGGCGCGTAACCGATGAGCATGATGACGACCATGACCGGCGCCACACCCCAGAACACCCAGTGCCAGCTGAACTGGGTGGTGATCCATGCCGACACCGGAGGGCCGATGAAACTCGGCAGCACCCAGCAGAACGACAGGACGCTCATGAGGCTCGCCCGCTCGCGGGCGCCGTAGGCCTGGGCGACAACGACCATGAAGGACAGGTTCAGCGCCCCGCCGCCGAAGCCCTGCAGGAACCTCGCGGCCAGCAGCCACTCCATGCTGGGAGCGGCCCCCGCAGCCACGAGCCCGAGTACGAAGATGCCTGACCCGACGCCGAGGGGAATGACGGGCCCCATCCGGTCGACCCACCGTCCCGCCAGGACGATGGCCAGCACCTGGGCCATCAGGAAGGCCGTGAACGCCCAGGCATAGAGCTCGAGGCTGCCGAGATCCTCGGCTGCGGCAGGCATCGCGGTGAGCGTCCCGTAAGCCTCGAAAGCGGTCACACAGGCGCCGCCGAGCAATGCGATGGTGAGGGCCGTGCTCCGGCCGCCCCGCTCGGGTGCGGGGGCGGCGTCGGGCTGGGTCACCGAACCAGTCTGGCACGGCAGTCAAGCCGGGCCCGGGGCGCACGTCCTACTTCATACCGTTGACGGCACCCTCCGCGAGCACGCTGCGCAGTTCCTCCAGCCCGGTCTCGGACAAGGAGTTGAAGGGTGCGCGGCAGAGCCCCACCGGGCGCCCGAGAAGGTTCGTCGCGAGCTTCACGACAGTGTTGGGATTACCGTGTCGAAAGACACTCCGGAACGCGCGGATGGAGTCCTGCAACTGCTTGGCATGAGCGATGTCCCCGCTCCTCCAAGCCTCGTAGATCCCCACCATCGTCTCGGGGTAGACGTTCGCCACCCCCGTGATGGAACCAGCCGCACCGGCCAACAGAGCCCACAGGATCAGCGAGTCGCTTCCGCACAGGACTGCGAAGTCGCGGCCCGCGACGCAGGCCAGATACTGCAGCAGGTTGTCGAAGTTCCCGGACGAGTCCTTGACCCCCACGATGTTCGGCACCTCGGCCAGCTTCTCCAGCGTGGCAGGGGCGATGACATTACCTGTGCGAGCGGGGATGTTGTAGCAGATGACCGGGAGCGTCACGGCATCGGCCACAGCTGTGAAATGCCTGATGAGTTCCTGTTGGGAAGCAGCAGCGAAGTACGGGGTGATGACCGATATCGCCGATGCTCCTGCGGCTTGCGCACCCTTCGACAGCGAGATCGCCTGCGACGTCGTGACGCCTCCGGTACCCGCATAGACCGGAACGGCTTCGCCGACCTCATCGATGACGATCTCCAGCACGCGCGTTCGTTCCTGATCGGTCATCGCATAGAACTCGCCGTTCGTGCCACCTGCGAACACACCGTGTGCCCCGGCCGCGACCATTCGTCGCGCATGCGCTCGCAGTTCAGTTTCGTTGATCGACTCGTCCTCATTGAAAGGCGTTACCATCGCCGGAATGATGCCCCGGATCCCGCTGGCCTCCATGTACAGTTCCTCCTCAGTCCTTGATGATCACCGGATGCCGGGGCGCCCGTCCCGACAAGACAGCCAGGATGTCCTCGACCACGGACATGCCCATGAGTTCGTTCGCGTGGTCGGTGAACGCACCTATGTGCGGCGTGAACACGACATTGGGCGCCGTCAGCAGCGGGCGACCCACTGGGGGTTCGACGGCGAAAGCGTCCGCCGCGTATCCGGCGAGTGCGCCGTCGCGCAACGCGGCCACAACCGCGTCCTCGTCGACCAGATCACCCCTGGCGGCATTCACGAGCACCGCCCCGGGTTTCATCCTCCCGATGGCCTCGCCGCCGAGCAAGGGGCCGGTGCCCGTACTGGGCAGGTGAAGCGTGACCACATCCGCCTCGGCGAGAGCGGCATCGATTTCCTCACAGCGCTCGACGCCTGCACGCTCGAACTCCGCCGGTGCAAGAAACGGATCGTAGGCGATCACCCTCATACCGAACCCGTGGGCTCGTTTCGCCACCTCATGGCCTATGCGGCCGAATCCCAGGATCGCCATCGTCCGGTCGACCAGTTCCGGGCCATGGAATCTCTCCCATCGGCCCTCCAGCAAGGAGTTGTGGGCGTCGACGATCTTCCGTTGAAGGGCGAGCAGGAGACCCATGACGAGGTCCGCCACAGCCGTGCTGTTCATGCCCGGGGCGTTCACGACCGTGATCCCGCCCAGCGCCGCTCTGCCGACATCGATGTTGTCGACTCCGACCCCGTGCTTGGCGATGACCTTCAGATTCCGTCCTGCGGAGATGGCGGCGGCGTCCAACTCATCCAGAGCGACGATGACGGCGTCCGCGCCCCCGAGTTCCTCGCGCACCTGCCGCGACGAGAGCGGTGAGGACGCTTCGGGGTATCGCACGCTGACCCCCGCTTCTCTGAGAGTCCGCAGCGGACGATCGGACCATTGGCTGAAACTCGGTGAAAGGATTAGCACCTCGTACATCGTCATGCCACCGAGATCCCGAAAGCTTCGAGCAGCGAGATCACCGACAAGGCAGCGATTGCCGTGGAACTGATGATCAGCATGGCGTTGAGGAACCGGTTCGACTTGAACCGCTTCGGCACCCCCGTCGTACGCAGGTACCAGACCGCGACGACCACCGCCGCGAGGAACACCGCGCCGCCGATGCCGCCGACCATGACCATGGCGACCGGAGCCTTGAGGCCCAGATAGGTCGACGCCCAGATGATCGGCATGACGATAGTGAATATCCGGATCAGCTTCACCCGGAATCCGACATTGTGCCAATGAAACACCCCGAAGGTCGCCAGGTTGTTCGCCCACAGCCGCGGGACCGATGCGGTCGACGCGATGAACGTCGACCACAGGACACCGATGGCGCCGACGAGGAAGATGTAGTAGCCGGCCGGTCCGAGCACGTCACTGTACATGTGGGAGAGAGTGAGGATGACGTCGTTGCCGCTCGGGTTGAGCCCCTGGGGATGCAGGACCGCAGCACCCATCGTGTAGAAGGACAAGGTGCACAGCGTGCAGATCACCCACGACACCAGGATGTCCAGCCGCATGACCTTGATCCAGCCCTCCGCGCGCTTCGCGCGCTCCTCCGAGCCGTCGTCAGGGCCTGTCCACCGCGCATATCCCTTCTCCATGCACCAATAGGTGTACGTGGTCATCTCGTCGGCGCCCACGCCCGTCAGGCCGAAGACTGCGACCGCGATTCCCACGGCACCCGCGGGGATGTCGAAACTGAACCCGCCTGCGATATCGCCGATTCCGAAGGCGAACTTCGTCGCCGACAGGGAGGCGGCCAGCCCGACCGTTGTCAAGGTGAAGACAACCACCATCCAGAAGGCCACGTTCTCCAGCAGCTTGTACTTGTTCAGGACATTCAGGGTGACGGTAACCACCAGGATAACGATCGTCCAGAACACCAGGGAACTATGGCCGAGCGGCTCGCCGACGACCGGAAGCATGATCGAGAACGCAGAGACAGTTCCGCCGATGATGCCGCCGCGCTGGAACATCTTGGCGAAGTCCATGAGGATCCACAGCACGTTGATCCAACTCGCCTTGCCGATTCTGAAGGGCACCCGGGCGTATGCCTGCATGGCCGGAACGCCGTTGAGAATGGTGTAGGTGGCCAGTTCCATCTGCACCCAGACCTTGACCAGGGTGGACACGACGATGAGCCACAGGAGGGCGAAGCCCACCCGGGCGCCCATGGTCGTGGTCGTGATCAGTTCCCCCGACCCGATGACGGCGGCAGACATGATCATGCCGGGCCCGAGGAAACGCCAGCGCTCCTTCATGGTGACCGGAGCGGTCTTCGCCTCAGCCGGATCGAGTGCGTACAAGTCTGTTGGCTGTTGTGTGGACACGGGACTGACCGTCGTCGTACTCATCATTGAGTCCTTCCATCAGGCATCCTTGCGCGATGCACGCACCATTACACACCATGTGCATTATTTGCGCAATAGTTGGCCCGACAACGCGGCACAGCTGCGCGCAGCGCGCAGTATTTCAGTTCACCTGATCACCGGCGGGGCCAACCACGACGACCTCGACGCCTCGCCGGGCGAATGCTCCCACCTGCGCATCAGAAGCCCCGTCGTCGGTGACGAGCGTCCACCGACGAGGCATCCGTACCCATGCGTGGAACGGCTCCTGGCCGAGCTTTCCTGAGTCGGCAAGCACATACGTTCGCGTGCTGCTCCTCCACATCAGTTCCTTGAGTCGGGTCTGCACCAGGCTCGCCTCACAGATCCCGCGCTCGGGCGTGACGCCGTCGGCCCCCAGGAAGACCACGTCGAAGGTCATCGTCTCGAGCGCCGCCTCGGTGAGCGGCCCGACGAAGCCCTGGCTCATTTCGCGCAACTGACCGCCGAGGCAGATCACCTCGATGCCTTCGACACCCGAGATGGCCGCCAGCGGCGTCAGACCGGTCGTGGCCACGGTCAGCCGCCGATGACTCCTGAGGGCGCGGGCGAGTTCAGCGGTCGTCGTGCCCGCGTCCAGCAAGACGCTGTCCTCCTCCTGCACGGCGGTGGCAGCCCACTTCCCGATGGCGACCTTCGCTGCATGGGACTCCTGGGCGCGCTCATCCAGAGGCTGTTCCCGCGGATGCACGGCCATCGCCCCGCCGTACGTCCTCGCCAACTGTCCCTCAGCACTGAGCCTGGCCAGGTCGCGACGAATCGTGGACGCCGTCACGTCGAAGAACACCGCCAGATCGTCCACACTCGTAGGGCCACCCGACTTCGCGAGGTGGAGTATCTCTTCCCGGCGTTGCGCGGCCCTCATGGTGTGCTCCTTCCGAACCCCGACCAATCTACGGGGCGGCTCACCGGCGACGCGCGAGCGACACCGCCTGACGAAGAGCCTCAACCATGCTCTCGAACCTGACAACGCCCTTTCCCGCGATGTCGAAAGCGGTTCCGTGGTCCACCGAGGTACGGATCACCGGGAGTCCGACAGTCACGTTCACACCGTCCTCGATGCCCAGCACCTTGACGGGAGCATGCCCCTGGTCGTGATACATGGCCACGATGAGGTCGTAGTCGCCGCGCCCGGCGAGGTAGAACGCGGTGTCCGCAGGCAGCGGGCCGTCGACGTCCAACCCTGCGGCGCGCACGACCTCGATGGCCGGGACGATCTTCGACTCCTCCTCCCCATGACCGAAGAGCCCGCCCTCCCCCGCGTGCGGATTGATGGCACACACCCCGATATGAGGATGGTCGATGCCCGCTCGGACCAGCGCCTCGTTCCCCCGGCGGATGACGCGCTCGACCAGTCCCGGCTCGATCCTGGCCACCGCATCCACCAGACCGATGTGTGTGGTCACGTGGATGACGCGCAGTTTGGAAGTTGTGAGCATCATCGACACCTCGGGGGTACCCGTGAGGTCGGCGAGCATCTCCGTATGCCCGGGATACGGATGCCCACCCATGTGGAGTGCCTCTTTGTTGAGCGGCGCGGTGCAGATCGCGTCCACCTCTCCCTTGACCGCGAGATCGGCGGCCACCCGGACGTACTGGAACGCCGCGTCCCCGGCGACAGCACTGAGCTGGCCCCAGGGCAGATCACCGGGCAGCAGCCCGAGGTCGATCACATTGATGCGCCCAGGAGCGTTGACGGCCTCGCTGACACGCTCGACCCGCTGGATCGTCGCGTCGACCCCCATGATCCCGGCAGCCTTCTCCAGGCGTCCGGCGTCGCCGATGACCACGGGCACGCACATCCCGAGGACCTCCGGCCGCGTCACGGCGGCGACGACGACCTCGGGGCCCACGCCGGCCCCGTCCCCCATCGTCACGGCGACGACAGGGAGCGCTGGCAATTCATCAGACATGGTTGTTTCCTTTCGCTACCGAGGACCTGGCCGAATCCAGGGCATCGACCAGATGAACAAGCGAGGCATCGCCTCCGAAAGAGCCGGGACGAGTGACGACCAACCGTTCGCCGGCAACGCTCAGGACCGCTCCCGGCTCGATCTCGCGAATGACGTCGAGCCGTCGCACACGCAGACTCGCCAGGACCGCCGCGGCCGTCTCGCCTCCGATGATCACCAGATCGGAGGCGTCGTCACCCAACCACCGGCACAACTGCTCCAGCAGCGTGGTGCCGATGCGCGGGTCAAGCTCGCGACCGGCAACAGGGTCGCCCGCGTCCAGCGTCACGACCACGATCCCCGTCCCGACCGGGCGCTTCGGCGGCTCCGCGTCTCCGAACCCGAGGACGTACAACCCGGCTCGCCGATCGTCCGCGAGCCGACTCACCTGCCTACGAGCGGACAGCGCCGCACTGCCGACGACCACGGTCACCCCCGGTGGACCTCCGACCGCGACGAGCGGCTTCTGGTAAGGACGCCGAAAAGGCACCAAAGCCCGGCACAATGCTGAGGCGCCGACCAGGATCGCACCGCGCTCCACGGCCATGGCAGCCGCGTCTTCGGGACGCTCGTTGTCGGTCAGTTCGCACACCGTCACCATGCCGGGCACCAGCGCGTCCTGGCGGAGCGGGCCGTCGACGATCCGATGCGGAACCTGCGCGAGGAGATCGTCGACGGAACGCGGCACCTTGTCGCGTTCACGAGCCCACAGACCGGTCTCGTGGAGCGGGATGCCGTCCACCTGGAGCACCCCGGAGACGATCCGGCGCCCCTGTTCTGGCAGCGAAGGTGAGTAGAGGACCGGTCGCCCCGTCCCGACGAGCAGCGACAGTGTCGGCACCAGCGGGCCACGAAGGATCGAGTCGGTCTTGACGAAGACGATCGCCTCGTCGTCGACACGATCGAGCTCGGCTCGTAACCTCGCGAGATGCACACCGGCAGGCAGTTCGCGAGATCCGAGACTCACAGCCCGGCTCGGCGCGCGACCGCCCATGCCTGCGTCCACATGGACCGGCAAGCCCCCGAGCGCCGCTGCAGCCTCGCAGGCACCGGACAAGTCGTCCGCGATGACCACCACATCCCTGTGTCCGACGCTCATGCTCCACCCCCTGTCGGCGCGATCCCAACAGCGCGACCACTGCCTCAACTATGCCAGATTCGCGCAATTCATGCCAATTGTTGCGCACAATGCGCATGTCTGGAACCATGTGGGCAAGGAGGAAGAACACAATGCTGAATGAACCGATCGTCATCGCCGACGTCGATGTCCCCCTGTCACGGCTGGTGCTGGGCACGATGTCCTTCGGCGACACGGCCGATGCCACCACGGCCGCACAGATCTTCGAAGCCGCACTGGAGGCCGGCGTGACCGGCGTGGATTGCGCAAACGGCTACGCCAAAGGAACCACCGAGGAGATCATCGCCCCGCTGGTGTCCGCACACCGCTCCGAGATCGTCCTGGCCACCAAGGTCGGCATGCCGCACCCGGACGATCAGGGCAGGCCCCCGCTCGCCCCGGAGTCGATACGCGCCTGCCTGGACGGATCGCTACGCAGGCTCGGAGTCGACTACGTCGACATCTACTACCTGCACCAGCCCGACCGCCGGACACCGCTGACCAGGACGATGGAGACGATCGCCCAACTGCACCGGGAGGGGAAGTTCAAAGCACTCGGCGTCTCCAACTTCGCCGCCTGGCAGGTGGCCGACATCGAATATCTGGCGCGCGAGTTCGGAGCCCCACGCCCGATCATCGGTCAGAACGTCTACAACCTCGTCGCTCGGCGGCTCGAGGACGAATGGCTCGAGTTCGCCTCGGCCCACGACATCGTCACCATGTGCTACAACCCGCTGGCCGGAGGCCTGTTGGTCGCGCCCCCGTCCAGCTCCGGCGCACCGACCCGCTTCTCCGGTTCGGTCCTGGCCGACATGTATCGGAAGCGGTACTGGACTCCCGAAGTGCTCGGCTCTGTCGACCGCATCGCCGCCATCGCGGACGAGGCGGGAACACCGCTGCCGGAGCTCGGACTGCGCTGGCTCGTTTCCCAGCCAGGTGTCGGTTCCCTCCTCCTCGGAGGCGACAAGGTGGAACACGTGATGTCCAACATCGCCTCCATCGGGAAAGGTCCGCTACCCGACGATCTCGTCCGGGCAGTGAGTGCCGCGACCGATCCGCTCAAGGGTTCGATGCCCGCGTACAACCGCTGACCGTGGACGGTGTGGTGGCGGGGGCATCGCCCAGAGCGAAGCCTCTGCCACCAAGCCATGTGGGCGTGTCACACTTGGTGCATGACGCAGTTGGCCCCTGGTTCGCAGACGATCACTCGCGAGCGCACGGAAGAGCGCTACGAGGAAGGTGACGAGGAGCGCTTCAGCCACTACGTGCCGAAGGCCAAGCTCACCGAGGCCCTCGTGATGGGCACCCCGGTCGTCGCCCTGTGCGGCAAGGTGTGGGTGCCGCACCGCAACCCCGACAAGTACCCGGTCTGCCCGACCTGCAAGGAGATCTGGGAGTCGATGAAGCCCGGCAAGGACAAGGGCTCCGACAAGTAGGACCGCCCCGACGAGGGAGACATCGATGGCGATCGAGGTGCGGCCGGCCGACCACGACCGGTTTCCCGACGTCGAGACGATGCTCGGCCCCAAGCGACCGGACGCGACGGTCTGCTGGTGCCTCAGCCACCGTATCGACTCCCGGACGAACAACTCGCTGCGTGGACGCGACCGCCGCGACTACGTCGAGGATCTCACCCGGCAACCCGTTCCCCCGGGCGTGCTGGCATACGACGGCGATGACGTCGTCGGGTGGGCCGCGGTGGCTCCGAGGGCGGAGCTACCCATCGCCCGCTCGCGGCTGATCCCCCACGTCGACGACCGCGACGTGTGGTCGGTCTGGTGCATGCGGGTGCGCCCGGGATACCGCGGCAGGGGCATATCGCATCCCCTGCTCACCGGGGCGGTCGAGTTCGCACGTGCACACGGCGCGCCCGCCGTCGAGGGCTACCCCGTCGACAACGGTGGCCAGAAGGTGAATCTCACCATGGCGTTCGTGGGCACCAGGGGTGTGTTCGAGAAAGCGGGGTTCACGTTCGCGGTGGCCACCGGCGCGGTCGCCGGTGGCTTCCCCCGCGTCCTCATGCGCCGGATGCTGTGACTCCGGAACTCGGCGCCGAATGCGCCGAGACACCACTGATCGCCACTTCCTGAGCCTTCACCGACAGCCACACCCGCGTGCCGGGCGCGAGTTTCAGTTCCGCAGCCGACGCCGTGGTGATGTCCGCGGCCAGTTCGAGTTGCCCCACGTCGGCACGCACCCGGATGCCGTGCGGAAGCGGCTCCAGGACGTTGACCTGGCCCTGCCACACGTTGCGGGCGCTGGACTCCGGGCGCGACAGCGAGACGACGATCGAGGACGGCCGGATGACCGCGAGGACTTCGTCCCCGGCGGGTTCGTCCTCGGGAATCCCGTGGATGTGCAGCCCCTCGCCGATCAGCGCGTCCGTGCCGTCCAGGCGTCCCCGCACGAGGTTCACCCCGGCCAGCCCGGCCGCGAACGACGACGTCGGGCGTCCGAGCACCCGAGCGGTCTCGCCCTGCTCCACGACGCGTCCGTTCTCGATGACGGCCACCTCGTCGGCGAGCGAGACGATGTCGAGCAGATCATGGCTCACCAGGATCGTCGTCAGACCGCGCGTCGCCTCGGTCAGCACCTGGCGCAGCCCCGCAGCGACACGCACGTCGAGGGCCGATGTCGGCTCGTCCAGCAGCAGCGCGTCAGGGGATGCCGCGAGGGTTCGCGCCAGGGCGACCCGCTGGGCCTGGCCTCCTGACAGTTCCCGGGAAGGCCGGGGCGCGAGCTCGGCGACACCGACACGCTCCAGCCATTCCAGGGCCGTCGTCCGGGCCGAGTGACGAGACGCGCCCTGGCTGCGCGGGCCGAAAGCGACATTGTCGAGCACAGACAGGTGCCGGAACAGCAGACCCGACTGCGCGAGCAGGCCGATTCGCCTGCGGTGCACCGGCACCTGGATTCCCGCTTCGACATCGGTCAGCACCCTGCCGTCCAGTTCAACGCGCCCGGCATCGGGCAACAAGAGCCCAGAGGCGACCTGAAGCATGGTCGACTTGCCGGCGCCATTCGGGCCGATCACCGCCAAGACGCGTCCCTGCGGAACGATCAGCTCGGCGTCCACGTCACGCTCGTCGACGCGGCCGGCGACACGCAATCCGCTCATCGGCTGAGCTCTCGACCGTAGACGGAGGCCACCACCGCTGCGGCGACCACGACGAGCACCAACGACAAGGCCACCGCGGCATCCGGGTCGACCTCGCGTTGCAGATAGATCTCGAGCGGCAACGTCCTCGTCCGGCCCTGAAGGCTGCCGGCGAAGGTGAGCGTGGCGCCGAACTCCCCCAGCGCACGCGCGAACGCGAGCACCGCCCCGGACGCGAGCGACGGGGCCACCGACGGCATCACCACGCGGGTGAAAACCCTGGTCGGGTTGGCCCCCAGCGTCGCAGCCATCGTCTCCAGATCACGTTCGGACGATCGCAGCGCCCCCTCCAGGCTGATCACCAGGAACGGCAGCGACACGAACATCTGCGACATGACGACCGCGACTGTCGTGAAGGCGATCTGGATGCCCAGCGGGTCGAGATAGCGGCCGAGCAGGCCGCGACGGCCGAATGCCTGGAGCAGCGCGATGCCGCCGACCACGGGCGGCAGGACGAGGGGCAGCAGTACCGCGGTCCGCAGCGCCCTGCGTCCCCGGAACTCGAGCCGTGCGAGCACGACCGCCAGGGGAACGCCGACCACCAGGCACAGGATCGTCGTCGCCAACGCGGTCTCCAGGCTCAGGACCAACGCCGCCCGGGACGACTCCGAGGTCACCAGACCCACGAAGTTGCCCCAGTCGACGCTGGGCACCAAGCTGACGATGGGAATCAGGATGAACGCAGCCGCCACGACGGCGGGGGCGACGAGCCAGCCCGGCACCCCCGCCCGCGTGTCAGCCTTCCGCAGGGCCAAAGCCCGCCTCGTCGAAGACGCTCTTGCCGGCCTCGGACAGCACCAGGTCGATGAACGCCTGGGCGCCCTCGGCGTTCGTGGTGCTCTTGAGCAGGCCGATCGGGTACACGTTGGTCACCTCGGCGGCCTCGTCGAAATCGACGGCCGTGACCTCGTCACCCGCACCCTTCGCGTCGGTCCCGTAGACCAGGCCGGCGTCCGCCTCACCACTGGTGACCTTGGTCAGCACGCCGGTCACCGCGTTCTCCTCGCTGACCGGTGTCAGGGTGACACCCGCGAGCTCGGTCACCGACTTGGTCGCCGACCCGCACGGCACCTGTTCCGCGCAGATGACCACCTTGAGATCGGGGTTGGCCAGATCGGCGAGGCTCGCGATGCCGTGCGGGTTGCCGGGGGCGGTGACGATGGTCAGGTGATTTGTGACGAAGGGAACCGGGTCGCCGTCGATGAGGGCGGCGTCGGTGGCCTTGGTCATGTTCTTCTCGTCCGCACTGGCGAAGACGTCACCGGGGGCTCCCGACTGCAGCTGTGACACGAGGTCGCTCGACCCGGCGAAGACGAACTCGACGTCGAGGTCGGGGTTCGCGGCCATGAGGTCGTCGCCCAACTCGGTGAAGGTCTTCTGCAAAGAGGCCGCCGCGTAGACGGTGATGGAGCCCGAGAGATCGCCGGCCGCGCTCGACGACGCGGAGGCACCCGACGACGAACTGCTTGTGGAGGAATCACCCGACTGCCCGCAGGCTGTCAGGGAAAGCGTGAGGAGAAGTGCGGCGGCGGCAAGGCGTTTCATCGGGGGGCCTCCTGGGTTTCGATAATGACGTTGGTTGATTTGATGACAGCGACAGCGACGCTGCCAGGCTCCAATCCCATTTCGCGGACGGAGTCGGCGCTGATGAGCGAGGTGATGGTGAAGGGCCCGCAGCGTAGTTCCACCTGACCCATGACCTCGTCGACCTTCACCTCGGTCACCAGTCCGACGAGGCGATTACGGGCCGAGACCCTGCCCCCGAACGTCTCGTCCGGGGCTGCGGGCTTGCTGGCCGCATAGTGCGCCAGCGCGTCGCCGGGGATGACCTTGCGTCCACTCGTATCCCGGCTGTGGGGCAACGTGCCCGCATCCACGAGACGCCGCACCGTGTCGTCGCTGACGCCCAGAAGGGAGGCAGCCTCCGCGATGGTGATGATGTCCATGACGGACATTCAAGCATCAGCGGATGACAGCCCGCCTTTGATCCGCATTCACGGAGTCACAATCGCGTTACAACCGCATATCGTTTTGATAGCGCCGAACCCTCAGTAGCGATAATCGTCGGCCTTGTACGGGCCGTCGACCGGCACCCCCAGATAGTCCGCCTGTCGATCGGTGAGCGTCGACAGGTGCACGCCGAGGGCCTCGAGATGCAGGCGCGCGACCTGCTCGTCCAGCCTCTTCGGCAGGACGTGCACACCCACCGGAAAAGCGTCGTGGTTGGTGAACAGTTCGATCTGGGCCAGCACCTGGTTGGTGAAGGAGTTGCTCATGACGAAGCTCGGGTGGCCGGTGGCGTTCCCCAGGTTCAGCAGGCGCCCGCCCGACAGGACGATCACCCCATGCCCGTCCTCGAAGCGCCACAGGTCGACCTGAGGCTTGATCTCCTCGCAGCGCACACCCGGCCACGCCGCCAACCCGGCCATGTCGATCTCGTTGTCGAAGTGCCCGATGTTGCCGATGATCGCCTGATGCTTCATCCGGCTCACCTGCTCGGCCGTGATGACGTCGCAGCAACCGGTCGCCGTCACGAAGATGTCGGCGGTGCCAACCACATCATCGAGTCGGACGACCTGGAAGCCGTCCATGGCGGCCTGGAGCGCGCAGATCGGGTCGATCTCGGTGACCAGCACCCGGGCCCCCTGGCCGCGCAGCGACTCGGCGCAGCCCTTACCGACGTCGCCGTAGCCGCAGACGACCGCGGTCTTGCCGCCGATGAGGACGTCGGTCGCGCGGTTGATGCCGTCGATCAGCGAGTGGCGGCAGCCGTACTTGTTGTCGAACTTCGACTTGGTGACCGAGTCGTTCACGTTGATCGCGGGGAAGCGCAGCGTGCCCTCGCGGGCCATCTGGTGCAGCCTGTGGGCTCCCGTCGTGGTCTCCTCGGTGACGCCGAGCAGGCTGCTCGCGATCGCCTCCCAGTCGATGTCGGTGGTCGCGCGCAGCCGGTCGAGCACCACCCCGTACTCGGCGGAGTCGCCGGGGCCCGCCTGCGGCACGGCGTCGCCGAACTCGGCGCCCTTGTGCACCAGCAGGGTCGCGTCCCCGCCGTCGTCCAGGATCATCGTGGGCAACTCATCACCCGGCCAGCGGAAGATCTCGGTCGTGCATTCCCAGTACTCGGGCAGGGTCTCCCCCTTCCAGGCGAACACCGGGACGCCCCGGGGGTCGTCCGGTGACCCGTCGGGCCCGACGGCGATCGCGGCGGCCGCATGGTCCTGCGTCGAGTAGATGTTGCAGGACGCCCATCGCACCTGGGCGCCGAGGGCGATCAGCGTCTCGATGAGCACCGCGGTCTGGACGGTCATGTGCAGGGAGCCGCTGATCCGCGCGCCGGTCAGCGGTTTGGACGCCCCGTAGCGCTCCCGCATGGCCATGAGGCCCGGCATCTCGTGTTCGGCAAGGGTGATCTCCCGGCGGCCGAAATCGGCCAGGCCCAGGTCAGCGACGCGGAAATCCATGCCGGGAAGCCTACCCGCTCAGGGGCGGGCTCCCTCGTCCGTGCCGAGTCCGATGCCCAGGTAGGTGGCCCCGTAGAGCCCCTGCATGAGCAGGGTCACGTAGCGGTCGACCTCCGTGCCGGAACCGGCCTCGAGTTCACACACCCGCACGCTCTTCGCCTCGGCGAGGCTCCTGAGCTCCGATGTCTGCCCGGCCGCCACGTCGCTGGTCTGATCGTCCAGCAGCACGAGCGCCGGGCGACGCTGCACGTCGTCGGTGAACGGGTCAGCGAAGGGATCACGCGGTCGCACGTGCCGCATCACCTGCGCCATCTCTCCCGCGTCCGCGGACAGCGCGTGGCGTCCCGAGTGCAGGCGAAGCGCCTCCGCGATGCGGCGGGCGGCCCTGGCGGCCAGGACGCTGCCGCCCCACACGAGCGGATCTGCGTCCCCCAGCCCGCAGGCGAGGTCCTTGGCGGGGTTGGACGACAGGTCGCGATGAGGACTCGACACCTCGGCAACCATGTCGGCCGCCTCGGCGGCGTGCTCGGGATTCACCTCGGGGGCCAGCCCCAGCCGGTTGAGCAACGAGCACACCACGACCGCCGCGGCCATCACGTCCCCGGTGCGGGTGGGGACGAGGAGCGTGGTGCGCGACGACGCGGCATCGGCCACGGCCGAACCGGCGGGTGCGGCGACGAGCAGCAGACATCCCCGGCGGGCCGCCTGGGCGACCGTGGCCAACAGCGCGGACGACGAGTCGTCCTGCCTGCTGGCCAGGACGACGACCAGGTCGAGGGCTCCCACCCAGCCGGGCAGACCCGGCAGCGACCAGGCCACCAGCGGCACCGGGCAGACGGGCTCCAGCACCGCCCTCACCAGCCGGGCCTCGGCGCCGACCACCACCACGCCGCGCGGTTTGACGTCCGTGGCCCCCGCCGCCAGATCGGCGTCGGCGGCCTCGATACGGATCCGCGCACCCGTGCCCGCGAGTTGCCGGAGCTGTTCGTCGTGGGACGCGAGCACCTCGGGATCGTCCAGGCGCGTGTCGTCGAACTCGGGGATCATCGCCGCTCCTGCCTCAGTCGGGACGCCGGGCCTGGTCGACGAGCAGCACGGGGATGCCTTCGGTCACCGGATAGGCGAGCCCGCACTCGGCATTCACACACACCAGCTCGGAGGCCTCGTAGTCGACGGCGAAGCCGGAGTGGCAGGCCGGACAGGCCGCGATCTCCAAGAACTTGCTCGTGAGGCCGAGTTCGTCGACACCCTCCTGGTCGCTCATGGATCCTCCTCAGTCGTGCTGTGCGAGTAGCGGGATGAGCCGGCCCAGGAAGGCCACGGTCTGCTCGGGGCCTTCGACCGCATGGCAGCGCACGCCGAGCTCGGCCACCGGGTAGTCGTTTCCCCCGGGCATCAAGCGATCGCCGACGAACAGCATCTCGTCGAGGCCGATTCCGGTCTGCTTCGCCAGCGCGGCGATCCCGTAGGCCTTGTCGATGCCCTTGGCGGTGATGTCGATGGAGGTCGAGCCGCCGGAGCGTACCTCGAGGTCGGGCAGTTCGGCGGCGACAGCAGCCCGGAGCCGTTCACGCTTGCCACCGTCGGGGTCCCAGCGCTTCTTGTCGTCCACGGCGGCACGCTGGCCCAGCGCGGAGTAGGTGATCTGGGAACCGCGGTCCTCGATGCGGGGCCCGGCGACCCGATCGTCCGGCTCCCACAGCCCCAGTGCGCGAGCCTGGCGTTCAAGGGCCTCGATCGCGGCGGCCTTCCGGTCGTCCGGCAGGTCGTGCGCGTACACCTGCTGCCACTCACCGTCGACATGGCGCAGATAGCGCGTACCGCAGGTGGGCATCAGATGCAGTTCGGACAGGTCGGCGTCGTCCGGAAGGCGCCGCAACACCTGTGTGGCGAACTGCTCGAAGCGCCCGCCCGAGATGATGCACACGGAGCGCACGGCGAGCAGGTCGGCGAGCACACGTGCCATCTGGGACGACAGCGGCGACTTGGACGGCGCGAGGGTGTCGTCCAGATCAAAGGCGACGATCCGGATCTGCCCGGGGAGGAGACCGTCGATCTCCTGAATAACAGCCTGGGTCACCCGGCCAGCCTAGTCGATGCGTTCGCGGGCAGCGTCCGCGATGACCCGGAGGTGCCCGCGACGGCCGAGTTCGACCACGGACGCGGGATCGGGCCCCCGGGTCGACGGCGGAGCGTCGGCGAAGCCGATCTCGCGCACGGCGTTCGCCAGGGCCAACAGGTCGTCCTCGTCCGGTTCGGGCGGGCCGGGTTCGGGCTCCGACAGACGGATGACCTCCCACCCGCGTGGCGCGGTCATCGACGCGGCATGCGTGGCGCACAGGTCGTAGCAGCCCGGCGTCGCCTGCATCGCCAGAGGGCCGAGCACCGCGGTCGAATCGGCGTACACGTACGTGAGCGTCGCGGCCGCACGATTGGAACACCCGCTACGCGAGCAGTACCTGTTCATCACCCTCCAAAGGCTAATCCGCCAACCTCGGCCACCCCATCTTTGGAGCGGCTGCGGTCACCGTGTCTCGACCACCGCATTAGAGTCTGGGGCATGCCGCACCGCAGGGATCGCCATGGACGCGGGGTTCGCGGCCCGCTGGCACTGCCGAACCGGTTCACCGGACACCCCATGCGATTTCCCGGACGCAGCACGGCAGCCGAGTATTTCCTCGAGTGTATGACCGCATCGGTCCAACGGCTGATGGAGACCTGCCCGGAAGCGCTCGTGGGCGTCGACATCGGTGTGGAGGACGTCCCCAGTTCCGGTTTCGACTGGGCCGCGCTCGACCGGGTGCCGCTGGCCGCAGCGCTGGAGGCGACGCCCGATCACCCGGGACGCATCGTGATCTTCCGGCGCCCCCTCGAGCGGCGCGCCTCCGACCGGGCCGATCTGCGCGACCTCGTGCACGTCACCCTCGTGGAGCAGCTGGCCGCGTTGACGGGCCGGTCCATGCACGACATCGACCCGGACGTGGACGACGACTTCTGACGCATAGTCCTCGCTTGTCTGCAGCAAATTGCCGAGCCTTGTGACCGGATCGGCGCGCCACAGCAGCCGCCACCGCCGACCCGTCTCGGGTCGTGAGGGTGAAACCGAGGGTGAAAAACGCCGCATCACCCTCCGCATCCGTGCTAATGACCGCACGATGGAAGCGGTCGCGACCCGGACCGCACGGTGCGCGACAAGGCACCGGCGAATGGCCGGGCCGCAGGGAAGACGTACTGCTCGGGGGAACCAGTACGCCGGATCGCATCAGGACCGCGTCGACCACGCCGCAGGATCTCACCCAGGGGCACTGTGGGACTCCACGGCGAACTGCCCAGGACGGGCGTCCGCGCAAGGCCCTGATCCAACCGGGATTCCCCTGCCGTTCGTGCCCAGGGACCTGGCGCGAACGGTGGGGGACGTCCCGCATCCCCCACTGTCCGGGACCGGGTTCCCGGAGAACTCGGTTTCACCTCGGCTTGGGGGCAGAATCGTCATCAACACATGTCCGCACCAGGCGGGCACCTCAGGAAGGCGGGCCGATGACCACGACCGAGCAGCAATGGCGGGAATGGCATGAGGCCCGAGTACGGCGGCTCAACAGCCCGTACGGCTGGTTGTCGCTCGTCAGCCTGGACTGGCTCGACGAGGGAACCCCGCTACGGATCGCGAACGTGCCCGGCTCCTGGGTGCTGGTGGAGGGCATCATCACCTACGTGCCCGACGACGGCGCCGAGACGATCACGGTCGACGGGAAGCCCGTCACCGAGGCGACGGTCGTCCTCGACGAGCACGGGCAGGACGCGGGGCAGGGGCGCAGCAGCCGGCTTCTCGCGGGCGATCTCAGGCTCGAGGTGCTCTCGCGCGTCGACAGTCTCGGTGAGGCGATCCACGGGATCCGCGTGCGGGATCCGAAGGAATCGGCCCGCAGACAACTCCCCGACGTGCCGGTGTTCCCCTTCGATCCCGCATGGGTACGGCCCGCGCGCTTCGACAGCGCACCCGGCGTGCCCGTCCTTGCGCCCACC